>NZ_JBVHVF010000010.1:0-213759 GCF_055564955.1 Streptomyces sp. NPDC028910 | reverse complement strand
TCCGACTCTATCAGACTCTTTCGTGTCCGACTTCCTCGGCGCTTTCCAGGTTTCCGCTTTCGCGTTTCCCTTTCCGGCGATTCCGACTCTATCAGCAACTTTCCGTCTGCCTGACCACTCACCGCATTACCGAAAAGGCCATACGGAAGAAGGGTTGGGATCAAGATCGATACTCAAGAGGGAGGTCCCGTCCATCGGCCGTTCGCGAGAAGTTCACACGATGCGTCCTGGCGGGAGTCACGACAGTACAACGCCGGGGGTGCCCAAGCAAATCGATTCAGCGTATGGTCTAGTCCACCGGTCTAGTCCACTAGTCTCCGTGCCGAAGGGCCAGCCCGGATCGGCACCAACATCGGGCGAACCCGAACATCTTGTGACTTATCCTTCTGACGAGTACGCCGTTCGCGACAGATAGTGACGGCGACACGAAGAGCTCCATCCCTGGGAGGCCCCATGACCAGCGTGACGTCCCCACTCGCCGGGCGCGCCATCGGACTCGCGGCAGTGCCCGATCCGGTGTTCTCCGGCGCGATGGTGGGACCCGGCACCGCTATCGACCCCGTGCGCGAGCCCTCGGAGGCGGTGTCCCCCGTCGATGGTGTGGTCGTCTCCCTGCACCCGCACGCGTATGTAGTCGTCGACGGCGAGGGCCACGGCGTACTCACGCACCTCGGGATCGACACGGTCCAGCTCAATGGCGAGGGCTTCGAGCTGCTCGTGAACAAGGGCGACACCGTGACCCGCGGCCAGGCCGTCATCCGCTGGAACCCCGCTGCGGTCGAGGTCGCCGGCAAGTCTCCGATCTGCCCCGTCGTGGCGCTCGAGGCGACGGCCGAGTCCCTCTCCGACCTCGTCGAGTCGGGCGATGTGAAGGCCGACGACGCGCTCTTCAGCTGGCAGTGACGCTTCCGCCCGCAGGGGCGAGTGGGACATCCATCGCGGCGGCTCGGCCCGCCGCTCAATCGGAGACGGGTGAAATGGAGACAACGCTGCGAGGCGTCGGCGTGAGCCACGGTGTGGCGATCGGCGAGGTGCGGCACATGGGTACGGCGGTTCTGGAGCCGCCGGCCAGGCAGATCACCGCGGACGAGGCGGAGCGCGAGCAGGGGCGCGCCCGTCAGGCCGTGAGTGCCGTGGCGGCCGATCTGATCGCGCGTGGCCAGCTGGCCGGCGGCGAGGCCCAGCACGTGCTCGAGGCCCAGGCGATGATCGCCGAGGACCCCGAGCTGATGGCGGACGTCGACCGGCGGATCGCGGTCGGCAGCACCGCCGAGCGTGGGGTGTACGACGCGTTCGCCGCCTACCGGGACCTGCTCGCGGGAGCCGGGGAGTACATGGCCGGCCGGGTGGCCGACCTGGACGACGTGCGCAACCGCATCGTCGCGCGGCTGCTCGGCGTGCCGATGCCCGGTGTGCCCGACAGCGACGAGCCGTACGTCCTGATCGCGCGGGACCTGGCCCCCGCCGACACGGCTCTGCTCGACCCGGCGCTCGTCCTCGGTTTCGTGACCGAGGAGGGCGGGCCGACCAGCCACAGCGCGATCCTCGCGCGGGC
Source organism: Streptomyces sp. NPDC028910 (assembly GCF_055564955.1). NCBI lineage: Bacteria > Bacillati > Actinomycetota > Actinomycetes > Kitasatosporales > Streptomycetaceae > Streptomyces > Streptomyces sp. NPDC028910. The sequence continues at coordinate 212,204 of NZ_JBVHVF010000010.1, read as the reverse complement.
GCTGGGCGTGCCGGCGATCGTGGCGCTGCCGGGTGCCGGTGAGATCGCCGAGGGCACCCTGATCGCCGTGGACGGCAGCACGGGCGACCTGTTCGTCGAGCCCTCGCCGGAGAAGCGGGCCGAGCTGGCGGCCGCGGCCGCCGAGCGCAAGGCGGCTCTGGCCGCCTCGTCCGGCCCGGGTGCGACCTCCGACGGTCACAAGGTGCCGCTGCTGGCCAACATCGGCGGTCCCGCGGACGTGCCGGCGGCCGTCGAGGCGGGGGCCGAGGGTGTGGGTCTGTTCCGCACCGAGTTCCTGTTCCTGGACGACAGCAAGAAGGCGCCGTCCGAGGAGAAGCAGATCGAGTCCTACCGCAAGGTGCTCGAAGCCTTTCCCGAGGGTCGTGTCGTCGTGCGCGTGCTCGACGCCGGCGCCGACAAGCCGCTGGACTTCCTGACTCCGGCCGATGAGCCGAACCCGGCGCTGGGCGTCCGCGGGCTGCGCTCGCTCCTGGACCACCCGGACGTGCTGCGCACGCAGCTGACCGCGCTGGCGAAGGCGGCCGAGGGCCTGCCGGTCTACCTGGAGGTCATGGCCCCGATGGTGGCGGACCGGACGGACGCCCGGGCCTTCGCCGAGGCCTGCCGGGAGGCCGGGCTGCGGGCGAAGTTCGGAGCGATGGTGGAGATCCCCTCCGCCGCGCTGCGGGCACGTTCGATCCTGCAGGAGGTCGAGTTCCTGTCGCTGGGGACGAACGACCTCGCGCAGTACGCCTTCGCCGCCGACCGGCAGGTGGGCGCGGTCTCGCGGCTGCAGGACCCGTGGCAGCCCGCGCTGCTCGACCTCATCGCCATGTCGGCGGACGCCGCCAGGGCCGAGGGCAAGAGCTGCGGCGTCTGCGGTGAGGCTGCTTCCGATCCGCTGCTGGCCTGTGTGCTGGCGGGTCTGGGTGTCACCTCCCTGTCGATGGGTGCCGCTTCGATTCCTTACGTGCGGGCGACGCTCGCCAAGTACACGCTGGCCCAGTGCGAGCGCGCCGCGGCGGCCGCTCGTGCGGCGGACAGCGCGGAAGAGGCGCGCTTGGCCGCCCAGGCGGTGCTCTCCGGCGAGTAGCCGGGGGTGTGGTGTGGATCGAGGGGCCTTCGCCGGTGGCGAGGGCCCCTCGGTCTTTTCAGTGGTGCGGGCCCGGTGCGTCGACCTCGTACCCGGGGCAGTATTCGACGCCCGGTTCGGGGGCTACGGGGTCTCCGGTGTCGGCGTCGGTGCAGTAGGCGTTGAAGACGGCCGCGGCCGAGAGTGCGGTGAGGCGGCCGCGGTCCAGGCGCCAGCCGTGGACCCGGTCCCGGTGGCCCTCGGTGGTGCTGCGCACCACCAGTCCCCCGGGTCCGCCGAGGGCGAGGCCCGCGGCCAGGACCGTCACGAAGTCGAGGCGGTCGCGGCCCTCGATGCGGGGCGGGGTGTCCGGGTCGTCGGTGGAGTCGGCGTGAAGGACGGTGACGAGCTGCTGCGTCTCGGTCGGGATGCTGCAGACGAAGTGGTGGTGGCCCGGGCCGGCGCCGGCCACGAGCCGTTCGAGCGCGTCGGCGGCTCGGTCGAAGGAGGCCTGGCCGATGTCCTCGCCGCAGTCCGCGCAGTGGCCGACTTCGGCGAGGAGGCTGGTGGCGTACTCCCAGGTGGCCTGGCGGACGGCCTCGTCGACGAGGAGCGGGAGAAGCTCGTCGACGGGTTGGCCGGTGTAGGGCAGGACGGCGCCGCTGCCGGCCAGCTCCGCGGTGAAGCGGCTTCGCGTTTCGGCCGTGTCCGGGTCGAGGTCGTTCTCCCCGCAGTACTCGGCGTACTCCTCTGGATCGAAGAGGGCGACGGTGGTGTGGATGCCCTGGGCCGCGAGGGACCGGAGCAGGCCTTCGACGTGGCGGAGGTAGTCGGCGTAGTCGGCGTGGTGGTCGAAGGTGAAGCTGCGGTAGCCGCACATGGCCGCGAAGTCCCCGGCGTCGGCCAGCAGGCCGACGGTGCTGGGGACTTCGCGGCGCAGGATGCGGCGCCTGTCGGTGGTGCGGGTGCGGTGCGTACCGGTGTCGTTCTTGCGTGGCATGGCTGGCTCCCCCTGAGTGCTGCGATCACTTACTCACTCAGAGTAGTCGCGGCCACTGACAGTGACCGTAGGCCTCAGCCGCGGGTGCGGGCCAGCTCCTCGTAGAAGTGGAGGAGGTCGAGGTTGTCGACGGAGCCGGGGTTGACCGCCTTGGCCAGGGGGGCGCCCTGGAGGAGTCGCTTGACCGGGACCTCGATGCGCTTGCCGGTGAGGGTGTGCGGGATGCCCGGGACCTCGATGATCTCGTCGGGGACGTGCCGCGGGGAGAGTTCCTCGCGGATCGTCGCCTTGATCCGGGCGCGCAGGTCGTCGTCGAGGGTGGCGCCGGGGGCGAGGTGGACGAAGAGCGGCATCCAGTAGCCGCCGTTCGGCTCCTCCAGGCCGATGACCAGGGACTCCTTGATCTCGGGGAGGCGTTCGACGGCCTCGTAGATGTCGGCGGAGCCCATCCGGACGCCCTGGCGGTTGAGCGTCGAGTCGGAGCGGCCGTGGATGATCACCGAGCCGTGGTCGGTGATCGTGATCCAGTCCCCGTGGCGCCAGACCCCGGGGAACATCTCGAAGTAGCTGTCGCGGTAGCGGCTGCCGTCGGGGTCGTTCCAGAAGTGGATCGGCATGGACGGCATGGGGTTGGTGACGACGAGCTCGCCGACCTCGCCGATGACCGGCTTGCCGGACGGGTCCCAGGACTGGAGGTCCGTACCGAGGCAGGCGGCCTGGAGCTCGCCGATGTGGACCGGGAGGGTGGGGACGGCGCCGGCGAAGCAGCTGCACACGTCGGTGCCGCCGCTGACCGAGGCGATCCAGAGGTCCTCCGCGACCTCCTCATGGAGCCAGCGGAAGCCGTCGGGCGGGAGCGGAGAGCCGGTGGTGGCCACGCACCTCACGGCGGAGAGGTCGAAGTCGCGGGCCGGGTGGACCCCGGCCTTGCGGCAGGCCATGACGTAGGCAGCGGAAGTGCCGTACAGGGTGGCGCCGGTGCGCTCGGCGATGCGCCACTGGGCGCCGGTGTCGGGGTGGCCGGGGCTGCCGTCGTAGAGGACGACGGTCGTACCGGTGAGCAGCCCGGAGATGAGGAAGTTCCACATCATCCAGCCGGTGGAGGTGTACCAGAAGAACCGGTCCTCGGGGCCGAGGTCGCAGTGCAGGCCGAGCTGCTTGAGGTGTTCGAGGAGGATGCCGCCCTGGGACTGGACGATGGCCTTGGGGAGGCCGGTCGTGCCGGAGGAGTAGAGGACCCAGAGGGGGTGGTCGAAGGGGACCGGCTCGAAGACGGGCTCGGTGGCCGCCGCGGTGAGGGCGGACCAGTCGAGGGCGCCCTCGGGGGCGGGCGTGCCGAGGAGGGGGATGTGCACGACGGCGCGCAGGGTGGGCAGCTCGGCGCGGAGCTCGGCGACGGTGTCGCGGCGGTCGTGCTCCTTGCCGCCGTAGCGGTAGCCGTCGACGGTGAACAGGACGACGGGCTCGACCTGCTGGAAGCGGTCGAGGACGCTGCGGGCGCCGAAGTCGGGGGCGCAGGAGGTCCAGACGCCGCCGACGGCGGCGGTGGCGAGGAGGGCGACGGCGGCTTCGGGGATGTTGGGGAGGTAGCCGCTGACGCGGTCGCCGGGGCGTACGCCGAGGGCGCGCAGTTCGGCGGCGAGCGACCCGACCTGGCGGCGGAGCTCGGCCCAGGTGACGGGGACGGGCTCGTGGGTCTCGTCCACGTACAGCAGGGCGGGGTCGTCGGCGCGGGCCGGGTCCTCCGCGGCGCGCAGGGCGTGCTCGGCGTAGTTGAGGGTGGCTCCGGTGAACCAGCGTGCGCCGGGCATGGACCGGTCGGCGAGGACGGACTCGTACGGGGTGGTGAACCGGACGTCGAACCACTCGGCGACGGCCTGCCAGAAGGTGTCGAGCTCGTCGACGGACCAGCGGTGCAGGGCGGGGTAGCCACCGTCGGCGGGGGCTGCGAAGCGGATCGAGGCCCAGGCCTGGAAGGCGGTGATCCGGGCCGCGGCGATCCGGTCGGGGCCCGGTGCCCAGAGGGGTTCCGGCTGCGTGGCTGAGGTCATGGATCGGCTCCCGGTCAAGTCTGCGGCTCGCGCTTCGTGTGCGTACGGTGCCATCGCGCGGGGGGTGTGCGCGCGGCGGCTCACAGGGACCATGCCATGTGATCGACCGCTGCACCAGGGCCGTCCTGGCCGGTGGGGATGCGTAGGGAGATCTCGCGGAGATCCGTCGGGGGTGCCGCTGCGGGTGAACGGCAGTTGAACGCCGCCCCTGCGGCCGGGGGCCGGTGGCAGGGTGAGCGGCATGGACGGTCGTGATCTGGTGCGTGCGGTGAAGGACATCGGTACGGAGCGCGGTCGGCGCGCCTGGCTGTCGGCCTGGCGCCACCGGCGCGCGGACGCGGTGGGGCTCCCGCGCCGGGGCGCGGAGCGGGCGCGTGTGCCGGGGCTGCTGACCGGTACGGAGCCCCGGCCGGGCGGGGGTGTGCTGCGGTTCGCGCGCTCGGAGCTGCTGGTACGGGTCATGGCGGGCGGGGCGGTGTTCTGGGGCTGGGACGGGGCAGGACCGGCGCCCTCGTACGCGGTGGTGGGCGGCGGGCCGGAACCGGATCCGCGGGCCGTGCTGGAGCCGGATACCGGGGGCGGCTGGCGGGTGGTGTCGGAGCGGGTGACGGTGGCGGTGTCCCGGCACGGGGCGGTGGAGGTGCGCACCCCGGGCGGGACGGTGCTGCGGCGGGAGGCGCCGCCGCGGTGGTGGGAGCCGGTGGATCCCCGGATGGGCGGGGCACGGTGGCTCCAGCGGAGCGAGGTGCCCGCGGACGCGCGGTTCTTCGGGCTGGGCGGGCGGGCCGCGGGGCCGAGGCTGCGCGACGGTGCGTACCGGTTGTGGAACACGGACCCGAAGGGCGGTTTCGCGCCGGGTGTCGATCCGCTGTACCTCACGATGCCGGTGCAGATGGTGGTCGCGGACGCCGGGACGCACCTGGTGTTCCACGACAACTCCTGGGACGGCCGGGTGGTGCTGCGCGAGGGTGAGGAGGGCGCGGGTTCGGGGGCGGACCGTCCGGGGGCGAGTGAGCTGCGCGTGGAGGGCGGGCCGCTGCGGTGCTGGGTGCTGGTGGGGACGCCGGCGCGGGTGCTGCAGGGCTGGTCGGGGCTGACGGGCGCGGCCGCGGTGCCGCCGGAGTGGGCCCTGGGGTACCAGCACGCGCGGTGGGGGTTCGGGAGCGCGGAGGAGGTGCGGCGGGTGGTCGCGGAGTACGGGTCGCGCGGGCTCGCGCTGTCGGCCGTACATCTGGACATCGACCACTACGACGGGCACCGGGTGTTCACGGTGGACGAGGGGCGGTTCCCCGATCTGCCGGGGCTGGCGCGGGAGTTGCGGCAGCAGGGGGTGCGGCTCGTCTCGATCGTGGATCCGGCGGTGAAGGCGGGCGACGCGGTGCACGCGTCGGGGCTGGCGGTGGGGACGGGGGGCGCCTTCGTGCGGGACGCGCGGGGCCGGGAGGTGCGCGGTGAGGTGTGGCCGGGCGAGTGCGCGTACCCGGACTTCACCGATCCGGCGGTGCGGGAGTGGTGGGGCGGGCTGTACGAGGAGCGGCTCGCGCGGGGTTTCGCCGGTTTCTGGCACGACATGAACGAGCCGGTGTCCTTCACGCCGTTCGGGGATGCCACGCTGCCGCGGTCGGCGCGGCACGCGCTGGACGGGGCGGGGGGTGACCACCGCGAGGGGCACAACGTGTACGCGCTCGGGATGGCGCGGGCGGGGTGGGAGGGGCTGGTGCGGTTGCGGCCCACCGAGCGGCCGTTCCTGTTCTCCCGGTCGGGGTGGGCGGGGATGCAGAGGTACGGGGGCAGTTGGTCGGGGGACGTGGAGACCAGCTGGGAGGGGCTGCGGGCCTCGCTGGCGCTGGTCCTGGGGCTCGGGCTGTGCGGGGTTCCGTACTCGGGCCCGGACGTCGGCGGCTTCGGCGGTTCCCCGTCGCCGGAGTTGTACGTGCGGTGGCTGCAACTGGGGGCGTACCTCCCGCTGTTCCGGACGCACTCGGCGATCTGGGCGGGGCGGCGGGAACCGTGGGAGTTCGGGGCCGAGGCGGAGGAGCAGGCGCGGGCGGTGATGGCGGAGCGGGAGCGGCTGCGGCCGTATTTCGTGACGCTGGCCCATCTGGCGCGGCGGACGGGCGCCCCGTACGTGCGGCCGGTGTGGTGGGGGGCTCCGGAGGACCGGCGGCTGCGGGACTGCGAGGACGCGTTCCTGCTGGGGGATGCGCTGCTGGTCGCCCCGGTGCTGGAGTGCGGGGCGGACCGGCGGGCGGTACGGCTGCCACGGGGCCGGTGGTACGACACCGCGACCGGGGCGGCGTACGAGGGTCCGGGCCAGATCCTGCTGGACGCTCCGCGGGGCCGGATCCCGGTGCTGGCGCGGGCGGGCGCGCTCCTGCCGGTGCGCTCGGCCGCGGGTGACGGGGTGGCGCTGGAGGTTTGGGCGCCGGCGCGGGGGCGTACGGGCGGCGGGGTGGTGATCCGGGATCCGGGGCCGGGCTTCGAGCCGGGGGAGGTCGAGCGGTACACCGTGCGGTGGGTCGGCGACGCGGTGGTGGTGGAGGACGAGGCCGGGGCCGCGGTGGAGGGTGTGGTGGTGCGGGGGCTGGGCTGAGTGGGTACGTTCGGCTGCACGAACGGGGCCCCGCCCCGGACCCCGCGCCTCAAACGCCGGCGCGGCTGAAGATGGGGGCTCTGCCCCCGGGCCCCCGCTCCTCAAACGCCGGAGGGGCTGGGAGGGGCGGCGTCAGCTGTACTTGCCCGCGAACCAGGAGGCGACCGCTCGGGTGTGGAGGGGGAAGGCCAGTTGCTCCGGGGCGCGCAGGATGTGCCAGCCCGTGGTTTCGTCCGTCGGCCGTGAAGCGGGGAGGTCGGCGGCCGGGCGGGGTGGGAGGAGGCCGAAGACGAGGAGGTGGCCTGCGGGGGAGCTCATCGCGTCGGCCAGGGTGACCTGCGAGGAGGGGACCGTGATGCCGGTTTCCTCGCGGAGTTCGCGGACGGCCGCGTCGCGCCAGTCCTCGCCGAAGTCGATGAAGCCGCCGGGGAGGGCGATGCCGCCGAGGGCCGGTTCGATGGTGCGGGTGATCACCACGAGGCCGGTGCCGTCCGCGTCCTCGACGGGCAGGAGGGTGACGGCCACCGGCAGCGGGTTGCGGTAGGCCGTCGCTCCACAGGCGGCGCAGGTGCGGGGCCACGTATGAGTGGAGTATGGCGTTCCGCAGGTGGAGCAGTGCGAGTCCTTCAGCTGTGCCGGCATCCGGCGATGGTATGCCAAGGGGTATGCGGATGACGGCTGTTGTGGGTCTGCTCGCGGTGCTGGCCGGCGGGGCGGCGGCTCCGCCCGGGTTCGTGGTCCTGCGCGAGGTGGATCCCAGCATCGGGCAGGACATGCGGTACGCCGGTGCGCGGAACTTCACCGGCGGGGTGGTGGACGGGTACGAGGAGCCGCAGTGCCTGCTGGCCCGGCCCGCCGCCGAGGCGTTGCGGCGGGCGCAGCGGCAGCTGCTGCGGCGCGGCTATTCGCTGCGGGTGTACGACTGCTACCGGCCGCAGCGGGCGGTCGACCGGTTCGTGCGGTGGGCGCGGGAGGAGGACGGGCCCGAGGACCGGGAGGCGAAGGCGGAGTTCTATCCGCACGTGGAGCGCGGTCGGCTCATTCCCGACGGGTACATCGCGGAGAGGTCCGGGCACAGCCGTGGGAGCACGGTCGACGTGACCCTGGAGGAACTCCCGGGCCGGGAAGTCGACATGGGGACCGCCTTCGACTTCTTCGATCCGCTCTCGCACACCGATGATCCGCGGGTCGTGGGAGCCGCCCGCGCCAACCGGCAGTTGCTGAAGCGGGTGCTGGCCGGGCAGGGGTTCGTGAATCTTCCCGAGGAGTGGTGGCACTTCACCTACAAACCCGAGGCGTATCCCGATTTCTACTTCGACTTCCCCGTCGCTGTCGCCTCCGTCCGGCCGTGAGTACCGTGCCCGCATGACTTTCAGCTCGTACGAGGAATTCTGGCCGTACTACGTCGCGATGCACTCCCGCGCCGCCACCCGCTGGGTCCACCTCACCGGCACCCTCACCGGTCTGGCCGTGGCCGCCTACGGCCTGGCGCGCGGGCGCAAGCGCTACCTCGCCGCGCTTCCCCTCATCGGGTACGGGACCGCCTGGCCCGCCCACTTCGTGATCGAGGGGAACAATCCGGCCACCTTCGGCAATCCGGGGTGGTCGCTGCGCGGGGACGCCCAGATGATCCGGATGATGCTGGCCGGACGGGACGCGGAGCTGGGCGAGATCGCCAGGAAGTGGCTCGCCGAGAACGGGTGACCCGGCCGCCCGCCCGTGACAGACTTCTGACGAACCGTCAGTTCTTTGGCATGGGAGGGGTCTTGGCACACACACGTACGCCCGTGGTGAGCGGGTGGTTCACCGGCGGGGCGTCGGTCGGCGGCTTCCGGCTGCTCGGCACCCGGTGCTCGGCCTGCACCGCGGTGTTCTTCCCGCGCGAGGACGCGTACTGCCGCAATCCGCACTGTCCCGGCGGTGGCGAGCTCGCCGAGGTGCCGCTGTCCCCGCGCGGCCGGGTCTGGTCCTACACCGACGGGCGCTACCGGCCGCCCGCGCCGTACGTGTCCGACCCGGCCGCGCCCTGGGAGCCGTACACGCTGGTCGCGGTGGAGCTGGAGGCCGAGGGGATGGTCGTGCTGGGGCAGGCGGCGCCGGGGGTGGGGATCGCCGATCTGGCGGTCGGGATGGAGGTCGAGGTGGTGGGCGGCGTGCTGAACGAGGACGCCGGGACCGTCTGGACCACCTGGCAGTTCAAGCCGGTGGGAGGGGCGCGGTGAGCGCCGACATCGCCGTCCTCGGGGCCGGGATGCATCCCTGGGGCAAGTGGGGCCGCAGCTTCGTCGAGTACGGGCGGGTCGCCGCGCGGGCGGCGCTGGCCGACGCCGGGCTGGACTGGACGGACGTGCGGTCGATCGTCGGGGCCGACACGGTGCGCTCCGGATACCCGGGCTACGTGGCCGGCGCCACCTTCGCCCGGGCCCTCGGCTGGCAGGGCGCACGGGTGACCAGCGTGTACGCGGCCTGCGCGTCCGGGGCCCAGGCGATCGGGGCGGCCCGCGCGCAGATCCTGGCGGGCCTGGCCGACGTGGTCCTCGTGGTCGGCGCGGACGCGGCGCCCAAGGGGTTCTTCGCACCGGCCGGAGGCGACCGGCCGGACGATCCGGACTGGCTGCGCTTCCGCGTGCTGGGCGCCACCAACCCGGCGTACTTCGCGCTGTACGCCCGTCGCCGGATGGCCCTCCACGGGGACACCCCGGAGGACTTCGCGCAGGTCAAAGTGAAGAACGCGGCGGCCGGGGTGCTCAATCCGTACGCCCGCTACCGCAAGGGCGTCAGCGCCGAGGAGGTCGCGGCTTCGGCCGTCGTCGCCGATCCGCTGCGGCTGCTCGACATCTGCGCCACCTCTGACGGGGGCGCGGCGCTGGTGCTGAGCAGCATGGACTTCGCGCGCTCGCGCGGGGTCGCCGATCCGGTGCGGATCCGGGCCGTGTCGACGGTGACGCCCACCTATCCGCGGACGGTGCTGGACCTGCCGGACATCGCCACCGACTCGGCGGTGGCCGTGGAGCCGGCGGCCGGCTCCTTCCGGTCATCGATCGCGCGCGCCGCCTACGAGGAGGCGGGGATCGGCCCGGACGACCTCTCGCTCGCCGAGGTGTACGACCTCTCCACCGCCCTCGAACTGGAGTGGTACGAGGACATCGGCCTGTGCGGGGAGGGCGAGGGGGCCAAGCTCGTACGCGAGGGGGCGACCGCCCTCGGCGGACGGATCCCGGTCAACGCCAGCGGCGGGCTGGCCTCCTTCGGGGAGGCGGTCCCGGCGCAGGCCATCGCGCAGGTGTGCGAGCTGACGTGGCAGTTGCGCGGTACGGCCGGGGACCGGCAGGTGCCCGGTGCGCGGGTCGGGATCACCGCCAATCAGGGGCTGTTCGGGCACGGGTCGGCCGTCGTCGCCGTGCGCTGAACAGCTCCTGCTGTCGGAACGCTTGACGGCCTCCGGCGGCAGGTTCACACTCGCTCCACAGTCCCCCGCCGCGACCGGGACCCCTCATCCCCCCGTGAGAGCTGCGGCCCGTACCCCAGTCGGCGGGGGTACGGGCCGCCTCCATGTCGGGCCCGGCTCCCATGTCAGACCCGGCTCCCGTCTCAGACCCGGCTCCCCTCTCAGGCCCCGGCCTCCGCCGTGAGGCTCAGGCGCCGGGCGCGCGCCAGGGACATCGCGTGCTCCACGACCCCGACCAGCACGTCCTTCACGGATTCCCGGTCCCGTGCGTCGCACAGCAGCACGGGCACCTCGGGATCGAGGTCGAGTGCCGTGCGTACGGTCACCACGGGGTGCCGGTCCGCGCCGTCGAAGCAGTTGACCGCGACCACGAACGGGATCGCGCGCCGCTCGAAGTAGTCGATGGCGGCGAAACAGTCCGCGAGGCGGCGGGTGTCCGCGAGGACGACGGCGCCGAGCGAGCCCTGGGCCAGCTCGTCCCACAGGAACCAGAAGCGGTCCTGTCCGGGCGTGCCGAACAGGTACAGCACCAGGTCCTCGCGGAGCGTGATGCGCCCGAAGTCCATGGCCACGGTCGTGGTGTTCTTGCCCTCCACTCCCCCGGTGTCGTCGACACCGACGCCCGGCTCGGAGAGCCGTTCCTCGGTCCGGAGCGGTCTGATCTCGCTCACCGCACTGACCAGGGTGGTTTTGCCCACCCCGAAGCCGCCCGCGACCAGGATCTTCAAGGTCAGCGGTTCGACCGGCGACACCGCGTGCATGGCACCGGTGCGGCTAAAGCGCCCGAAGGCCATCGATCACCTCACGCAGAATGGATTCATCGGGCAGTTCGGCCGGTGGCACCGGCCGGGTCACATGGACCAGTTCCTCGTCGACCAGGTCGCCGATGAGGACGCGGACGACCCCGACCGCGAGGTCGAGATCGGCCGCGAGTTCGGCGACCGACTGCGGTCGGCCCCGGCACAGCCCGAGGATGTGGGCGTGTTCCGGGGAGAGGGTCATGTCCCAGACCGGATCGTCGGCCGCCGGTTCGGCGACGACGAGCGCGATCAGGTCGAGGCGGTGCTGACCCGCGTGGCTGGTCCGGCCGCGGGTCATGGCGTACGGGCGGACGACGGGGCCCGCGTCGTCGTCGAACCAGTGCGCGTGGTCGGGCGCGGGGTCGAAGGGGTCGGGGGGCATGCCGGCGGACGTGCCGGCGGACGTGTCGGCGGGGTGGTCCTGGCCTGAATCGCTCATGCCGTACGACTCACCCTCCGGCTGGCAGCCCGGTGCGTGGGGCGGTCGCCAGGTGGTCGCCCACTCGCTTGACCATCAACGTCATCTCGTACGCGACCTGTCCGACGTCGGAGTCGGCATCGGCCAGTACGGCCAGGCAGCTGCCGTCGCCCGCGGCCATGACGAAGAGGAAGGCCTCGTCGAGCTCGACCACGGTCTGGCGGACCCGGCCGGAGTCGAAGTGGCGGCCGACACCCTTGGCCAGGCTGTGGAAGCCGGAGGCCACGGCCGCCAGGTGCTCGCTGTCCTCGCGGGTCAGGTCCTTGGAGCTGCCGGTGGGCAGGCCGTCGCCGGAGAGGACCACCGCCTTGCGGATGGATCCGACCCGGTCGACGAGCTCGTCGAGGAGCCAGTTGAGCGGGCCGGAGCCGCGGCCCCTGGTGTCGTTGCCGGTCTGCGGTGCGGTCATCGACCGTCCCCTTCGTTCTCGTATCCGCGACCGCCGGCGGCGGATGTGCCTGCCTCGGTCTCGGACTGCTGCGGTGCGTGCTGGTTGCGGCCCGCCGTCCAGCCACGCTGGAGTGCGGACATGCGCGTACGTACGTCTTCCGCGTCCCGGTCGGCCACCTGGTCAGCGGTGGCTTGGGCGGGGGCGGCGGACGGGGCGTTCTTGAGCTGGGGCGCCAGGCTGGCCTGACGGACCCGGCGGGGCAGCCCGCCGGTACCCGGGCCGGTTGCGGCGGCGTCCGTGTCACCGGATCCGGCCGTGGAGGCGGGGGCGGGCTGCGGGACCACGGAGACCGGGCGGGGTTCCACTCGGCGGCCGTGCTCGGCGACCAGGGTCGGGGTGGGTCGGCGGCGCGGCAGCGGTACGGCTCCCGGGGAGCGGGGGCCGTCGGGGCGCGAGCTCCCCACGCGCTGGGTGTCCACGCGCTGGGACTCCGGGCGCTGGGTCTCCAAGCGCTGCGTCTCCAGCCGGACGGGGCCGGTGGGCGCGAGGGACTCGCGGTCGCGGTCGCTCGTGCGGGCGCCGCTGAGCTCCGCGTGCCGGTCGGTGTGCGGCCGGTCCGCGGGACGCAGGCCCAGCAGGGCGCTGCGCGGGGTGCCGTTGGGCGGGGTCTCGTCGTCGAGCGTCGCCATGGCCGGGCGGCCCGGGGCGCCGGCCCGGCCCGTGATCGCGGTGGCGGCGTCCAGGACGGCGGGGTCTTCGAGGGCGTCCAGCGCGTGCAGGCCGTCCAGGCCGCGGCCGACGAGCGGAGCCTCCAGCTCGACCGGGCCGCGCAGGTCGGCGGCGGCCAGCGGGCGGCCGGACGCGGCACGCTCCACGGCGGCGGCCGCGGGCCGCTCGGAGGGCCCCCTGCCGACCTGGCCGGGCTTCGCGGGCCGTCCGGGCCTGGCGGCCCGGGGGCCGTCCAGCCGGACGCCCGTGCCGTCGGTCTCGGGGGCCTCGGTGAGCAGGGCCACCGGGAGGAAGACGACCGCGGTGGTGCCCCCGTACGGGCTGGGCTGGAGGACGACCTTGACGCTGTGACGCTGCGCGAGGCGGCTGACGACGAACAGGCCGAGGCGGTCGGTGTCGGAGAGTTCGAACTCGGGGGTCTCGGCGAGCCGGAGGTTCGCGTCGAGCAGGGCCTCCGGGGTCATGCCGAGGCCGCGGTCGTGGATCTCCAGGGTGAAACCGTTCGCCACGCGCTCGCCGTGCACCTGGACCGCGGTGTGCGGCGGCGAGAACACGGTGGCGTTCTCCAGGAGTTCGGCGATGAGGTGGGTGATGTCGGCGACGGCGGGGCCGACGATGCCGAGGCGGGTGAGCCGGCGCACCTCGATGCGTTCGTAGTCCTCGACCTCGGCGACGGCGGCCCGTACGACGTCCATCAGCTGGACGGGCTTGCGCCACTGGCGGGAGGGCGCGGCGCCGGAGAGGATCACCAGACCCTCGGCGTGGCGGCGCATGCGGGTGGTCATGTGGTCGAGGCGGAAGAGGTCGGCCAGCTCCTCGGTGTCCTCGGTACGGCGTTCCATGGTGTCGAGGAGGGTCAGCTGGCGGTGCAGCAGCACCTGGTTGCGGCGGGCCAGGTTGACGAACACCTCGGAGACACCGCGGCGCAGGTCGGCCTGCTTGACGGCGGCCTCGACGGCGGCGCGCTGGAGGGTGTTGAGGGCCTGGCCGACCTGGCCGACCTCGTCCTTCTCGTACTCGAGGTGGGGTGCCTCGGTCTCCACGTCCACCTGTTCTCCGGCGGCGAGGCGGCGCATCACGCTCGGCAGCCGGACGCCGGAGGCCTCGTGGGCCTCCTTGCGCAGCCGGGACAGGTCGCGGACCAGGTCGCGGCCGATGCGGACGGAGAGGATCAGGGACACGATCAGGGCGATGAAGCCGAGGATGCCGGCGGCGGCGGCCTGGATCATGACGTCCATGGCGACGGGCTCGATGCGCTGCTGGTAGCGGTCGCCGGCGTCGGTGTTCATGGCCGCCAGGTCCTCCAGGACCTTGGCCGCGGCCTCGTCCCACTGGGCGGCGGTGACGCTGCGCGGCTTGTTGACCGCGCCGCCGGCGATGAACCGCTCCTCGGCGTCGCGCAGGGGCTTGGTCCCGGGGTCCTTCCAGTACTGCTCGAAGCGCTCCCGGTCGTCGGCGGGCAGGGTCACGAGGTTGAACTCGTAGAGCAGCGTGCGGTTGGCGGCGAAGTCGGAGACGTGGCGGACGTCGGACGCGGTGACGTTGCGCGCGGCGAGGGCGGAGGCGACGACGGCGTCCTCGCGGGAGAGCAGCTCGCGGGCACGGCTGATGCCGACGAGGGCGCGGCCCTCCTTGTCGACCTCCACGTTGTCCAGGCCGTGGAGGTTCATGAGGAAGTCGTAGCAGGGGTCGACGAGCCGGTTGTAGAGCTCCAGGGCCTGGCTGGGGTCGAGGGCGTTCTGGTCGACGGAGCGGCGCATGGAGCCGATGCCGTGGAAGGCGCTGACGATCGAGCGCAGGCGCTGGGCACTCTGACCGCTGAGCTGCTCGATGACCTTGGGGTCGCGGGCGCTCACGCTGATCTGCTCGACGGCCTGGTCGGTCTCGGCGCGGCTCTTGGCGAGTTCGGCGGTGGCGGCGGCGGCCCGGGGGTCGCCGAGGACGACGAGGGTCTGGCGCCGTTCCTTCTGGATGACGCGGACGACGTCCTCGACGGGGTAGCCGACCTTGTCGATGACGTAGGCCACGTCGAAGAGCTGGACGGCCTGACGGCCGGTGATGACCGTGGCGAAGCCCCAGAGGGCGGTCAGGGAGACGAGCGGCACAAGGAGCAACGCCACGATCTTCCGGCGGATGGATTTCCCGCGAAAGCGCATGGCCTCCCCAGCCTCCCCCAGGTCAACCCCGTTACCGGGGGTCGGTGTTCCGTCATTTAAACGGCGTGAGCCTACTACTGCTGTGGGGCAGGTTCGAAGGCGTGTCCGGACGTTTTCGGCCTGACCCCTGGACGAAGATCACCAGTTGTCCGATACTTCCGGTCAAGAGCGGCCCGATATGTGGCAGATGACACTTGGTGGGGCGTCAGTTCCCGCACCCTGATGGATGGCTGGAATTATTCGTTCCGCGATCGTTCGGTGCCGGAGAAGGTATCCGCGATTCGGGAATCTCCCGACGCCGCCGAACGTCTTCTGTTCGAGGGGGCACGTCGGGGTAGACGTGGTGGGTAGACGTGGTGGGTAGACATGACCGACGGCATGACGGACCGCGCGGTGGGGAGGGAGCGGACCATGAGCGGATACGAGGGCGGCGGCGCGGGTGCGGAGGCCCGTGCCGGTGGCCGGGCGGCGGGGCGGGGGCTGTGGGTGGAGGAGCCGGCCCGCCGGCGCCGGATGCCGGACCCGGTGCGGACGTCCGCGGTGCGGGCGGTGTTGATCGTGTCCGTGACCCTGACCCAGGCGACGATCACGTTCTTCCTCACGCTGACCGGTTCCTGGCTCGCCTTCCCGATGGCGCTCGGCGCGGTCGCGGGGACGATCGTGGCCACGTGGGGCGTGCTGGACGTGTTGATCACCCGGCAGGCGTGGAACCAGCGGTACGGGGTCCTGTCGGAGCCGAGCAGCACGGCGCGGGCCCGCCGCCGTGAGGCCCGCCAGGCCGCCAGGGCCGCCCGTACGGCGCGCAAGGCCGCCCCGGCCCGAATACCGCGCGAGGACGGCCCCCTCGCGGGGTTCGGCCGCCGCTGACGGAGCCCGGGAGGCGCCCCGGCGCCGGGCGGTGCGAGGGGCGTGTCAGGAGGGGGCGGTGGTGCTGCGGCGGAACATGCGCGTCGCCGTGATTTCGCCGTGGATGGTCTCCTCCTCCGGGGACTGCTGCGGGAGGCCCGGGCGGAGGTGTTCTTCGACGCTGATGTACTTCAGGCCCGCCCTCAGGTCGGCGTCATTGCGCAGGCGGATCACCAGCGGGAATTCGGCGAGGGCCGTGGTGTCGAACAGGCCGGTCGTGTAGAGCAGTTGGACGCCGAGCGCGTCGGAGACGGCCCGCTGGAGCTCCAGCAGGTACGTGGCGTTCGCGCGGCCGATCGGGTTGTCGAGGAACAGCGTGCCCGCGTGGCGGTGCTTGTCGCGGCCCCGGTCGTTGCTGCGCAGCGCCGCCATCGTGCAGTACAGCGCGATCGCGGCGGTCAGGAGCTGCCCGCCGGAGAACACGTCGCCCATCTGCCCGACCGGTACCCGCTCGGCGCGCAGGACCGCGTCCGGCTTGAGGATCTCCACGGAGATGCCCTTGGGTTCGAGGGCCGCCTGGACGCCCCTCAGCAGCAGGGACATGCCGTCGCGGCGGCCTTCGCCGAAGGAGGCGGTGCTGTTCTTCTTCACGGCCGCGCGGGTCGCCTCGTCGATGACCTCGCCGAGCCGCTCGGTGAGGGTCGCCTGGTCGGGCTCCTCGAAGCGGATCCGGAGGAACTCCTGGCCCGACCACTCCCCCAGGCCCTCCGGGAGCTGCGAGAGGCGCTGTGCGGAGCGGAGGGTGGCCAGGGCCGATTCGACGAGGCCGCGCAGGCGGTCGACGATGCTGTCGCGGTTGCGCTCCAGCTGCGCCAGTTCGTCGGTGAGGACGCGCAGCCGGGGGGCGAAGGCCGCGGCCCAGGCCGCCGCGTGCTCGGGCAGTGCGGAGGCGGGCAGTTCGCGGATCTGCTGGCGGGCGGGGGTGCGTACCTGCTCGTAGCGGGTGGCGTTGGCGTGCCGGACGAGGATGTCGCTCGCCTCGCGCACCGCGGACTCGGCGGCCGAGAGGTCGGCCGCGCAGCCGCGCAGGGAGCGGCGGGCCTCGGTGGCCGACTGGCGGGCCTCCTCCAGGGTGCCCGGGTGGGCCACCGGCTCCTGCTCGTCGTCCTGGTGGCCGTGGTCGCGGAGCAGGTCCCGCAGCAGCGCCGCGGTCTCGTCGAAGCCGCCCGCGCCGTCCTCGGCGGTGCGGTGGGCGCGCAGCAGGTCCGCGTGGGCGGCCCGGGCGCTCTCCACGGCCGCGGTGTGGGCGGCGAGCTGGGCCGTGGCCGTGCGCAGCAGGGCCTGGGCGTGTTCCACGTGCTCGGGGATCAGTTCCTCGGGCAGTTCGGTGTGCGCCTCGCCCTCGGTGGGGGCGTGCCGTTCGGCCTCGCCGCGCAGGCGGCCGAGCTGCTCGCTGGCGGTGGACGCCCGGGTCTCCAGCATCTGCACGAGGGACTCGGCGCGGGCGGCCGCGGCCTGCCGGGAGGGGCCGTCGGCGCCGTCGGTGCCTTCGAGGAGCTGGGCGGCGCGGGTACGGACCTTGTTGGTGAGGCGGTCGAGTTCGGCGAGGGCGGCGCTCTCGTCGCTTTCGGCGCGGGCCTGTTCGGCACGCAGGTCGGCGCCGACGCCGACCTTCTCGTAGAGCTGGGAGGCCGCGCGGTAGGCCTCGCGGAGGTCGGGGAGGGGTGCGCGCGGGCCCTCGTCGCCCTCGGGCAGCTGGTCGGGGGCGCCGGCGATCTCGGCGCGTTCGGCGCGCAGGGCGCGGGCGGTGCGGCGGGCGTCGTCGGCGGCGCGCTGGGCGGCGCGGCGGTCCTCGTCGGCGGCGCGGGCCCGGTCCAGGCAGACCTCGGCGCGGGCCTCGGACTCGGCGGCTTCGTCGGCGAGTTCGCGCAGCCGCGCCTGCCAGCCGGCGCGCTCGCGCAGCCGGAAGGCGAGGCCGGCGAGGGCGTCGGCGGCGCGGCGGGCGCGCTGGGCGGCGTCCTGGCGCTCCTCGCGGACCCGGGCGGCGTCGGCGGCGGCCTCGTCGGCCTCGGCGCGTACGGTACGGGCCTCCGCGAGCTCGGCGTCGGCCTCCTCGGCGAACGCCCGGGCGGCCGCGGCCTGCTGCGCGAGTTCGGCGAGGCGGCATGGCGGGCAGCCGGTGCGCCAGGAGGCGAGGCGGGCGGCCAGCTCCCGGTCGCCGGCGAGGCGGGCGGCCAGGTCGCGGATCTCGGTGTCGCGGGCGGTGGCGCGGGTGCGCAGCGCCCGGCGCTCCTCGTCGGCGGCGTGCTCGTCGTGCATGGCCGGGTTCGGCGAAACGATGAAAATACCGGACACGGCCGAATCGCCGTCCACGGGCGCGGCCGGGGCCAGCAGGGCGGCGGCCGTGCCGACGGCGACGGTGGAGCGGGGCAGCAGGGCGGCGCCGGAGAGGACCTCGCGGGCCCTGCTGTGGGTGTCGGGGTCGGTGATGACGACGCCGTCGACGAGTTCGGGGCGGGCGGCGAGGACGGCGGCGTGGTCGGCGGGGTCCACGGACTGGGCGAGGTAGCGCCAGCCGGGGAGGGCGGGGATGCCGTGTTCGCCGAGGTACTCGACGGTGGCGAGGACGTCGGGGCCGGGCGGCAGCAGGCCGCCGTCGCCGAGCGCGCCGAGGATGCGGGCGTCGTCGGCGGCGGCGGTGCGCAGCTCGAACAGCTGGCGTTCGGCCGCCGTGACTCCGTCGGTCAGCAGGTGGTGGAGGTCCTCGGCGTTCCGGTCGAGGTCCTCGGCGGTGAGCCGGCCGGCGGTGGCGGAGGCGGCTTGGGCTGCGCCCGGGGCTGCGGCTGCGCCCCGGCCTGCGGCGGAGCCGGGTGCGCCCGGCGCGTTGCCCGCGCGGGCCGCCGTGCCCTGCGGACCGCCGGGATCGGCGCCTTCGGCGGAGCCGGGGGCGGTGGTGGCGCCGCCGGGCGCGCGGTGGTCCGTACCGGACCCGGCCTGGCCTTCGGCCGGGAGTCCTGCGAGACCGGCAGCAGTGCCGCGGCCGCCGGCCGGCGCGTGCGAGTGCGTACCCGACCCGGTCCGGCCGGCGGGGGCCGCGCTGCGGGGGTGCGGAAGGGCCGGGGCCGGGGCCGACGGGAGGCCCAGCAGCTCGGCGAGGCGCGGGGAGGAGGCGAGGGAGGTGGCGGCGCGGTGCTCCGCGTCGTGGGCGGCTTCGGCGGCGTCGGCGGCGTCCGCGGCCCGGGCGGCGGTCAGTTCGGCGCGGGACTCCGCGGCGGCGGCCTCGCGGGCCGCTTCGGCGGTGGCGCGGGCGGCTTCCCGGGACTCGTCCCAGGCGGCCACGGCGGTCTTCTCGGCGTCGGTGGCGGCCAGCGCCGCGCGGGCCGGGTCGGCGTCGGGCGCGGAGTCGTCGAGCCAGCCGGCGCGGACGGCCTCGGCGGTCTCCTGCTGGACCTCGGCGAGGCGCGAGCGGAGGTGTTCGGCCTCGCTGCGGGCGCGCTGGGCGGCCGTGGCGGCGGCGGTGGCGTCGCGGTGGGCGGCCTCGCCGGTGGCCTGGAGGGCGGCGGAACGCTCCTCCTCCTCGTTGGCGAGCCGCTCGCCGTGCTCGGCGGCGGTGTGCAGGGCCCGTACGAGTTCGCCGGCGGCCGTGGCCCGGGCGGCCAGTGCCGGGGCCGCGTCCCGCTCGGCTTCCCGGATCGCGGCGGCGACGCGGGCGGAGCGGTCGGCGGCGGCGCGGTGGCGCAGTACGGTCTCGGCGGCCTGCCAGGCGGAGTGCAGCGTGCGGGCTTCGAGGAGTTCGCGGCGCTGGGCGGCGGCGGCCTTGTCGGCGACGGTCAGCGCCAGGGATGCGTGCCGGTAGGCGAGTTCGGCCGAGATCGCCGCGCTGCGGGTGCGGGCGGCTTCGGCGGCGGTCACCTCGTGGGCGGCGCCGGTGACCCGCTGGGCGAGGTCGGCGGCCCGGCCGCGCTCCTCGGCGGCGCGGGCGGACAGCCGCCGGGCGAGGGTGCGCGTACGGCGTTCCGCCCCCGCGTGGACGTCGCGCAGCCGGGAGCGGGTCGCGGTGGCCTCGACGATCCGGGTGAGCAGGTCCACCGAGCCGGCGGTGAAGTCGCGTTCGGCCATCAGCTCGGCGCGGCGGCCGAGCTTGTTGCCGAAGCCGTGGACGAGGTCGGCGAGGCCGTCCGTGTCGCGGGTGTCGGTGACGGCGCGCAGCAGGAGGTCGGTGAAGTCGGAGTCCTTCTTGACCGCGAAGAGGCCGGCGGCCTCGCCCTCGTCGGCGTTCATCTCGCGCTGGTAGCGGAAGAGTTCGGGGTCGAGGCCGAGTTCGGTGAGGTGCTCGTTCCAGCGGTCGTGGATCTCCTCGAAGTACACCTCGAGGTGCGGGTACGCCTTGCCCGCCTCGGTGAGGGCGTCGCGGAAGCCCTTCATGGTGCGGCGGCGGCCCTGGGCGCCGGAGGCGCCTTCGACGGGCGGGCGCACGGCGGTGGCCTCGGCGACGGGCAGGTTGTCGAGGCTGAGGCCGGGGCCGGGGCGGAAGGAGTACCAGGCCTCGGCGAACTTGCGGGGATCGTTGGAGACCTGGCGGCCGCGCCATTCGCTGACCTTGCCGACGACCACGCACTCGCCGGTCTGGGTGTGCTGCCACTCCAGGGCGACGTGGCCGCAGTCGTCGGCGAGCAGGAACTTGCGCAGTACGCCGGAGCTGGCGCCGCCGAGGGTGTTGCGGTGGCCCGGGAGCATCACCGAGAAGATCAGCTTGAGGAGGACGGACTTGCCGCCGCCGTTCTCCAGGAAGAGCACGCCGGCGGGCGCGGGGCGGCGCGGCGGGCCGGTGGGCTCGTCCTCGAAGAACTCCGCCTGGGTCGGCGCCGGGTGGGGCACCGGCTCGCCGACTCCGCGCAGGTCGAGCACGGTGTCGGCGTAGCGCGCACCGGCGGGCCCGATGGAGTAGAGGCGGATCCGGGACAGCTCGTACATGGCGGCGGCTCGTGGTTTCTCGTGGGTCGTACGGAGGGCGGGGCGGGTGGGGGCGCGCGGGGCGGGCGGGGCTCAGGCGTGGAAGGGGAGCCCGGCGTCGGCGGCCAGGTCCAGGTCGTCGCCCTCGGGCGGCGGCAGGAGGGTGGCGGAGCCGTCGCTGACGGGGACCACGCCGAGTTCGAGGAGCTCGGCCATGGCCGCGCTGCCCGCCATGTCACGGACCTGGAGTTGGTAACGGGGGGTGGTGCGGTACGTGCCCCCGGCCTCGTCGCCGGTGCGCTGGAGGAAGCCGGAGTCGGTGAGGAAGGCGGCGGCCTTGCCGACGATGCCGGTGGTGGAACCGGCGAGGCGGCGGGCGTCCTTGGTGGCGCCGGTCGCGCTGCGGCGGGCGTAGACGCGCCAGGCGGCCTCCAGGCCGGGGGCGTCGGAGGCCGGGTCGGTGTTCTCGCCGAGCTCCTCGGCGCGCTCCTCCAGGCGGCGGCAGGTCTGCCGGACGAAGGCGTCGACTCCGTTGACGGTGATGCGGCCGATGTAGCCGTCGTCGGCGAGGTCCTCGGGGCGGGGGTAGGCCAGGGCGGCGACGGCGAGGTGGGCGAGGCCGTGCAGGAAGCGGTCGGCGGAGTCGGCGGCGGTGCGGCGGGCGTAGTCGCCCATCCGGACGGCGAAGACGGAGTCCTCCCCGGCGGCCACGGCCATGCCGGCGCGCGGGGACACCTCCAGGACGACGAGGCCGAGGCCGGTGGCGACGGCGTCGGCGAGGCGGCCGAAGGCGGGGTCCTCGCGGTAGCGGCGGAGCAGCTCGGTGTACTCGGCGTCACGGGCGGGGAGCAGCTTGGGCTGCAGCCCGAAGGCGACGAGCCGGGCCGCGTCGGCGGCGTCCGCCGGGGTCACGGGGGCGGCGGCCTGCGCCGCCGGGGCGGCCGGGGCCGTCTGCGGCTCGCTCCACGCGGGGGGCTCGGCGTGGTGGTCGCTCACGGGTGGGTCTCCTCGGCGGTACGGGTGTTCCTGGTACGGGTGTTCCTGGTACGGGTGGGGGTGATGTGCGGTGCGGGGGCTGCCGGGGCTGCGGGGGCCCGGCCTGTGGGCCCGGCGGGGCCTGCCGAGCCGCCCTTCCCTGCGGACCGCTTCCTGGGGCTCCGCCCCGGACCCCGCGCCTCACACGCCGGCGAGGCCGGATGCGCGGGCCCGTTCACGACGCCTCCGCGCGGGCGGCGGCCATGGCGGTGGCGTCCAGGAGGGCGGTGCCGACGATGAGGTCGGCGCCGCCGAACTCCGGGTCCTCGAGCTGGGTACCGTCGTCCACCGCGAAGAGCAGGCGCTCCTCGCCCTGGCGGTACGCCGTGCCGACGGCCGGGCTCGCCGCGTGGACGGCCAGCAGCGCCACCAGGTACGGCAGGTCCGGATCGCTGCGGCGGGCCTCGGCGAGGAGGCCGGACAGCCGGCGCGGGGCGTCGTGCGGAAGGTCCAGGAGGTCCATCGCGGCGGCGAGCTGCTCCTCGCTGAAGCGGCTGTCGTCCGGGGTGGCGATCAGGTCCGGCTCCGGCATCTCCGCGCCGAGGTGTTCGCGTTCCACGGGCGGGGTGAGCAGGATCTCGACCAGGTCGGCCACCCGCACCGAGACCGGGGTGCGCAGCCCCGCGCCGGAGGCGAAGAAGGCGTCGGTCACCCGGCTCGCCTGCTCCAGGGGGAGCGGCAGGAGCGGGGCCACGAGCTGGCCGTACAGGTCGATGCCGGAGCGCGGCGCCGGGGCGGCGAAGGCCTGGCGGTCCTGCTCGGCGCGGAACAGCGGGCCGGCGTCCAGCAGGCGGGACTGGAGCTGGGTGTGGCGGCGGATGCAGTCCTTGACGATGTCCACGAGTTCGGCGGCGCGGCGCTTGTTCTCCGGCTCCTCCGCCTCGTCGCGCGCCTTGCGGATGTTCGTCAGGATCGCGTTCTCGTGGCGGTAGCGGTCGGCGACGTGGTCGAGGGCCTCCTCGATCATGTCGGGCACGGACTGCAGCCAGTCCACCGCCCGGACGTTGCGCCGGGTGGCGTCCAGGGTCCGGCGCAGGGTCTCGGCGTACTGGACGGTCCGGTAGCGGGCCTGTTCGGCGGCCAGTTGGGCGTCGGCCAGCCGCCCGCGGCTGATCAGCACCTCCAGCTTGACCTCGGCGGCGATCTGGGCGCTGGTGACGTCGGTGTCGAGGGCGCCTACGAGGACGTTGACGGCCTCGTCGGTGGTGCGCAGGTAGACGGCGCCGCCGTGGCCGGGGACCTCTTCGATCAGCTTGAAGTCGTAGTCCCGGCGGACGTAGACGCCGTCCGGGCCGAAGGTGCCGTAGATCGCGCGGAAGCCGCGGTCCACGCTGCCGACGTTGATCAGGTTCTCCAGCACCCAGCGGGCCACCCGCTCGTGCTCGGCGGCCGGGCGGGACGGTGCCTGGGCCGCGACGCGCGGCAGCAGCCTGGCCACTATCTGCTCGTGGTCGGCGCCCGTGTCGAAGTCCATGTTGAGCGTGACCAGGTCGATCGCGGCCAGCGCGACCTCCGCCATCGCGTAGACCCCGTACTCGCCCGCCAGATTGGCCTTGCGTACGTCGAGGTCGTGCAGCGGGGCGGTGCAGGCGAGGGCGCGCAGCCGGCGGGCCAGGCCCTCGTCGGCGGCCGGGCCCGGCGCCGGGGACGGAAGGGTCTTCGCCGGGGCGGGGAGAGTCACGGACAAAGACTAGGCGCTGTCACTGACAACATCCCAAACGGCATGGTTCGGCCGGATCGTCCCCGGCTTCGTCCCCGGCCGCCTGCTCTACGCTCGGCGCATGGCTTCCATGATCGCATCCGATCGCGTGATCGACCTCAACGCCGACCTCGGCGAGGGCTTCGGGCGCTGGACGCTCACCGACGACGAGGCCCTGCTCTCCGTCGTGACGAGCGCCAATGTGGCCTGCGGCTTCCACGCCGGGGACCCGTCCATTATGCGCCGGGTCTGCGAGCTGGCCGCCGAGCGGGGCGTACGGATCGGGGCGCAGGTCTCCTACCGCGATCTGGCCGGCTTCGGACGGCGCTCCATGGACGTGCCGCCCGGCGAACTGGCGGACGAGGTGGCCTATCAGATCGGCGCGCTGGAGGTGTTCGCGCGGGCGGCCGGCTCCCGGGTGTCGTACGTGAAACCGCACGGCGCGCTCTACAACCGGACCGTGCACGACGCCGCCCAGGCCGCCGCCGTGGTCGCCGGCGTCCGGCTGGCGGCCGGGTCCGGTGCCACGGGGGGCCTGCCCGTGCTGGGGCTGCCCGGTTCGCTGCTCCTCGCGGCCGCCGAGGCGGCCGGGCTGGCGCCCGTACCGGAGGCCTTCGCCGATCGCGCCTACACGCCGGCCGGGACGCTGGTGCCGCGCGGCGAGCCGGGGGCGGTGGTGCACGACCCGGACGCCGTGGTGGCGCGGGCCGTGCGGATGGCGGCCGAGGGGACGGTGGCGGCGGTCGACGGGTCGCCCGTCCTGGTGGCCGCGCGCTCGCTGTGCCTGCACGGGGACACCCCGGGGGCGGCCGGGCTCGCCCGCCGGGTGCGGGAGGCGCTGGACGCGGCCGGCGTCCGGGTGGAGGCCTTCGCGTGAGGACCCTCGTGGTGGGCGGCGAGGCGCTGCTGATCGAGCTGGACTCGGCCGCCGAGGTGGCCGCGCTCCACGCCGAACTGCTGCGGCGGCGGGACGCCGGCGAGCTGGGCACCGTACGGGACCTCGTGCCGGCGGCGCGGACCGTACTGCTGGACGGGGTACGGGATCCTGCCGGGCTGGGCGCGCGGATCGCGCGGTGGGAGGTGCCCCCGCTCGCGGAGACGGAGGGACCGCTGGTCACCGTGCCGGTGCGGTACGACGGCCCGGACCTGGCGGAGGTGGCCCGGCGGTGGGGAGTCGCCCCGCGGGAGGTCCCCGGGATCGTCGGCGGCATCGTCTTCCGGGTGGCGTTCTGCGGCTTCGCGCCGGGCTTCGGCTATCTGACGGGGCTTCCGGAACGCCTCCACCTGCCCCGCCGGGACACTCCCCGTACGGCCGTCCCGGCGGGCTCGCTGGCCCTCGCTGGCGAGTACGCGGGGGTGTACCCGCGCTCCTCGCCCGGGGGCTGGCAGCTGATCGGGTCCACGGACGAGGTGCTCTGGGACCCGGAGCGGGAACCGGCGGCGCTCTTCGCGCCGGGGGTCCGCGTGCGTTTCAGGGAGCACGGCCGCTTCACGGAGGCCGGGCGTGAGTGACCTGCTGGTGGTGCGGCCGGGGGCGCTGACCACGGTCCAGGACGGGGGGCGCCCGGGTTACGCGCACCTGGGGGTCCCGCGCTCGGGAGCGCTGGACACGGCGGCGTACGCGCTGGCCAACCGGCTGCTGGGCAATCCGCCGGACGCGGCGGTGCTGGAGACGACCGTGGACGGGGTCGGGCTGCGGGCCCGCGTCGCGGTGACGGTGGCGGTCACGGGCGCGCCCTGTTCCGTACGAGCGGCAGGGCGTCCGGTGGCCTGGGGAGCCGCGGTCAGGCTGCCGGCCGGGGCGGAGCTGGAGGTGGGCCGGGCGGAGTCGGGACTGCGCAGCTACGTCGCGGTGCGGGGAGGCCTGGGCGTCCCGCCGGTCCTGGGCAGTCGCTCGACGGACCTGCTGTCGGGCCTGGGGCCGCCGGTCCTCTCGGCCGGGATGCTGCTGCCGGTGGGCCCCGCCGGGGCGGACCCGGCTCCCGGGTCGGACGCGTGCCCGCTGCCCGGGGCGCCGTCGGAACTGCTGCTCCCGCTGCGGCTGGGCCCGCGGGCGGACTGGTTCACCGAGGCTTCGCTCGCGGGGCTGTGGCGTTCGGCGTTCCGGGTGTCGGCCGGCTCCAACCGCATCGGCCTGCGCATGGAGGCGGGCCCGCCGCTGGTCCGCGCCCGGGCGGGGGAGCTGCCGAGCGAGGGCATGGTGCTGGGCGCGGTCCAGGTCCCCCCGGACGGGCTGCCGGTGGTGTTCCTGGCCGACCACCCGGTGACGGGGGGCTACCCGGTGGTGGGCGTGGTCCCGCCGGGCCCGGCCCTGGACGCGGCGGCGCAGGCCCGGCCGGGTGCGCCGGTCAGGTTCGTGCCCGCCCGGCCGGGCCCCCGATGAAACGTTCGCGGGGGCTGCGGCCAAGTACGGGATGAGGGGGCCGACCGGGCCCCGTACGCAGGGGAGGGCCGGGTGCGCAGCCCACGACAGGAGACCGGACCGCCGGATCTCACCACGCCCGAGGGGTTCGGGGCGTTCTACGAGGATCACATCGACGCCGTGCTCGGCTTCGTCACCCGCCGGGTCGCCGACCCGCACCTGGCGGCGGATCTGACGGCGGACATCTTCCTCGCCGCCATGGGATCGGCCACCGGTTATCGGCCCGACCGGGGAGTGCCGATCGCCTGGCTGTACGGAATCGCCCGCAATGTCCTGGCGGGCCACGCCCGGGGCCTCGCTCGCGAGAGCGGCGCGCTGGCGCGGCTCAGCGGCCGCCGCCTCCTCGACGACGAGGACGTGGCCGCGCTGGAGGAACGCATCGACGCCCAGCGCGCCTTCCGCTCCCTGTCCGAGCGGCATGCGGCCCTGTCGGAGCCGCTCCGGTCCGCGCTCGACCTGGTCGTCGTCGACGGCCTCACCCCCGCCGAGGCCGCCCAGGCGCTCGGCGTCACCCAGGCGACGGTCCGCGTCCGCCTGCACCGCGCCCGGCGGGCCCTGAGCGGCTCGGGCCCCGTCACCGAACGCCAGTTGGAGGTAGCCCGATGAGCGCCAGGCCCAGCGGTTTCGAGGACCGGCTCAAGGCGGCGCTGCTGGCCCGGCTTCCGGACGACCCGGCGCCGGCGCCCAGCCGCGCCCGCCGCTACGGCATCCCCCTCGCGGTGGGCGTCGCCACCGCCACGGTCGTCGCCGTCATGGCCCTGCCCGGCAGCGCCCGCGACGGCTCACTGCCCGCCGACGGGCCCGCCCGGAAGCCGAGCCCGTCGGCCACGGACGCGCCCGAGATCAAGAGGGATCCGGACGGCTCGCTCCGGTTCAAGCTGCCCGAGCACGGCCAGATCCCGGCGCTCGCGGAACGGCTGAAGGCCCTGGGGGTCCAGGTCGCACTGGTCCCGTCGCGGCCACGGTCCCAGTGCTCAGAGGTCGGCGGCGGGTACCGGGGTCCACAGGCGGACCCGGAGGCCGAGATCATGCAGCACAGCGATGACGACTTCGTGATCAAGGTCAACGCCAAGACGGTCCCACCGGGCTACACGCTCACGTTCGGGTGGTCGGACCACTATCCGCTGGGTCGGCAGGGAATCGGCTTCGGAGTAATCGAGAGCTCCAAGGTCCCGTCCTGCTCGATCGACTACTCCGAGGGCCTGGAGGAACTGCTGAAGGCGGCATCGGGCGCTCCGGCCCCCACCCCGCCCACCGGCGCACCAGCCACCCCGGCACCGTAGTCCGGTCCTTCCGTCCCGTTCCGTCTCCTTCCCTCTCCTTCCGTCCGTCTCCTTCCGTCCCACCGCGGGCACAGCACTCGGCCCGGCACCTCACGTCAGGGGGGCCGGGCCGAGTGCGTTTCGTAGCGGGGCCGACGGGCTACACCGCCGACTCCGGCGTGATCCGGCTCCGCACGGCGGACTGTACGTCCTCCTCCTCCGCCGGGTCCGCGGCCAGGCGGCGCAGCCGGGGCGCCACTCGCGCGTCGGCGGTTTCGGCGTGGTGGGCGGCCACCTCGCGGGTGGTCTCCTCGCAGTCCCAGAGGCATTCGACCGCGAAGCCCGCGGCGAAGGTGGGGTCCGTGCTGGCGAGGGCCCGCGCGGCCCGGCCGCGCAGGTGGGAGGAGGCCGTCTCGCGGTAGATGTGGCGCAGTACGGGCGCCGCGCAGCCGATGGCGAGGCGGCCTGCTCCGTCCACCAGGGCGTACAGCCGCCGGGTGTCCGGGCCGGAGCCGCGGACGGTGGAGCGCAGGGCGCCCAGGACGAGGCCCGCGTCCTCGGCTCCGCCCCGGGCCGCCAGGGTGGCCGCGGCGGCCGCACCCAGGGCGTCGGGCCGGTGGATCCAGCGCCGGGCCCGTTCGACGGCCTCGGGGCCGCACATGCGCTCGTAGGCGGCCACGGCGGGCTCGTCGGCGGCGGCTTCGATGAGGTCCAGTACGGCCGGGTTGTCCGGTTCGGCGAGGACCAGGTGGTGCAAGGCCGTGGCGCGGGCCGCCTCGCCGCAGGCACCGGCGGCGGCCGCCAGAATGGCGGAGCGGTCCTCGGGTGCGGCCACGGCGGCCAGACATCGCGCGGCGGGCACGTGCAGGGGCGTGCCGCGGCGCAGGCCGTCGGCGGCCCAGTCGAAGACGGCCTGGACCCCCCAGCCGGGCCGGGGCCCGCTCGGGGTGAGCTGGCGCTGCCAGCGGTCGAAGGAGCCCTGCTGGCGGGCGGCGCGCAGGCGCTCCCCGTACTGCGGGGACTCCTCCCACAGGCACCACGGGCGCGGCTCGTAGGCGTCGCGGACGGCGGCGGCCAGCCGCGCCTCGCCCTCCGCGGTGGCGGGGAAGCGGGCGATGACGGGCGCGGCCAGGGACCGCAGCCCTTCGTCGTCGTCGCGCAGGGCGAGCTCGTCGAGGGCCCAGGCCCAGTTCGCCCCCGAGGCGGCGTACCGGCGCAGCAGCATGAGCGCGTCGTCGCGGCCGTACGAGGCCAGGTGGCCCAGGACGGACAGGGCGAGGCCCGTGCGGTGGTCCTCCTCGTCGACGAGGTCGTCGGCGCTGAAGAGGTGGGCTTCGATCTCGCCCAGGGGACCGGCGAGGTCCAGGTACAGCCGGGCGTAGTACAAGGAGCGGTTCTCGACCTGCCAGTCCTGGCGCGGGTCGCGGAGCACGCACTGGTTGAGGGCCTGGAGGGCCTCCGCCCTGGGCGCCGCGAGTGCGTGCAGCGTGCCGTCGCCGCGGCCCCGCTGGAGGAGCCCGAGCAGGGTGCCGCTCGGCGCTATGACTGGTTCGAACATGGGAATGGCCTCAAATCAAGCTGGGGACGCAACCGGGAATCGGGATTCACAGGGCCGCGTAACAGCATGTGAGGACGTCCGCCGTCATGTTCCGCTCGATGTAGACCATTGCCTTCTCACTCTCGTCGGTGCTTCGTGACCATGGCGGCCGGGCCGGCCGGACCGGGACACACGTCGTGTCCCGCCCGCTCCTGCCCGCCCCCCGTGCTCGCGAATCGAATCCGACGCCATGATGACCCAGCCGGTTTGTGCGCCGCGACCACATTTACGGCCGCCGTGACCAAGCTGTGAGGTCGGGAACCGACCAGGCCCGGCCAGATCCCCGGCAAAAGCGGACTACTTGGCTCCGAAAAGTTCCAGCAGGTCGGACTTGGCGAACATGCGCGCCGTGTCCACGGCGGAGGGGGTTCCGGCGTTCGGGTCGGCCCCTCCGGCGAGCAGCGCGCGGATGACGGCCTCCTCGCCCTTGAAGACGGCGCCGGCGAGCGGGGTCTGGCCGCGGTCGTTGGCGCGGTCGGCCTCTGCGCCGCGGGCCAGCAGGGCCGACACGGTGTCGGCGTGGCCGTGGTAGGCGGCGAGCATGACGAGGGTGTCGCCGCGGTCGTTGGTGAGGTTCGCCGGGACTCCGGCGTCGAGGTAGGCGGTGAGCGTCTCGGTCTCACCCTGGCGGGCGAGGTCGAAGATCTTGGTGGCCAGTTCGATGACGTCCTCGTCGGGGACGTCCTGGGCACCGGAGCCTGCTGCGGCGTGCTCGCTCATCGTTCGTACCGCCTTTCACTTCGCTCTGCGGGCAGGGGGGCGCACGGTGCTGCGTCCGTACGGGTGAATCGCCAGAGTAGCGCCCGGGCCTGCACATGTACGGGTCGGGCCGAGGCGAGGATCACCTCGACCCCTGACGCGCCGGACGCGCCAGCCGGGCTGAGCCGGTCAAGTGAAAAACTCGCGCATTCACCCGTATGCACCTTTTATCGCATTGATACTTCCTGTGAGCCTGGAAGAACTGATGGTGACTGTCCCCACCAACCAGGAGAACCTCTCATGGTCCTGTCCATCTCAGGCGTGGTCCTGCTCGGCATCATCTGCTTCCTCTTCTTCAAGAAGGACGGGATGAAGCTGTCGCACGCGTTCGTCTGCTCGCTCTTCGGCTTCTTCCTCGCCGGCTCCGCCATCGCTCCGAGCATCACGGCCAGTACGGCCAGCCTCGCGAGCCTGCTCGGCGGGATCAAGCTCTAGCCCGGCCGGCGGGCAGCGACATCCAGCAACACCCGAAACACCCGTCACACCCACAACTCCAGGAGACGCCCGTGGCCCGGCGCCCACTTCCCCGCATCCTTCAGCGCGGCACCGCGTCGCTGGCCCGGGGCCGCGACCTCGCTCGCACGGCCGCCGACAGTGCCACGGACGTCCTCCATCCGCTCCTCACCATCGGACGCGGCCTGCGCATCCTGGCCTCGGCCGGGCGGCGCAAATGGGCCGAGACGCCCAAGGACAAGCGTGGTCCCGCGCTGTTCCTGGGAGCCGCCTGCGTCCTCGTGGTGGTGCTCGTCCCCTACGGTCCCCTCCTCGCCCTGATTACCCTCATGGCGGCGGCGGGCTGGCAGGGGCGCGACCGCACCCAGGTGAAGACCGGGCCCAGCGATGCCGAGTCCGAACGGCTCGGCTCCCTCTACGAAGCCCTCGTGCCGTACTTCTCCATCCCGGAGGACCCAAGTCCGCTCTTCGCCCACGGCGGGGACTGGGACAAGGCCTTCAGCGGCTACGAGTTCGACGAGGCGGGCCGCGTCACCCGGCTCCACATCCGCTACCCGGCCTACTTCACCGATGGCGAGGCCGCCTCACGGGCCCGGATCGAGGCACTGCTGCACGCCAAGTCCGGGCGCGGACGGGAGTATCTCTTCGACTGGGACGAGGAGGGCAACCAGCTCGACCTGAGGGTGCTGGCGGCGCTGCCGACGGGCATCGCCGCCCAGCCGTTCGTCACCTCGCCCGGCGAGACCGTGCTCGGCTTCACCGACGCCGGCAGCGTGCAGCGCACCCTGCCCGTCCTGGAGAGCGACGAGCCCCGCGACGTGCCGCCGGTGATCTGGCGCACCGGGCCCCGCGCCACCGAGCCCCACCTGCTCGCCGTCGGCCAGCCCGGCAGCGGCACCTCCACCCTGCTCCGCTCCATCGCCCTGCAGGCCCTGCGGCACGGGGGCGACGTACTGGTCGTCGACGGCGGCGGCAGCGGCGAGTACTCCTGCCTCTGCGGCCGCAAGGGCGTCCTCGCCGTGGAATGCGGCGCCACCGGGGCACTGGCCACCCTGGAGTGGGCCGCGCAGGAGACCGAGCGGCGGCTCATCGCCACCCACCGGGCCCGGGAAGCCGGCCGGCCGGCTCCCGAGGACACCCGGCGGCCGCTGTGGATCCTGCTGGACCAGCCGAGCGTGCTGGCCCACCTCGCGGTCGCCGAAGGGGGCCCCGACCCGCTGACCCAGTTGCAGGTGCCGCTGCGCCACGGGCGGACCGCGCACGTCACGGTGGTGGTCGCCGAGCAGTTCGACCACCTGGAACTGCTCCACGACGCCGTCTGGCAGCACACCCGCGCCCGGATCGTGCTCGGGCCCGCCGCGATCCAGCAGATCGCCGACGTACTGGGGCTGGCGCCGCACACCACCGCGCCGGCCCTGGTGCCGCCGGGCCGCGGGTACGCCCGGCTGGGCACGGGTCCCGTGCACCGGCTGCAGGTGCCCGCCACCCCGGACCCGTACGACGAGGCCGCGCACCCGGCGCACCGCCAGGCCGTGCTGGAGCTGCTGCCGGAGCGCGCGGGCGGCGGCGGGCCTGGTCACGTCACGCTGACGGAACCGCTCCGCGGGCTCCCACCGGCACAAGGACCGGCCCTCGACGCTTTGGACATCCCGGAGGTGGCGGCCGAGGCTCCCTGAGCGGTTCCGCCGGGGCCCGTCCCGGGTCGGGTTGGCCGCTCGGGGCGGTGGGGCTGGTTCCGCCGGGGCCGCCCGCGCCGAGGGCTGGTACGGCCAGGGCCGGGCGCGCGCCGGGGCGTCTCCTCGGGCGCCGAACGTGGCGAGGGGTCGGAGCGTGCGGCGGTGTTGCGTTCGACGCCCTGCGGGGACGCCCCGGCACACACCCGGCCCCGTCGGACCCGGCGGGTGGCGGCCTGATCCGGAGTCTCCGGCGGGGTGAGGGGGTGTCCCCTACGCCACGAACGTGCGCGGCGGCTCCGCCCCGCTACCGGCCGCGCCCGTGCCGACCAGTTGGGCCGCCGCCGCCAGTCGGGACGCGGCTTCCTCGGCCACCGGCCCGCCCACCGTGAACGGCAGCCGGACGTACCCCTCGAAGGCCCCGTCCACGCCGAACCGCGGCCCCGAGGGCACCCGTACGCCGACCCGCTCGCCCACCTCGGCCAGCCGGGAGCCGGACAGCCCGCCCGCGCGGGCCCACAGGGTCAGCCCGCCGCGGGGAACCTCGAACTCCCAGTCCGGCAGCTCCCGACGCACGGCCGCGACCAGCGCGTCGCGGTTCTCCCGGGCCTGGTCGCGGCGGATCGCCACGGCCTCCTGCCAGCCGCCGGTCCGCATCAGCCAGTTCACCGCGAGCTGCTCCAGCACCGGCGTACCCAGGTCGGCGTAGGCGCGGGCGGCGACCAGGCTGCGGATGACGTCGGGGGCGGCTCGGACCCAGCCGATCCGCATGCCCGCCCAGAAGGCCTTGCTGGCGGAGCCCACGGTGATGACCGTGCTGCCGGCCGGGTCGAAGGAGCAGACCGGGCGGGGCATCTCCAGCTCCGGGTCCAGCTGCAGTTCCACCATGGTCTCGTCGGCGATCAGGACCGTGCCGGCCGACCGGGCGGCCTCCACCATGGCGCGGCGCTGGTCCTCGGAGGCCAGGGCCCCGGTCGGGTTGTGGAAGTCGGCGACGACGTAGGCGAGGCGCGGGGCCGAGTCGCGCAGGACCTGGCGCCAGACGTCCATGTCCCAGCCGCCCAGCCCGCCGGCCATCGCGACGGGGACGAGGCGGGCCCCGGCGGCGCGCATGAGCTGGAGGATGTTGGCGTAGGAGGGGGACTCGACGGCGATCCGCTCCCCGCGCCCCGCGAAGAGGCTGCAGATGGCGTCGATGGCACCCATCGCCCCGGTGGTGACCATGATCTGCTCGGGCATGGTGGGGATGCCCTGCTCGGTGTAGCGGTCGGCGAGCATCCGGCGCAGCGCGGGCAGCCCTGCCGGGTAGTCCCCGTGCGTGTGCGCGTACGGCGGCAGCTCCTCCAGGGCGCCCTGGACGGCCTTGGTGAGCCAGGGCTCGGGAGCCGGGAGCGCGGCGCAGCCGAGGTCGATCATCGAGCCGAGGGCCTCGGGGGGCAGCGGCTCCAGGCCCCGGGCGGGCAGCGGATTGCCGGCCGGGACGGAGGTCCAGCTGCCGGCGCCCCGGCGGGATTCCAGGAAGCCCTCGCCGCGCAGGGCCTCGTACGCGGCGGCGACGGTGGTGCGGCTGAGGGAGAGGGCGACGGCCAGCTCCCGCTCGGCGGGGAGCCGGGCGGCGACCGGGATACGGCCTTCGAGGACGAGCAGCCGGATCCCGTCGGCCAGAGTGCGGTACGCGGGCAGTTTGCGGGCGCCGGGCACGGCGGGCCGCTCCTGCTGCGAGGTGATGAGACGGGCGAGCTGAGCGGCACCGACCGCTGAGGTCCATTCGGCCATGGCGTCCGGTCCACCTTCGTCGGATTGGCCTCGACGACATCGGTCGGAGGCGGGGATTGGATTGGTCCCTGGGGCACAGACTGTCACGTGCCAGTCCACTCGCACCAGTGGGTGTGGGCCCGGCGGGCCGCGCCGGGCCTCCGGACGGGCCCCGGCGCGGCTCGGGCTCGGCCGCGGTCCCGTCCGCCGTGCACCTCGCGTACCACCGTTCCCTCGCGCCACGGGGGATACTGCCGACGTGACGCACGTACGCCTTCGCCATCCGTATCTGGACCACCCGGCTCCGATTCCTTTCGCGCACCGGGGAGGTGCCGCGGACGGGCTGGAGAACACCGCCGCCGCCTTCCGCAGGGCCGCCGGGGCGGGCTACCGGTACTTCGAGACCGATGTGCACGCCACCGCCGACGGGAAACTCGTCGCCTTCCACGACGCCACGCTCGACCGGGTCACCGACGGCCGGGGCCGGATCGCCGAGCTTCCCTGGAAGAAGGTCCGCGAAGCCCGTGTGGCGGGCACCGAGCCCCTGCCGCTCTTCGAGGAACTGCTGGAGGAGTTCCCGGACGCCCGCTGGAACATCGACATCAAGGCCGAGTCGGCGCTGCACCCGCTGGTCAACCTGATCGCGCGGACCGGCATCTGGGACCGGGTCTGCGTGG
Organism: Streptomyces sp. NPDC028910; assembly: GCF_055564955.1. NCBI lineage: Bacteria > Bacillati > Actinomycetota > Actinomycetes > Kitasatosporales > Streptomycetaceae > Streptomyces > Streptomyces sp. NPDC028910. The sequence continues at coordinate 178,355 of NZ_JBVHVF010000010.1, read as the reverse complement.
GCTCCTTCTCGGAGAGCCGGGTGGCCCGCGCCCACAGGATCGCCGGCCCCCGGCTGGCGACCTCGTACGGCGTACGCGGGGTGGTCGGCCTGCGGCTGCGCTCGTACGCGATCCCGGCGGCGCTGCGCGTGGGGGCGGTGGCGGCCCAGGTTCCGGAGATCCAGTCGGGCATCCGCGTGGTGGACCGGCGCTTCGTGCGGACCGCGCACGAGCGGGGTCTCCAGGTCCACGTGTGGACCGTGAACGAACCGGAACGCATGGAGGCTCTCCTCGACCTGGGAGTCGATGGCATCATGACCGACCGGATCGACATCTTGCGCACGGTGCTGGACCGGCGCGGCGCCTGGGCCTGACACGCTCCTCGGCCGCCGCGCGGGCGCGGCGGCCGCTGCGGTACGGGGACCAGCTAGGGGGGCACACCGGGTGAGTGCGGAAGACAGCAGAACGGCCGAGGACGCGGAACCAGGGGCGGAGGACGGCAAAGGGGCCGCGGCCGCCGTCCCGGCCGCGACAGCCGCGACGGCCGCGCGCAAGCGCGAGCAGCGGGGCTGGTACTTCTACGACTTCGCCGTCTCGGTGTATTCGGCGAGCGTGCTCACCGTGTTCCTCGGGCCGTACCTGACCTCGGTGGCCAAGGCCGCCGCCGACGCCGAGGGCTTCGTGCACCCACTGGGCATCCCGGTACGGGCCGGGTCCTTCTTCGCCTACTCGGTCTCGGCCTCGGTGATCCTGGCCGTGCTGCTGATGCCGCTGGTGGGCGCCGTGGCCGACCGGACCGGGCGCAAGAAGCCGCTGCTGGCGGTGGCCGCGTACACGGGCGCCGTGGCGACGGTGGGGATGTTCTTCCTGGGGGGAGAGCGCTATCTGCTCGGCGGGCTGCTGCTGGTGGTGGCGAACGCCTCGCTGTCCGTCTCGATGGTGCTCTACAACGCCTACCTGCCGCAGATCTCCACGCCGGACGAGCGGGACACCGTCTCCTCGCGGGGCTGGGCCTTCGGCTACACCGCGGGCTCCCTGATGCTGGTGGTGAACCTGGTGCTCTTCCAGGGCCACGACTCCTTCGGCCTCACGGAGGGCGAGGCGGTACGGATCTGTCTGGCCTCGGCGGGCCTGTGGTGGGGCGCCTTCGCGCTGATCCCGCTGCGCAGGCTGCGGGACCGGGCCGTGGTCCGGGAACCGGGGGCGGCGCCGGCCGTCAACGGCTGGAAGCAGCTCGTCGCCACCCTGAAGGACATGCGGCGCTATCCGCTGACCCTCTCCTTCCTGCTGGCGTACCTGATCTACAACGACGGCGTGCAGACGGTGATCTCCCAGGCCTCCATCTACGGCTCCGAGGAGCTGGAGCTGGAGCAGTCCACCTTGATCGGGGCGGTGCTGCTGGTGCAGGTCCTCGCGGTGGCGGGCGCCCTGGGGATGGGACGGCTGGCCCGCGTCCACGGCGCCAAGCGGACGATCCTGGGCTCGCTGGCGGCGTGGGCGGTGACCCTGGCGGCCGGCTACTTCCTGCCCGCCCGGACCCCGCTGTGGTTCTTCGCGCTCGCCGCGATGATCGGGCTGGTGCTGGGCGGCAGCCAGGCGCTGTCGCGCTCGCTGTTCTCGCACCTGGTGCCGGCAGGCAAGGAGGCCGAGTACTTCTCGGCCTACGAGATGAGCGACCGCGGCCTGAGCTGGGTGGGGCCGCTCGTCTTCGGCCTGACCTACCAGGTCACGGGGAGCTACCGGGACGCGATCATCTCGCTGGTGGTCTTCTTCGCACTGGGTTTCGTGCTCCTCGCGCGAGTGCCGGTGCGGCGCGCGGTGGAAGCGGCAGGCAATCCTGTACCGGAGCGGATTTGAGCGCCGGTCCGCGCGTGCGTCCGGCCCGGATCCGCGAACGAATTCCGAACGAATTCCGAACGAATTTAGACGTTGAAGCAAAGGGCCGGTAGTGTACGCCTTTGGCCTGCCAGGCGGACCGTTACTGCGCGCGTAAGAAGTATAGACGTTGGGTGACATCTGCTGCCAGATGTGACAAAACGGGCACTGGTGGGTACAACAAGGGGCGGCACGACGGGCGACGCACGACCCGGAGCGGGAATCTATACCGCCGACCGGACGTTGACCGGATGACGACGACAGCGACACCTGTCCTGTGGGCGACAAGCCCGGGAGGCACGATTCATGAGTGAGCGAGCTCTCCGCGGTACGCGCCTCGTGGTTACCAGCTACGAGACGGACCGCGGCATCGATCTGGCCCCGCGCCAGGCGGTGGAGTACGCATGCCAGAACGGACATCGATTTGAGATGCCGTTCTCGGTTGAGGCAGAAATTCCGCCGGAGTGGGAGTGCAAGGCGTGCGGCGCCATGGCACTCCTGGTGGACGGGGATGGGCCCGAAGAGAAGAAGGGCAAGCCTGCGCGAACGCACTGGGACATGCTCATGGAGCGACGCACCCGCGAGGAGCTCGAGGAAGTGCTGGCCGAAAGGCTGGCGGTCCTGCGTTCCGGCGCCATGAACATTGCCGTGCATCCGCGGGACAGCCGCAAGTCCGCCTAGCAGCCGGACGACACACAAGCCGAGGGGCCCCGCCACAGTGTGGCGGGGCCCCTCGGCTTGTGTCCGGGTCCGGGCCTTCTCCTACGGGGCCTTCTCCTACGGGGCCAGCGGCGGGCGGTGGGTCGTGTCCGGCCCGCCGTCGTGCTGCCCGGGCCGGTCCTCGCGAACGACCTCGCCCTGGACGATCTTGCCGTCGGGGTGGTGGATGCGTGCCTGCTGGAAGGCGTCGCCGAAGGTGCCGGCGGGAGCCGAGGCCATCTTCCGCTCCAGCGAGCGGGCCGCCCTGCGGCCGATCCAGGCCCGCACGGGCGGGAGCAGGAGCAACAGGCCCGCCACGTCGGAGAGCAGGCCCGGCATCATCAGGAGCAGACCGGCCGCCATGGTGAGGCCGTTGCCCCGGCCGGGCTGCTGCGGGGTGGGCTGCTGCCCCCGCTGAGCCTGCTGGAAGGTGTTCGCCATGTTCCTGAAGGCGCGCCGCCCGGCCCGCTTGATCACCACCGCGCCCAGGACCATCGCACCCGCGAGCAGCGCGGCCACGGCCAGCCCGCCGGCCGCGTCCGCGACCACGCTGAGCAGCCAGATCTCCAGGATCAGCCAGGCGGCGACCGCCAGGGGGAGGAAGGTTCGGGCGGGCGAGCGCCGCCGCGGGGCCCTCGAAGTGCCCTGTCCCAGTGATCCAGTGCCGGTCGTCATACCCACCAGTGTGCCTGGGGCCGCGTAAAAGTGTCCTCAGCCGGAGGGACCGGACACCCCCTAGGGGTCAGGCCCGACCGCCCGGCTTGCCGCCACCCGGCTTGGCGTCGCCCGGCTTGGCGTCGCCCGGCTTGGCGTCGCCCGGCTTGGCGTCGTGCTTGCCGAGGGCCTTGCCCATCAGCTTGGCGGCCTGGGCCTTGATGCCCCACTGGGTGACCCGCCACAGGGCCTCGACCACGATGTCCTTGCTCATCTTGCTGTCGCCGAACTCGCGCTCGACGAACGTGATGGGCACCTCCACCACGCGGAAACCCTTCTGCACGGCCCTGCGCGCCAGGTCGACCTGGAAGCAGTAGCCCGCGGAGGCCACCTCGTCCAGGCCCAGGCCCTCCAGGGTCTCGCGGCGGAAGGCACGGTAGCCGCCGGTCACGTCGCGGATCGGGACGTCCAGCATCAGCCGGGAGTACGTCGAACCGCCGCGCGAGAGGAACTCGCGGCTCTTGGGCCAGTTGACGACGCGGCCGCCCGGGACCCACCGGGAACCCAGGACGAGGTCGGCTCCGGCCAGGGCGGTGAGCAGGCGGGGCAGTTCCTCCGGCTGGTGCGAGCCGTCGGCGTCCATCTCGACGATCACGCCGTAGCCGGCCTCCAGGGCCCAGACGAAGCCCGCCAGGTAGGCGGCGCCGAGCCCTTCCTTTCCCTTGCGGTGCAGGACGTGCACGTGGTCGTCGCCGATGGCGAGCTCGTCGGCGAGCTTGCCGGTGCCGTCGGGGCTGTTGTCGTCCGCGACCAGGATGTGGGCCTCGGGCACCGCCGCGCGGACGCGGCCGACGATCAGCCCGATGTTCTCCGCCTCGTTGTAGGTCGGAATGATCACCAAGGCTGTACCGAGCGGCCCGTAGGTCCGCTGTCCGCCGTCGCTCACTGAGTCCCCTTTGTGCTCTCGCACGTCCTGTACGTCTGGTCGCAGAGGATGACTTTAGAACAGTGGTCGGGGCCGGCGGTCCTTCGGGCCGGTCAGACGCCCGCTGGCTGCGGGCCGCCGTGACCGTTGTCTACTGGACCGCCAGGCCCCGACCTGGGGCCACCCGCCGCCCGGCGAAACCTTCCCTCGCCCCCGAGGCGCGGGCGCGCTGAGCAGACGGATCCGTCCGGCACGGACGTCCTGTGGTGGACCCGGCCGAACTTATCCGGGTCCGACCGCCCGCACCGAACCCAGGCCCACCGGATCACCCCTGTGGGCGTACGAATACCTCCCGCCCGCCGACCACGGTGGCGAGGCACACCGGCAGTTCGGATCCGGGGGTCAGGTCGGGCAGTCCGGGGGTGCCCGAGCGGGGGTCGGTGGACCAGCGCGCGACCCGGTCGTCAGGGGCCTGGACGACCAGTTCGCCGGTCTGCCAGACCGCGTAGTCGGCCGGGGCGCCGGGTACGAGGACGCCCGCGTCGTCGCGGCCCAGCGCCCGCCAACCGCCCCGGGTGTGGGCGGTGAAGGCGGCCCGTACGGAGATGCGGTGCCCGGGCGTCCGGTGGAAGGCGGCCGCGCGGACGGTCCCCCAGGGGTCGAGCGGGGTGACGGGGGCGTCCGAGCCGAAGGCCAGCGGGACACCGGCCTTGAGCATGGCCGCGTACGGGTTGAGGGTGCGGGCGCGCTCGACTCCGAGCCGGTCGGCGTACATGCCCTCCTCGCCGCCCCAAGCCGCGTCGAAGGCGGGCTGCACGGAGGCGGTGAGGCCCAGCTCCGCGAAGGCGGCGATGGCGGCGGGCGTCATCATCTCGGCGTGTTCGACCCGGTGCCGGGCGGCGCGGACGCGGGCCAGGCCGACCTTCTCGGCGGCCGCCCGGACGCCCTCCACGACGGCGGTGATCGCGGCGTCGCCGATGGCGTGGAAACCGGCCTGGAGGCCCTCCTCCGTACAGGCGGTCACGTGCTCCGTGACGGCGCGCACGTCGAGGTAGCCCGTGCCGGTGTGCGGGGCGTCGGCGTACGGGGCGTGCAGGCAGGCGGTGTGCGAGCCGAGGGCGCCGTCGACGAAGAGGTCACCGGCGGCTCCGACGGCCCCCAGCTCCCTGGCCAGCTCCAGGTCCCGGTCGGCCCAGTAGCCGAAGACGCGCGGGCCGGGCCGCTCGGCGGCCAGGGCGAGCAGGCCGGTGAAGTCCTCGGCGGAGGAGATGTCGGGCCCGCCGCACTCGTGCACGGAGCCGATGCCGAGGGAGGCGGCCCGGTCGAGGGCTGCCCGCTGGGCCTCGGCGCGCTGGGCGGGGGTGACGGCGGCGAGCGCGGCCCGCCGTACGGCGTGGTGGTCGTCACCGGTCAACGGCAGGTCGCCCTCGGGCCGCACGCCCGGGACGAGGCCGAGCAGGGCCGTCGTGACCACGGCCGAGTGCACGTCGACGCGGCTGAGGTAGAGCGGGCGGCCGCCGGCGGCCTCGTCGAGCTCGGCGCGGCGCGGCGCGCGCCGCTCGGGCCAGCGGGCGGCGTCCCAGCCGTGCCCGAGGAGCACCCGGTCGGCCGGACGGCTCGCGGCGTAGGCGCGTACGAGGTCCAGCGCGGCGGACAGGGAGCGCGCGCCGGTGAGGTCCAGCCCGGTCAGGGCCAGGCCTGCGGAGGTGGTGTGGACGTGGGCGTCGGTAAAGGCGGGCGTGACGAGCGCCCCGCCAAGGTCGACGACCTCGTCCACGCCCTGCGCGAAGGCGTCGGCCGCGCCCTCGGAACCGACCCAGGCGATGTGGCCGCGCTCGACGACCATCGCGGTGGCGAAGGGGTCCGCGGGGCTGTGGACCTCGCCCCCGCGGAGGAGGACGGTGCGGGTGGGGTCGGTGGGGGCGGGTGTCGCGCGCTCGGTCATGGGACAAGTCTCGCGTGTGCGCCGGGCCCGGGTGGACACGGGTGGGGGCGGGCCCCGGCAGGGCAGCTCTCTCCGGCTCCGCCCCTGCGCCCGGAAGCGGAGCGGGCCCCGGACCCCCGGACCCCCGGGGCCGAGCGGTGCGAGGGGCCGTGGACAGGGATCAGACGCGGGGCGGGCGTGCCTCGTACGGGGTGGAGAGGACGACCGTCGTACGCGTGGAGACGTGGGCGAGGGCGCGCAGCCGGCCCAGGAGGTCTTCCAGCTCCAGGGGGGTGGCGACGCGGACCTTGAGGATGTAGTTCTCGTCGCCGGCGACGCTGTGGCAGGCCTCGATCTCGGGGACGCCGGCCAGCCGGTCGGCGATGTCGTCCGGGGCGCTCGGGTCGAAGGGCTTGACCGAGATGAACGCCGTCAGCGGCAGGCCGACGGCCTCCGGATCCACCACGGCCGCATAGCCGCGGATCACCCCGCGCTGTTCCAGGCGGCGTACTCGCTGATGGACTGCCGACGTGGACAGTCCCGTGGCCTTGCCCAGATCCGTGTAGCTCATCCGCCCGTCCCGCACGAGCAGATCCACGATCTGACGGTCCAGCTCCTCCATTGCGCTCATAGCCGCTCAACTTAAGGCCCAAGGGCACTCCAGGCCCAGTGCTGTCCACCCACTGGCGGCATCTGCGGCAGGCATGTGACCAAGGCCACAGGGGTATGCAAGTGCGGGGCGGTCTGTTGTGGTTACTCGTGACGCTCGACGGGAAGTGGTTGCTGTGGCCGAGGCCGCAGAACCTGCCCGCCCGGCCCACCCAAGGGGGAGTACATCCATGCTGAACACCAAGCGCGCCGGCCGCACCGAACCGGAGTCACTGGAACCGCTCGATTCCGGGGACGGCACGTTCGCCGAGGACGCCGAGGACGGCGGGGGCGGCGGGGGCGGCGGGGGCGGCGGGGGCGGCGGGAACACCGAGTACGGCGAATACCTCGAGGACAGCGAGGGGTTCGAGATCCACCACGCGATCTGCCCCGACTGCGGCCAGTCGATCGCCCTCGTCGCGGACGAGGAGTACCTGCCGCAGCACGCACTCTGCCTGACCCCGTGGAACCCCTTCGGGCTCACCGTGTGCGCGGGCACCGGGCGGCCCGCCACGGACGCACTGCCCACGGTGGGGATGATCCAGCCGGTGGAGGCGCAGGAGGTCGAGTCCGTGATGCTCGCGACCCTGCCGCAGGGGCTGGACTGGCGGACGCAGCCGTTCTCGCACGTCGGCGGTCCGGGCTCGCGTCCGGTCCGCGTGGTGAGCCCCGTCCTGCCGCAGCCGCAGGCACAGACGCGACAGCAGCACGCGCAGGCGGCCTGACGGTCGCCCGGGCGCTCCGCTTCCCTCGCTAGTCCTACGCCGCTACGCCGCTACGCCGCTACCAGTACGTTCCCTGCACCATGGCGGCCAGGCTGGCGTGGTGCAGGATCAGGCTGTCGGGGTCGGCCGGGATCTCGACCTCGCCGAAGTGCGCCTGCCGGTAGGCGATGCGCAGCATCACGATCCCGTGCCGCAGGGCGGCGTAGAGAGTGTGGAACTCCATGTTCCGCGGGGTGTGGCCGGTGAGTTCGGCGTACCGGCGCTCCACGTCCTCGCGGCGCAGGAAGTCCGGCAGGCCGGGCTGGCCGAAGCCGACGGTGAGGTCCTGGAAGAACCGGTGGAGGTAGACGGTCCAGCCGAGGTCCACCTCGCGCGGGGCGTACGCCGCCATCTCCCAGTCCAGGACGGCCACCGGCGTGAAGCCGTCGTAGATGACGTTGCCGATGCGGGCGTCGCCCCAGTTGAGGACGGCGGGGCCCTCGTCCGCCGGCCACAGCTCCTCGAGCCGGGCGAACGCCCGCTCGATGAGCGGGGACGGGGCGAGTCCGCCCACCACCCAGGAGTAGTAGGCGCGTTGGGCGTCCACGTGCCGGCGCAGGGGGGTGCCCTCGCTATCGGGCAGGAGGAACTCGGCTTCCTTGGCCGGGAACTGGTCGTGCAGGCGGGCCAGGAGCGAGATGGTGGCCTCCTGGAGTTCGGCGCGTTCGGCGTCGGTCGCGGCGTGCAGCCAGTTGCCCTCGTAGGTGTAGGGCATGACGTCGGGCGGGACCCGGCCCTCCGCGCGGGCCATCACGAAGAACGGCGCCCCCAGCGGCCCCGGGTCCTCCTCCAGCCACTGCACGGGCGGGACGGGCAGGTCCGTGTGCTCGGCGACCAGGCGCATCACGCGGTGCTGGCGCGGCATGTCGTACGCCGGGAAGACGGTGTAGGCGGCCGGGTCGGCGGCGAGCCGCAGCGCGCAGGCGCGGAGCGGGGTGTCGGGGTGCTCTATGTCGAAGAGCAGGGTCTCGCTGGACATCCCGTTGGATCCGGGGACGGAGATGTTGGTGACCTTCGCGCCGGGGAGCCGGGCGTCCAGCCAGGCGGCGAGGCGCCGGCCGAGCTCTTCGGGCTCTCGGGTGGAGGTGCGCGGGCGTGGTGCGGTTGCCATGGGTGAGCCCCTTCCCTACTGGGCGACGGAGGAGTAGTCGGTGAAACCGCTCGGGTCGTGGCGGCCGAAGCTGCCGTGCTCGAAGATGCCGTGGCCGGTCTGCCCGTCGAGGGTGAAGCGCGCCGAGTGGTCGGTGACCCCGTAGGCCGCCATCGGGTGGGCCGCGGGGTCGGAGAGGTCGTAGACGCGGCGGTCGGTCCAGCCGCGGCCCTGCCAGGTGCCGTGCTGCCAGTCACCGGCGGGCGGGTAGCCGGCGCCGACGGCGAGCGGGGAGGAGTTCAGTACCTCCACGACCAGTTCGAGGGGCTTGCGGGACGGGTCGGTGAGGTGGACGACGGCGCTCTCGGGGTGCCGGCTGCCGGGCCGGTAGCGGATGTCGGTGTGCGGCCAGCCCAGTTGGACGTCGTGGCGGCCGCTGCCCTCGGGGAAGACCTGCACGGCCTCGCTGAGGGTGCGGTGGCCGTCGGCGTCCTCCTGGGCGATGACCATGACGAAGCGGTCCTCGAAGCGGACCGGGATCCAGAGCCAGTGGAAACCCTCGGGGCGGTGCTCCTCGGCGGCGCGGCCACCGTCCTCGCCGGGGATCGGGCGCACGCCCCAGCTCCGGTCGCGGGTGCCGGTCCACTCCCCCGGCGTGAGGGTGAACTCCTCTCCCTTGGCGCGGATGGTGCCGGTGACGTTGCCGGCCTGGACGAAGCGGCGGCCCTCCAGCATGAGCCGGTCGCCGCGGCGCTGGACGTGGTGGGGCTCCCATACGGCGGGGAACTCCGCGGTCCAGGTGACGTCGTACGAGAGCCCGTGCGGGTCGGCCGGGTCGGGGGCGCAGCGCAGCGTGAGCTGCTGGAGCGGGACGTCGACGGTGATGGACAGGGGTCCCACCGAGAGGTTCATCCGATCGTCGGTGAGGGCGTCGGAGGCGCGGACGGCGAGGAGCTCGTCGCCGACGCGGAGGGTGGCGTAGGCGTCGATGACCCCGGCGTTGGGGTAGACGCCGAGGCCGAGGATGAGGACGGCGCGGCCGGCGTGGTCGAAGACGTGGAAGATGCAGCGGTCGTAGGCGTTGCGGTCGCCGCTGACGAGGTGCTTCATCGACAAGGGGGCCTGATGGACGGGGTACTCGTCGAGGGCGACGGGCCGGTCGGCGGGCATGGCGGACCTCCTGGGCGGGCGGGCGGCTTCGGGGCGGCTCGAGCGAATATGACGGTACGTCAGAAACCGCGCCCGGGACCAGACGTCGGGCACGCTCCGGCACACCGGCCCGCCGCGCTGAGGGCGCGGGGCCCGCGCCCCCGGGGACGCCTCGAACGGATACCCGGACCCCGGGGGTGATTACCCGCCCCTTCGCTTCCGCGTTGGCCGTGCATGACCATGCTTCAGGCTTCAACGGGCCGAAGGCGCCGGCCGACGCCGCCGGGTGGCGAAGAATCGGTTCAGCACCCGCGTGAGCAACAGAGCCAGGCGATGCCTGATCCGCCGATCTACCGCGATCTGTTGGCCCGGTGGGCCGACGCCGGCCGCACCCTGCCCGGCCGGCGCGACCCGGAGTGGTCCCGGCTCACGTCCTCCCCGGTCTGGCCCACCACCAGCAGCGGGCTGTACTAGCTAGGCCGCTCAGGACGGACGTGCTGCGTCAGGTCGTCCGGCGCAGGAGCAGGGTGACGAATCCGAGCGTGCCGCGGTAGCCGCCCAGCCACGCGCCGCGGTGGTCGCCCGCCGCGTCGAGGGCTGCGCCGCTGTCGGGGTGCTCGGGGTGCTCCAGGGCCCACCGGGACAGGCTTCCGGTCCAGGACCACTCGTAGTCGTCCCATTCCCGAAGGCTGCTGACGTGTCCGTAGAGGGGTGTCCAGCCATCGGCCACGATGCGGTCGACGGTGGTGGCGAGGTCGTCGTAGTCATCGACGGCGAAGCCGGCGTCGAGCGTCTTCTGGTCCGGTTCGCGTTCCCAGAAGCACGCGCCGAGGAGGATGCTGCCGCCCGGGGCGAGGTGCCGGCGCGCCGCTTCCAGCGTGGGCAGCAGGCCGCCGAAGGCGTGTGTGGCGCCGATGCTGAGGACGGTGTCGTAGAGGTGCGGGGAGGTGAACTCCCGGGCGTCCTGGGCATGGAGGGCGATCCGGTCACCGAGCCCCGCGTCGGCGGCGGTGGTCCGGGCCGCGGCTATGAGGCCGGCGTCGATGTCGACGCCGTCGGCGCGCAGACCGGGGCGAGCGGCCGACGCGCGCGCGATCCAGGTGCCTGCCCCGCATCCGAGGTCGAGGAGTCGTGCGTCTGCGCGCGGGAGGGCCCGGTCGAGGAGTGCACGCACGGAGTCGTCGCTGAGCGGAGCGGCGATGGGGTGGTCGGTGTGGGCGATGGCACTGATCTGTCTGCGGTCCATGGGGGCATCGTGCCCGCCGCCGGCCCCGTGGGTCTCCCGATTTCTGCCCGTGCGGCGGCCGCCGCCACGAGGGATCGCCCCCGCCGGGCCCGCCTGGGTCCCCGTTCGGCACACCGTCCGAGCCGCACGGGCGGCCGGTGGAACCACGCTCGCTGGAGGCCGGTCGCCGGCGGCGCCGAGTTCCTCGACGCGCTTGACGTCCGCCGCTCGACGGCCATCGTCCGGCCCGGGAGCCCCCGGCCCGGGCCGTCCGCACGGGCGGCGTGCCGGTGGAACCACGCCCGCTCGCGGGCCCGGCGCCGGGCGGCACCGGCTTCGGGCGGCACCGGATCCGGCGACGTCCTCGACGTCGGCCGTCCGGCCCGGGAGCCGATACCGCCCGGGCCCCGGCTGCCACCGCGGACTGCCGTCAGCGCGTTTCCGGACCCGCCAGGTGGCGGGCGATGACCATGCGCTGGATCTGGTTGGTGCCCTCCACGATCTGGAGCACCTTCGCCTCGCGCATCAGGCGTTCGACGGGGAAGTCCGCCGTGTAGCCGTAGCCGCCCAGGACCTGCACCGCGTCGGTGGTGACGGCCATCGCCGCGTCCGTGCAGAACAGCTTGGCCATCGCCGCCTGCCGGGAGAACGGCTTGCCCGCGTCCCGCAGCCGCGCCGCCGCGAGGTACAGCGCCCGGCCCGCCTCGATCTTGGTGGCCATGTCGGCCAGCATGAAGCGCAGACCCTGGAAGTCCGCGATCGGGTGCCCGAACTGCTTGCGGTCCAGCGCGTACGTCAGCGCCTCGTCCAGCGCAGCCTGGGCGACGCCGATGGCGCAGGCGGCGATGCCCAGGCGCCCCGCGTCCAGCGCGGCCAGGGCGATGGTGAAGCCCTGGCCCTCCTCGCCGATGCGGCGGGCGTCCGGCACCCGTACGCCGTCGAAGTGCAGCTGGGCGGTGGGCGAGCCCTTCATGCCCATCTTCTTCTCGGGCACGGCCGCGCTCAGGCCCGCCGCATCCCCGGGCACCAGGAAGGCCGTGATGCCCTTGGGGCCCTCGGCGCCAGTACGGGCGAGAACGGTGTAGAAGTCGGCGACCCCGCCGTGGGTGATCCAGGCCTTGGTGCCGGTGATGATCCAGTCGTCGCCGTCGCGCACCGCCTTGGTGCTGAGCGAGGCGGCGTCGGAGCCGGCGGCCGGCTCGGAGAGGCAGTAGGCGCCCAGCAGGCCGCCGCCGAGCATCGCGGGCAGGTGGGCGCCCTGCTGCTCCTTGGTGCCGTAGCCGGCGAGGCCGTGGCAGGCCAGGGAGTGCACGCTGACGCCGAGGCCGACGGTCAGGCGGGCCGCCGCCAGCTCTTCCAGGACCTGGAGGTAGACCTCGTACGGCTGCTCGCCGCCGCCGAATTCCCCGGGGTACGGGAGACCGAGCAGCCCGGCCTCGGAGAGCAGGGTGAAGACCTCTCGGGGGAAGCGTCCGGAGTCCTCCTCCTCGGCTGCCCGGGGGCGGATCTCCCGCTGGGCGATCTCGCGTACGAGCGCGAGGAGGTCGCGGGACTCCTCGGTGGGCAGCTGTCGGTCCACCGGCTGCGGGGCGCGGTCGTTCATGGCGGCGCTCTCCTCCATCTCGGGCACGGCGGCGACGCGCGAGGTGTGGGACGCGCCGCCGGGTCTCGGGCTCTCACAGCCGATGCTGCCCTTCCGGGTCACGAAAGGGGCTGTTCAGCGGCTGCGGCGGCTTGAGTATGCCCGATCAGGGGCTTCCCGTCACCGGGGCAAGATCATCGAGCTGGTCGAACGGCTCTTCGGCGGCAGGAGGTGCCGGACACTCCGGGACGAACTCCTCGATCACCGTCAAGGTCGCCCGCAGCTGGCGCACCAGCAGGGCCCCGAGTTCGGCGCGCCCCGGCTGGTCCGGGGCGTGCAGGCCGCCGATCCATTCCAGGGTGATCCCTTCGACCCCGGAGAGCCAGCCGACGAGGGCGAGCCGGGCGATCGGCGGGAGTGCGCGGTGCCCGTACGCGCCCTCGGCGATGGTGGCAACCAGTTCCTCGCGTACGGCGTCGCGGATGGCGAGCACCTCGGCGTCGGATCCGACGCCCCCGGTGACGATGGTGCGGTAGGCGGCGTGGTGGTGTTCGGCGTAGTGCAGGTAGCCGTCGATGGTGCGGCGGACCCGCTCCGCGTCGGGGAGGTCGCTCTCGCCGCCGGCCCGGGCGACGAGCTCGGCCACGGAGTCCTCGACGATGGCGAGGTAGTAGCCGCGCTTGCTCTTGAAGTAGTAGTAGATCAACCCCTTGGCTACGCCCGCCTGTTTGGCGATGTCGTCCATGGAGAGCGCGTCGTACGAGGTGTCGGCGAACAACTTGCGCCCGGTCGCTATGAGTTCGGCCCTGCGAACCTGCGATCGCCCGGTCGTTCCGCGCTGTTGACTAATATTCAAATTCAGCCCTAGCCTCGAACTGCCACAGGATGCCCGCAGTATGGCAGACCTGCGTGCCGAGCTCGTTTCGCACTTCCCCTGCGCACTGGACGACGTACGGGAGGAACAACATGCCCACCGGCAAGAGCATCGGACGGCCCGCCGAGGGCCGGGTCCACTGGAAGAAGGCGGCAGCCGTCGCCATGCCCGCGGTCGTCGCCGTCGGCGCGCTGGCCATGGTCATGGCGCAGGGCGCGCTCGCCGCCTCCTTCGCCGTCTCGGGGACCAGTTTCCAGGTCTCCTCCTCCAAGCTGAGCAGCAAGGGCCTGGCCTCCTACGTGCAGACGGACCGCTCCGTCGACGGCAAGGGGCATCCGGTCGCACTGCTCGGCATCGGCGAGGCCACCCTCACCGACATCTGCCAAGCCGCCGAGGTGGGCACCCCGCTCGGCACGGTGGTCTTCAAGCTGACCGCCGGCGGCCCGGCCGGGGAGGTCACGGCCAGCAATCTGGTGATCGACGGCGAGGACCTCGACGGCGACGCCACCTTCGGCACGGCCCAGATCGGCCGGGACGCCTCGACCCTGGACCAGGTCGAGGGGGTCAAGGGCGAACCGGGCAAGTTCGGCCTCCAGGCCGGGAACATCGAGGTGGTGGGCGTGAAGTCGCACGCCTGGTCCGCGACCGGCGGCAACTTCCGGCTCAAGGGCATGAAGCTGGACGTCAGCCTGGACGGCGAGAAGTGCTTCTAGGCGCGGGAAGCGCACGGAGCGCGGGCCTGGGCAGCGCGCGGAGCCTACGAGGCATACAGAGCTGCCTGCTCCGGCAGCGGCGGCTGCCGCTGCCGGAGCACCGGCGGCGGCTGCGCGTCTGGCGCCGGACCCGGCCGTTCTGGGGCGGACTGCTGGTGATGGCGGGCGGGACCGAGCTGCTGCTGGTCCCGCTCTCCCCGCTGACCGTGCTGGTCAGCCTGGGCCTCGGCGGGATCGCGGCCATCGGGATCGGCGTCGCGCTGATCCTGGCGGGTCTGTTCCTGTGGTTCCTGCCGCAGGCCAGGGCGTACGTCTCGCTGCACGCCCTGCTGCTGTCGGTGCTGTCCTTCGTGGCCACCAACCTGGGCGGGTTCCTGGTCGGGATGGCTCTCGGCATCGCGGGGAGCGCACTGGCCTTCGGCTGGACGCCGCTGCCCGGGGAGGACGCGGGCGAGGACGACGCGGACGAGGGCCCGTACCGGCGGAGCCCGGACGGCGGCGGCCCGCGGACGCTGGCCGCCGCGCTGCCGGTGGTGCTGGTGGCGGCGCTGGCGACGGGCGCCCCGCCGGCGAAGGCCGCGCCGGCCGCGGGGTCCGCGCCGGCGAGCTCCCCGGCCGTCGGCCCCCCGGTCCCGATGGCCGCCCGCACTCCCCCGACCGTCACCACCTCGCTCTTCGCGCCCCAGGGCTTCGCCCTCGCGGGCGTCACCCAGGTCCCCACCGTGGACGGCCCGCTGAAGGTGCTGGTGCTGAAGATGCGCGCGGCCTCCCTCCACGACTACCGGCTGCGCACCCGCGACGGCCGGGACGAGTACGGGCTCGCCGCCGACTCCCTCGATCTGCGCGGGGACGTGACCTTGTACCTGACGAGGTTCAGCGGCTGCATCGAGGGACTGCTGTGCGTCACCTTCAGCCCCGAGAGACTGCCCGCTCCCCCGGTCATCCCGCCGTTCGTCTTCATGACCCGGGTCACCGCGGAGCAGGCGCTGGTGACCTCCGACGTGATCGTCACCGACGGACTGCGGCTGGAGGCCTCGTGATCCCGGTGCAGGCGGCGCCCCTGTGGGCCTACGGCATCGGCGCTACCTTCGCGGTGGCGGCCGGGCGCCAGCTCCAGTGGTGGGCGCGCACGGTCCGCGACGAGACCGCCTCCTCAGGGTCACGCTCATGGCCACGCTCGTGGTCACGTCGTACGAGGAGCCGCGCGGCCGATCCGTACCTGACGCTCACCGTGCTCTACGCGGCCCTGCTGCTCGCCCCGACCGGAATGTACCTGCTCTGGCAGAATCCGGCCTGGGCCACCATGCACGTGGCCCGCGGCCACGGCGGAGTCTGGGCCGGCTTCGCGCTCTTCCACACGGGCTCGGTGGTGGTGGGCGCACTGCTCGGGTTTCTGGCGGCCCGGCCGTTCGTGCTGGTGGGAGCCGGGTACTGGGGCTACCTCCAGGCCGTGGCCGGGTACTTCCTGCTGTTCTTCACCCTGATCCACGGGTGGGACGGCACCGGGTACCGACGGCTGCTGAGCGCCGATCCGGGCACCTTCACGGGCTGGTCCGCGGACCGCGTGGTCAACCGCTGCCTGGACTTCGCGACCTCGGGGACCTTCCTGGCGCTCGTGGTCTTCGGCACGGCCGTGATCGGCACGATGCTGCTCGCCGAGATCGGCTGGCTGGTGGAGGGCTGGCGGCTGCCGGGTGCGGCGGCGGACCTCAAGGTGCCCCGGGCGGTCGCGGTGGTGATCGCGGGGGCGGGGGTGTACGGGCTGCCGTGCGCGGGGGCGCTGGGCGCGAGCGTCCTCGTACGGGTGCTGGGGTGGTGGCTCGGGCTCGGCCTGTTCGCCCTGCTGGCCGGGGTGGTGCTGCTGCCCGCGCGCTCGCCCGTACGCAGGTTGTACGGGCTGGTGGGCGTTCCGGACCGGCACTGGCGGGCGGAGCCGGAGGCGGGTCAGGAGGGAGCTAGAGCCAGCCGACCTGGGTGACGAACATGGCGACGACGACCACGAGGGTCCAGCCGAGCACGTGCTCCAGCCAGGAGGAGCCGTCCTCGGGGCCCCCGGTGCGAACGAGGCCGCGGGCGGCGGGGGCGGTGGGGGCGGCGCTGTCGGCAGTCATGGTGACCAATGTGCCAGCGTTCGCGGCCTTCGCGGTAGAGACGAGGGTCACTGGTGGCGCGCGTCACGCCGCCGGGCCCCGACGGTGGAGTCGGGGCCCGGCGGCCGGTTCGGGAACGGGTCAGACGCGGGACTCGCGGTTGCGTCCGGCCATCGCCGCCATGGCGAGGCCGAGGCACAGGGCGACGGCTCCGGTGATCACGTTGCTGACCACCGTACGAGTCGTGTCCATCTCACCGGCGATGACCCACGGGGCGACAATGGTCCACGCGCCGAGGGCGACCGCCGTCCACGCCATCGCGTGGGTGCGCTCGTAGGCGGAACCCAGACCGCCCATGCACAGGCAGAACGCCAGGCCGGCGATCAGGTTGTTGATGGCCAGTGGAGTCAGGAAGCTGAATCCTGCGATCCACGGCGAGGCCGCCAGGTACAGGCCCGTGACCAGGGCCAGTGCCTCCACGGCCTGCGCGGCTGGGGTGCTGGTCACCCGCTCGAACCGAGTGCGCATCTCGGCAAGGTCGGGGTGGTGCTCGATGCTGCTGGGATGAGTGGTCATGGTGGGCTGCCTCCTATGAGAAGCCTTATATGCCCTTTATGCCCATATTCCGCCGTTTAAGCCACTCCTACCAGCGGAGCTTTCTCAGCACACGCCGACCGCCCTCAGCGCCGCGATCTGCGCCGGGCTCGGGAGGGCCGGGACGTAGAGGTAGCAGATGCCTCCGGTGCCCGAGGTGACCTTGCCGGCGGCGCCCAGGCGCTTGGTCCGCAGCCAGATGTTCTCCCACTCGGCGCGCCGGTAGACGCGGCGGACGGAGGGGTTGTCGGGCGAGTGGGGGTCGTTGGCGATCACGTCCCCGGCGGCGGTGAAGCCGACGACGGTCATCAGGTGGCCGGTCGTGCCGTAGCCCGCTCCGGTGAGCTCCTCCGCACGGAAGGACTGGGAGGTGATGGCCGGGATGCCGGCCCTGACCAGGGTCTCCAGGTCGGTCAGGGAGGTGAGGCGGGTGACGACGCCGGCGAGCTCTCGGTAGGTGGCGGCGTACGCGGCGTTGAAGGGCCAGTTGCCGCAGCCCTTGTAGGCGGCGTCGTAGGTGGAGCGGGCCGCGTGGCAGACCTGCGGGTCGGAGTACCTCGGATTCACCCAGGCCAGGGCCGCGGCGCTCGCCTTGCGGCCCCAGTACTCGATGACCATCTGGGAGGAGGTGGGGCTGCACCAGGCCTCGCCGCCGTTGTCGTACTCGGGGTACCGGCCGGCGTGGGTCTCCTGCGAGTAGCGCGGGACCTTCAGCTCGTGGGCGGTGCCGGAAGGCGTGGAGGCGGGGACGGTGAACCGGTCCGGGACGTCGG
Source organism: Streptomyces sp. NPDC028910 (assembly GCF_055564955.1). NCBI lineage: Bacteria > Bacillati > Actinomycetota > Actinomycetes > Kitasatosporales > Streptomycetaceae > Streptomyces > Streptomyces sp. NPDC028910. The sequence goes on along the minus strand of NZ_JBVHVF010000010.1, from coordinate 160,797 downwards.
AGGCCATGGCGCCCGCCAGCCACACGGTGGGGCCGCGGTCGGCGCCCGGCCGGCGGTGGAGCGTCAGACGCAGCTGCCAGCCCGCGATGCGCAGGCCGCCGGCCGCGGCCGGGGCGTCGACGGCCAGGGTGTCGGTCCAGACGGTGGACCTTCCGTCGGTCTGGCCGTCCACCGAGGTGCGGCGGATGTCGCCGTCGCCGGAGGCCCAGCGGCCCATCACGTACCAGGGGGTGGTGGCGCCGTCGGTGTAGATGCCGCGCAGTTCGATCTGGATCCAGGTGCCGGCCGGGGTGCGGGCGTTCCAGGAGGCGATGGCCTCGGTGGCGGGCACGGTGGAGCGGTGCACCGGGGAGGTCCAGGTGGCGTACTCCCAGGTGCTCTTCTTCCCGGTGTGCGGGTCGGCGTACTCGGTGCGGCCGGTGGCCGTTCCGATCTCCAGGCCGGGGCGGACGCCGGCGACGGCGGTGGTGCCCCGGTGGGTGCCGGCCAGCCAGTGGCCGTACGAGAACCAGAAGCGGTTGTCGACGGTGCGGCCGGCCGCCCGGGGGGCGGGCGGGGTGGCCGCCGAGGCGCTGCCCCCGGAGACGGTGGCCGCGGTGGCCGCGGTGGCGACCGCGAGTGCGGCGGCGAGTAGGGCCCGGCGTGGCGTGGGTGCGGTCATCGCGAGGTTCCCCCAGGGTGGGTCGGCGCTTCGGTGGCTTCACCCTTCCAGTTCCCGGCGGTCGTACGCCGAAGCCACGGGTCGTGTCGGGCTTGTCTACGCTGGTCGGGTGGAGCCGCACCAGTCACTTGAGTCACTCGCACGGGAGCTCGCCGCCTTGCCGCGCTCCCTCGGCCCGGTGCGCCTGATCGGGATCGACGGGCACGCCGGCTCCGGGAAGAGCACCTTCGCGGGGCGGCTCGCCGAGGCCTTGGGCGCTGCGCCCGTACTGCATCTGGACGAGGTGGCCAGCCACGAGGAGCTGTTCGGCTGGGAGGAGCGGCTGCGCGCGCAGGTGCTGGAGCCGCTCACCGCCGGGCGGCCCGCGCACTGGGCCCCGTACGACTGGGTGGAGCGCCGCTTCGGGCCGCGGCGGGTGCTGGAGCCGGCGCCGGTCATCCTGGTCGAGGGGGTCGGAGCCGGGCGGCGGGCGTTGCGCCCGCATCTGGCGAGGCTGCTGTGGATGGAGACGCCGCGCGCGCAAGCCTGGCTGCGCGGGCGAAACAGGGACGGGCGTGAACTTTCCGACTTCTGGGACGGATGGGAGCGCGCGGAGCGCGCGCACTTCTCCAGCGACCCTTCGCGCCCCTTCGCCGACACCCTGGTACGCCAGAGCGGTACGGGATACGAGTGGTCTTCCGGGACCGGTGCGACGGCGGGAACCGGCGCTTCTGTCACCGACGGTGACGGACTCCCCCGGGCCTGACCGGCGCCGGAAATCCGCTCCCCCGGGGCCTCGACCGACCTGCTTGACCGGGGGCCCGCACCGGCCTTACGTTCTCAATGCGCGGCCTTCACCGGCCGCCGCGGACACGAAGCCCCCGATTGTTCCCCCGTGATCGGGGGCTTCGTTCTGCCCGGGAAGGCCCTGCGCACCCGTGTCCCGGAGGCCGGTCCGCCCCGATCCTTCACCCTGAGTCACCGGGTGGGCGTGGGGCGCACACGCGAACCGGCCCCGTCGCGCCCTACGTAAGGTGTGAAACCGCAGGTACGATGCAGCCCTGATTTCAGCGACGCCAGCGGGGCACCGGACAACTCGCGCGCTCGACGCGGGAGTTGCCGCGCACCACGGGGGCAGGCTTGTGGGGGACGTGATGGATTTCGGCACGCCGGGCAGCATGCACGCCCCGGCCGAACTCGCCTGGCTGCGCGGAGTCGACGCCTGCACCATGGGCGCCTATCCGCAGGCCGAGGAGGAGTTCCGGGCGGCCGTACGGTTCGATCCCTCGATGGCCGACGCATGGCTGGGCCTGCACGCGCTGCGGGTCGACACCAGCAATGCCTTACTCCGGATGTACGCGCACCGGGACCGCTTCGGCGAACAGCGGGCCCGGCACCGGCGGACGCTGAACTCCTGGTACTGGCTGGGCTGGTGGGTGCAGCCGGTGCTGGAGAGCAGGCGGGACCTGCTCCTCGCCCACGCCTCGCACTGGCTGGACGGCCGCCACGTGCCCGAGCTGGACCAGGCCCTCGCCGCGCTGCCGCCGGTGGACACCGATACGCAGGTGCGGTTCCTGCACGCCTGCCGGGCCTATCTGGTCAAGGACTGGGAGCAGCTGGTCCGGCACACCGAGCCGCTGGTGAACGATCCGCTGCTGGGGATCGAGGCCGGCCTGTTCGGCGGGATGGCCCGGGTCCGGCTGGAGATGTACGGACAGGCCGAGCCGATGCTGTCGGCGGCGCTGATGCGGTGTCGCAGCGAACAGCCCCAGCGCAAGGAGCTGCGGTACTGGCTGGCGCGGGCGCACGAGGGCACCGGCCGCAGCGCGGCGGCGCTGCCGCTGTACCGGGCGGTGCACCGGGTGGATCCCTCGTTCATGGACACCGCGGCCCGGCTGACGGCCATCGAGGACGGCGACGACACCGACGGCATGGCCGATCTGGCGGGTCTGGCCGGGTACTCCGGGTACGGGGCCTACGGCGGGCACGGTCCGTCCCCGGCCGGCGGGGACTTCGCGGCGGTCGCGCTGGGCGGCGGGCCCGTCCAGGACATCGCGGCGGACGGCCAGGTGGAGCCCGATCCGCTGGCTCCGCCCACGCCCCCGGGGGGCCGGGTGGAGGGCGCCCGGCGCAAGGTGACCGTCCCGCCGCAGGGCGCCCCCGAGGGGCTGCCGGCCGGGCCGGCCGACCCGGCGGCGCTCGCCGAGGCCCTTGCGGAGCTGGAGCGGATGGTGGGCCTGGAGCCGGTCAAGCGGCAGGTGAAGGCGCTCTCCGCGCAGCTGCACATGGCGCGGCTGCGGGCGGGGCAGGGCCTGCCGGTGCAGCCGCCGAAACGCCACTTCGTGTTCTCCGGGCCCTCGGGCACCGGCAAGACGACGGTGGCCCGGATCCTGGGCCGGGTCTTCTACGCGCTGGGCCTGCTCGGCGGCGACCATCTGGTGGAGGCCCAACGGGCCGACCTCGTGGGCGAGTTCCTCGGGCAGACCGCGGTGAAGGCGAACGAGCTGATCGATTCCGCGATCGGCGGGGTGCTGTTCGTGGACGAGGCGTACTCCCTGTCGAATTCGGGCTACAGCAAGGGCGACGCGTACGGCGACGAGGCCCTGCAGGTACTGCTCAAGCGGGCCGAGGACAACCGGGACCACCTGGTGGTGATCCTGGCCGGCTACCCGGCCGGGATGGACCGGCTGCTGGCCGCCAATCCGGGGCTGTCCTCGCGGTTCACCACCCGGGTGGACTTCCCCAGCTACCGGCCGCTGGAGCTGACCGCGATCGGCGGGGTGCTGGCGGACGCGAACGGGGACCGCTGGGACGAGGAGGCCCTGGAGGAGCTGCGCAGCATCAGCGGGCACGTCGTGGAGCAGGGCTGGATCGACGAGCTCGGCAACGGCCGCTTCCTGCGCACCCTGTACGAGAAGAGCTGCGCGTACCGGGACCTGCGGCTGGCGGGCTTCGCGGGCGAGCCGTCGCGGGACGACCTGGCCACGCTGCGGCTGCCGGACCTGATGCAGGCCTACGGCGAGGTCCTGTCGGGCCGCGGCCCCCAGGAACGGCCCGAGCCGCCGGCGTTGTGACGCTGCGCGGGCCGCCGTAGCCGCTGCGCGGGGCTCACTGGGGCTCCGCCCCAGACCCCGCGCCTCAAACGCCGGCGAGGCTGGAACTGGCTGATGCCGTCCGTCCGGCGCGGCTGGCTTGCCGCGCAGCGGCACATTTCAGCCCCGCCGGCGTTTGAGGCGCGGGGGTCCGGGGGCGGAGCCCCCGCAAAGGCGCCGCAGGGCCGCGGCTACGCGCCGCGCACGTACGCCCGGTGTGAGGGGTCGCGGACCTCTCCGACCAGCATTTCGAGGACGTCCTCCAGGGCCACCAGGCCGAGGACCCGGCCTCCCGGATCCGCGACCTGCGCCAGGTGGGTGGCGTCGCGGCGCATGACGCCGAGGGCGTCATCCAGCGGGACGTCGGCGCACAGCGTGGTCATCCGGCGCCAGACCCGCTGCGGCACGGCCCGCTCCCGGTCCTCCAGGTCCAGTACGTCCTTGACGTGCAGGTAGCCCATGAAGGCGCCGCTGTCGGCACGGACGGGGAAACGGGAGTAGCCGGTGCGCACGGTCAGCTGCTCGATCTGCCGCGGGGTCACGCCGGGGCCGACCGTGACCAGGCGGTCCCGGTCGAGGAGGACGTCGGTGACGGGACGGCTGCCCAGTTCCAGGGCGTCCTCGAGCCGCTCCTGCTCGACCGGCTCCAGGAACCCGGCCTGCCGGGAGTCCTTGAGGAGCCGGCCCAGCTGGGCGGAGGTGTAGACGGCCTCGACCTCGTCCTTGGGTTCGACCTTGAAGAGCTTCAGGACGAGCTTGGCGCAGGCGCCGAGCGCGGTGGTCACCGGCCCGCAGAGACGGGCGAAGGCGACCAGGCCGGGGCTGAACCACAGGGCGGTCTTCTCGGGGGCGGCCATGGCGAGGTTCTTGGGGACCATCTCGCCGATGACCAGGTGCAGGAAGACCACGGCGGCGAGCGCGATGGCGTAGCCGAGGGGGTGGATCAGGCCTTCGGGTACGTGGACGGCGTGGAAGACGGGCTCCAGCAGCCGGGCCACCGTGGGCTCGGCGACCGCGCCGAGGGTGAGGGAGCAGATGGTGATGCCGAACTGGGCGGCGGCCATCATGCGGGGGAGGTTCTCCAGGCCGTGGAGCACCTGGCGGGCCCGCTTCGAGTCGGCCGCGAGGGGCTCGATCTGGCTGCGGCGTACGGACACGAGGGCGAACTCGGCGCCGACGAAGAAGCCGTTCGCGAGGACCAGGAGCAGGGCGAAGAGGAGCTGGAGCACGTTCACCGGGCGGCGCCTTCCAGCTGGGCCGGCTGGGACGGCTGGGCCGGCCGGGCGGCCGGGTCGCCGGGGCGGCCGGAGCCGAGCACGGCGGCGGTGTCGGCCCCGGAGGCCTGCCGGTACGGGCCGACCGCGGGCACCGCCGTCAGCCGGACCAGGCGCACCCGCTCCGCGCGGTTGCGGCCGACGCGGCGGACGGACAGCTTCCAGCCGGGGAGCTCCGCGCGGTCCCCGGGGGCGGGGATCCTGCCGAGCAGGTCGGCGACGAGGCCGGCGACGGTCTCGTACGGGCCTTCGGGCACTTCCAGGCCTATCCGGCGCAGGGTCTGGACCCGGCAGCTGCCGTCGGCCTCCCAGGAGGGGCGGCCGTCCTCGGCCGGTACGGCGGCCAGCTCGGGGGTCTCGTCCTCGGCGAGGTCGTGCTCGTCGCGCACCTCTCCGACGAGTTCCTCCACGATGTCCTCCAGCGTGACCACGCCGGCGGTGCCGCCGTACTCGTCGACGACCACGGCCATCGGCTGTTCGCTGCGCAGCCGCTCCAGCAGCGGCTGCACCGGCAGGGAGCCGGGCACCAGCAGCGGGGGGACGCAGATCCGGCTCACGGAGGTGCGGTCGCGTGCGGATTCGGGCACGGCGAGGGCGTCCTTGAGGTGGACCACGCCGGTGATCTCGTCGATGCGCTCGCGGTAGACCGGGAAGCGGGACAGGCCCGTGGCACGGGTCAGGTTGAGCACGTCGGCCGCGGTGGCCGTGTGCTGCAGGGCGCTGACCTTCACCCGGGGGGTCATGACGTGCTGGGCCGTGAGCTCGCCCAGCGAGAGGGTCCGTACGAAGAGGTCGGCGGTGTCCTGTTCGAGGGCGCCGGCCTGAGCCGAATGGCGGACCAGGGAGACCAGTTCGCCGGGGGTGCGGGCCGAGGCCATTTCCTCCGTCGGCTCCACGCCGAGCGCCCGGACGAGCCGGTTGGCGACGGCGTTGAGGCCGGAGATGACCGGTCGGAAGACGCGGGAGAAGGCGTGCTGGGGGCCGGCGACGAAGCGGGCCACCTGGAGCGGCCGGGAGACCGCCCAGTTCTTCGGGACGAGCTCGCCGACGACCATCTGGACGGCGGAGGCGAGCAGCATGCCGATGACGACGGCGGCGCCGGGGACGGCGCCCCGCGGGAGGCCGGTCGCGGCGAGCGGCCCGGCCAGCAGTGCGGCGAGGGCGGGCTCGGCGAGCATGCCGACCACGAGGGAGGTGATGGTGATGCCGAGCTGGGTGCCGGAGAGCTGGAAGGACAGCTCCCGCAGGGCCTTGACGACCGTACGGGCACGGCGGTCACCGTCGGCTGCGGCGCGCTCGGCCTCGGGACGCTCCACGGTGACGAGGCCGAACTCGGCTGCCACGAAGAAGCCGTTGGCGAGGATCAGGGTGAAAGCCGCCGCGAGCAGGAGTAGCGGGATGGTCATGCCGCCGCCCACGTGGGGAGGGCGGCGCGGGTATTACCGGACGATCCGTCCATTGCTGGAGGGAGTCACTCCTCAGGTAGCAGGTCACCCGCAGGCCCGGGGGGCCCCGGGGCAAGTGGGAGGGCGCACGGCTGCGCCCCGCCACCAGGGTAGTCATTGAGATCGCCGCCGCAACGGTACGCAGCGACGAGGTTCGGCCGCCTCAGTGGTCCTTCGTGCCGGTTCCCCGGGCCTCGGCGAGGGCGCGCAGGGCGCGGGCGTCGCCGATCGCCTGCTGCTTGGCGACACCCGGCTGGATGCCGAGGGCGGGCAGGCTGGTGCCGTCACTGAGGTCCAGGAACACCCACGGGTCGCCGGGGCGGAGGTTGACGCGCAGGATCTGCGCCCACTCCAGACGGCGGGTGGTGGTCAGGTTGACGACGGTGACGCCGGCCTCGTCCGCGACCACCTTGGGGCGGCTGAGCAGGACGAGGACGGAGGTCAGCAGGACCGCGGTGAAGACGAAGCTGATCCGCTCCCCCGTGCTGAGGGTCTCCAGCAGGAGCGCGATCGTCGTGATGGTGGCGAACATGGCGAGCCCGACGCTCAGCAGGACCGCCCGGGTGCGGGTCGGCCGGAAGGTGACCGGCAGGGCGGGCGGTGCGGGCGGGGCGGCGGGCTCGGTCATGAGGTGCGCTCGGTTCTGCGAGAGGGGGATCAGAGACGGCAGGCGTGGATCGACGTGGTGAGGATCGCGCGCGCGCCGAGTTCGTACAGGTCGTCCATGATCCGCTGGGCTTCCTTGGCCGGGACCATGGCGCGGACCGCGACCCAGCCCTCGTTGTGCAGCGGGGAGATGGTCGGCGACTCCAGGCCCGGGGTGAGGGCGACCGCGCGCTCCAGGTGCTCGGCGCGGCAGTCGTAGTCCATCATCACGTAGCTGCGGGCCACCAGGACGCCCTGCAGGCGGCGCAGGAACTGCTGGGCCTGCGGGTCGTCGGCGTCGGTGCCGTTGCCGCGGATGACGACGGCCTCGGAGGTGAGGATCGGCTCGCCGATGACCTCCAGGCCGGCGTTGCGCAGGCTGGTGCCGGTCTCGACGACGTCCGCGATGATCTGGGCGACGCCGAGCTGGATGGCGGTCTCGACCGCGCCGTCCAGGTGCACGACGGAGGCGTCGATCCCCTTCTCGGCGAGGTGCTTGGCGACGATTCCCTCGTACGAGGTCGCGATCGTCATCCCGTGGAAGTCCTCGGGGCCCTTCGCCGTACCGGGCTTGGTGGCGTAGCGGAAGGTGGAGCGGCCGAAGTTCAGCGGAAGGATCTCCTCGGCGCTGGCGCCGGAGTCGAGCAGCAGGTCACGGCCGGTGATGCCGATGTCGAGCTTGCCCGAGGAGACGTAGATCGCGATGTCCTTGGGGCGGAGGTAGAAGAACTCCACCCCGTTCTCGGGGTCGACGACCACGAGCTCCTTGGACTCCTTGCGCTGGCGGTAGCCGGCCTCATGGAGCATCGCCGACGCCGGTCCGGAGAGTGAACCCTTGTTGGGGACGGCGATGCGCAGCATGGGGCTTCCTTTGGTGCGTGGATTACGTGAATGCGGGCGGGGTGTGCGTGCCGGGGATCAGAGGTGCGCGTAGACGTCGTCGAGGGAGATCCCGCGCGCCACCATCATCACCTGGACGTGGTAGAGCAGCTGGGAGATCTCCTCGGCGGCGGCTTCCTTGCCCTCGTATTCGGCGGCCATCCAGACCTCGGCGGCCTCCTCGACGACCTTCTTGCCGATGGCATGGACGCCCTTGTGGACGAGCTCGGCGGTGCGGGAGGTGCTGGGGTCGCCGTTGGCGGCCTTGAGCTGGAGCTCCGTGAAGAGCTCTTCGAAGCTCTTGGAGGGTTTGTTCGCCATGATGGTCCTCAGAATACGGGGTTCCCCCACGCCACTCAGCGCCAGGGTTCGCTGACGGTCCGCAGGGTCATGGCGGTGGAGACGGCGGCGGTGACCGCTTCGTGCCCCTTGTCCTCGTTCGACCCCTCGAGCCCGGCGCGGTCCAGCGCCTGCTCGTCGTTGTCGCAGGTCAGGACACCGAAGCCGACGGGGACTCCGGTGTCGATCGACACCTGTACCAGGCCCTGGGTGACGCCCTGGCAGACGTAGTCGAAGTGCGGGGTGCCGCCGCGGATGACCACTCCGAGGGCGACGATGGCATCGTAACCGCGACCGGCCAGTACCTTCGCCACGACCGGGAGCTCGAAGCTGCCGGGGACGCGCAGCAGGGTGGGCTCGTCGATGCCCAGCTCGTGCAGGGCCCGCAGGGCGCCGTCGACCAGTCCGTCCATGACCTTCTCGTGCCACTGGGCCGCGATCACGGCGACCCGGAGGTCTCCGCAGTTCTTCACGCTCAGTTCGGGTGCGCCCTTGCCGCTCACAGCTCTGCTCCTCGGTGGTTCGTGGATGTTCGGGTGGATGTACGGGTGGATGTACGAGTGGACGTACGGGTGGTGCGTGCTTACTGGTTGCCGCAGGTGGTGGTCACGGTCCCGTCCAGCCAGGGCAGGTCGTGGCCCATCCGGTCCCGCTTGGTGCGCAGGTACCGCAGGTTGTGCTCGCCGGCCTCCACCGGCATCGGCTCCCGGCTGGTGACCGTGATGCCGTGCCGGACCAGCGCGGACGCCTTGTCCGGGTTGTTGGTCAGCAGCCGGACGCTGCGCACGCCGAGGTCGGCGAGCATCTGCGCGCCGGCCGCGTAGTCGCGGGCATCGGCGGGCAGGCCGAGCTCCAGGTTGGCGTCGAGGGTGTCACGGCCGCGCTCCTGGAGCTCGTACGCGCGCAGCTTGGACAGCAGTCCGATGCCGCGGCCCTCGTGGCCGCGCAGGTAGACGACGACGCCGCGGCCCTCGGTCTTGATCTGCTCCATGGAGGCGTGCAGCTGGGGTCCGCAGTCGCAGCGCTGCGAGGCGAAGATGTCGCCGGTCAGGCACTCGGAGTGCAGCCGGACCAGGACGTCCGCGCCCTCCCCGATCTCGCCGTGGACGAGGGCGACGTGCTCGACCCCGTCCACGGTGGAGCGGTAGCCGTACGCCGTGAAGTCGCCGAAGGCGGTCGGCAGGCTGACCTCGGCCTCGCGGCGCACGGTGGGCTCGGCGGAGCGGCGGTAGGCGATCAGGTCCTCGATGGAGATGATCGTCAGGCCGTGCTTGCGGGCGAAGGGGATCAGCTCGGGCAGGCGCAGCATGACGCCGTCCTCGCCGGCGATCTCCACGATGGCGCCGGCCGGGCGCAGACCCGCGAGGCGGGCGAGGTCGACGGCGGCCTCGGTGTGGCCGTTGCGGACCAGGACGCCGCCGGGCTTGGCGCGCAGCGGGAAGATGTGGCCGGGGCGGACGAGGTCGCCGGGCTCGCAGGTCCCGGAGGCGAGCAGCCGCAGGGTGGTGGCGCGGTCGGCGGCCGAGATCCCGGTGGAGACGCCGTGCGCGGCGCTCGCGTCGACGGAGACGGTGAAGGCGGTCTTCATCGACTCGGTGTTGTTCCGGACCATCTGGGGCAGTTCGAGCCGGTCCAGCTCGGGGCCCTCCATGGGGGCGCAGATCAGCCCGCGGCACTCGCTCATCATGAAGGCGATGATCTCGGGGGTGGCCTTCTCCGCGGCGATGACGAGGTCGCCCTCGTTCTCGCGGTCCTCGTCGTCGACGACGACGATGGGCCGGCCCGCCGCGATGTCGCGGATGGCCTGCTCGACGGGGTCGAGGCGGAAGGTCTCTTCGAACTCGATGCCGGGCACGGGCTTGAGGCTGGTCATGCCGTGGCTCCTTCCAGGGCGGGGGCGGGCGTGGTGCGCGAGCGCTGGTACCAGTCGTAGGCGCCCCACAGGACGAGGGCGAAGTACACGACGTAGACGAGGCCGGAGAAGGCCAGGCCGTTGCTGAAGGCGAGGGGCACGCCGACCAGGTCGACGAGGAGCCAGGCGAACCAGAACTCGACGAGGCCGCGGGCCTGGGCGACCATCGCGACGATGGTGCCGACGAAGATGTACGCGTCCGCCCACGGGCTCCAGGACAGGTCCGGGAAGAGCGTGAACAGGCCGCCGACGGCGAGGGTGCCCAGCGCCGCTCCGGCGACGAGCAGTCCGCGCTCCTTCCAGGTGGCGGTGCGCACGGCGATGGAGCCGTCCTGGGCCTGCTGCCTGCCGAGCTGCCAGGCGCGCCAGCCCCACGCGGCCACGCCGATGACCAGGAGCTGTTTGCCGACTCCGCCGGCGAGGTGGGCGGAGGCGTAGGCGGCGATGAGGATCAGGCCGGAGAGGAGCTGAGCGGGCCAGGTCCATATGGAGCGGCGCCAGCCGAGGGCGAGGGCGGCCAGGCCCATCAGGTTGCCGATCATGTCCGACCAGATGACCTTCTGGCCGAAGACGGTGAAGGCCTCCGCGTTGAGCCAGGTCAGGGCGCTCACTGCTCGTCTCCCGTCGCGTGCAGCGGGTCCACGCCGGCGGCCAGCAGGCGCTCGACGTACTTCGCGAGGACGTCGACTTCCAGGTTGACCGGGTCGCCGGGCTGCTTGATGCCGAGCGTGGTCAGCGCGAGGGTGGTGGGGATCAGGCTGATGGTGAACCAGTCGGCGGCGGCCTCGACCACGGTGAGGCTGACGCCGTCGACGGTGATGGAGCCCTTCTCGACGACGTAGCGCGCGAGGTTCGCCGGGAGGGCGATCTTGACGATCTCCCAGTGCTCCGAGGGGGTGCGGGAGAGGATCTCGCCGGTGCCGTCCACATGCCCCTGGACCAGGTGGCCGCCGAGCCGTCCGCCCAGCGCCATCGGGCGCTCCAGGTTGACCCGGGAGCCCGCGGTCAGGGCGCCGAGGCTGGAGCGGTTGAGGGTCTCCTGCATGACGTCGGCGGTGAACTCGCCGTCGGCGGTGTCCACGACGGTCAGGCAGACGCCGTTGACGGCGATGGAGTCGCCGTGCTTGGCACCCTCGGTGACGAGGGGGCCGCGCAGCCGGAAGCGGGAGGCTTCCTCCAGCTGCTCGACGGCCGTGACCTCGCCCAGTTCTTCGACGATTCCGGTGAACACTCAGTGCTCCTTGAGGGCTGTGGGGACGGGCGGCGCCGTGGGCACGGCGGTGATGCGGATGTCTGTTCCGATGCGGACGGTCTCGGTGATCCGGAGCCGGAGCGCTTCGGTGAGGGTGCCGATGCCGGCGTCGGCGAGGGCGGTGGGGCCCGCGCCGAGGAGGACCGGGGCGAGGTAGCCGACGACCTTGTCGACGGCGCCCGCGGCGACGAAGGCGCCGGCCAGGGTCGGGCCGCCTTCGAGCAGGACGGAGCGGACCTCGCGCCGGTGCAGCTCGCCGAGGAGGGCGTCCACGGAGATCCCGTCCTTGTCGTACGGGAGCCGGGCCAGCTCCACGCCGGCGAGGTGGCGGGTGGCCGCCTCGTCCAGGTCCTCGGCCACGGCGATCAGGGTGGGGGCGGCCCCGTCGAGGACGCGGGCGGCGGGCCGGACGGTGGCGCGGGTGTCCAGGACCACGCGCAGGGGCTGGCGGGCGCCCTCGATGCCGCGGACCGCCAGGTGGGGGTCGTCGGCGCGCAGGGTGCCGGAGCCGACCACGACGGCGTCGGCCTCGGCGCGCAGCCGGTGGACGTCGGCGCGGGACTCCGGAGAGCTGATCCAGCGGCTGGTGCCGTCGGCGGCGGCGATCCTGCCGTCGAGGGTGGCGGCGTACTTCCACAGGACGTAGGGGCGCCCCAGGCGTACGGAGGTCAGCCAGGCGGCATTGCCCTCCTCGGCCTCGTCCGCGAGCAGCCCGGCCTCGGTGTCGACCCCGGCGGCGCGCAGCGTGGCGGCCCCGCCGCCGGCCTGCGGGTTCGGGTCGGAGACGGCGTAGACCACGCGGGCGACCCCGGCCTCGATGAGGGCGCGGGAGCAGGGGCCCGTACGGCCGGTGTGGTCGCAGGGCTCCAGGGTGACGTAGGCGGTGGCGCCGCGGGCGGCCTCGCCCGCTGCGCGCAGGGCGTGGACCTCGGCGTGCGGGCCGCCGGCCCGTTCGTGCCAGCCCTCGCCGACGACCGTGCCCGAGGCGTCGGTGATGACGCAGCCGACGACCGGGTTGGGGCTGGTGGAGCCGAGTCCGCGGGCCGCGAGCTCGATGGCTCGGCGCATGGCGCGGGTGCCCGCGTCGGGTGCTGCGTGCGCGGCGTGTGTCGCCACCGGGTCCTCCTGCCTCATCGGGCACGGACTCCGGGGCCTGTCGGGATACGACAGATGAAGCGGTCCAGCTCACAGGGGGACGCCGAGGCCGGAAGAACGGTCCGATCGGACACATCCACGGGGATATGCCGATGAACCGCCGACGGCGGCGTACCGGTGACTGGCCCGCCGCGCACTGCCTCCCATCCGGACTTTAACCGTCGGTCCAGGAATCTCACCTGGTCAACCGGCCGCTGGCTGCGGACGGGTCGCGGACTATAACCGCCGGTTCGGAATTACACCGACCCCGGAGTGCGCTGCTTACTGGTACTGCAGCCAGTTTGCCACGGGCGATCGAAGGCCATGCGAGGGACGGGGTGTGGCCTGGCTCACAGGGGTGGGCCGATGGGGACTTCATCAAGCGGCCGCGGATGGGGCCGGGGATTGAGCCGGGGATTGGTCCAGACCTATTGACGGTTTGGTCTAGTCCTCTTAACGTTCCCTTCAACTTCCGGGAACAGCCCGTCAGATGTGCGCACATCACGGGCCAACACGCTTCTGCCTCAGTCACGTTGCTTCATGTCGTGTCCAGATGTGTCCTGCATCCTCCCCTCCCCAGGAGGCACAATGCTGTCCCCCACACGTACGAGAGTGATGCTCCTGGCATCCGGCGCCGCGATCGCCGGACTGCTGGTGGGCGGGCTCTCGGCGGGCGTCTCGCACGCGGCCGACCACGAGAGCTGTCGCCCCGACGGGCTGTACAAGACGGCCGGCGTCGACGTCCCGTACTGCTCGGTCTACGACTTCGAGGGCCGCGAGAAGATGGGCGCCGACCACCAGCGCCGCGTCATCGGATACTTCACCGGCTGGCGCACCGGCAAGGACGGCGCCCCCGCCTACCTCGCCCACGACATCCCGTGGTCCAAGGTCACCCACCTGAACTACGCCTTCGCCCACGTCGGCGCGGACAACAAGATCTCGGTCGGCACGGACAACGCGAACAACGCCGCCACCGGAATGACGTGGCCCGGGGTCGCGGGCGCCGAGATGGACCCGGCCCTCCCCTACAAGGGCCACTTCAACCAGCTGACGAAGTTCAAGAAGCAGTACCCGGGCGTCAAGACGCTGATCTCGGTCGGCGGCTGGGCGGAGACCGGCGGCCACTTCGGGGACGACGGCAACCGGGTCGCCTCCGGCGGCTTCTATTCGATGGCCACGAACGCCGACGGCTCGGTCAACCAGGCCGGCATCGACACCTTCGCCGACTCCTCGGTCGAGTTCATCCGCACGTACGGCTTCAACGGCGTCGACATCGACTACGAATACCCGACGACCATGAAGGACGCGGGCAACCCGCTGGACTGGCAGCTGTCCAACGCCCGCCGCGCCGGTCTGGTCAAGGGCTACGCGGCCCTGATGAAGTCCCTGCGCGAGAAGCTCGACCGCGCGGGCGCCGCCGACGGCAAGCACTACCTGCTCTCCGTCGCCGCCCCCTCCTCCGGCTACCTGCTGCGGGGCATGGAGACGTTCCAGATGCAGAAGTACCTGGACTACGTCAACATCATGTCCTACGACCTGCACGGGGCCTGGAACGAGTACGTCGGCCCCAACGCCTCGCTCTTCGACGACGGCAAGGACGGCGAGCTGGCCGCCGCGGGCGTCTACTCCACCTCCCAGTACGGCGGCATCGGCTACCTCAACACCGACTGGGCGTACCACTACTTCCGCGGCTCGATGCCGGGCGGCCGCATCAACATCGGCCTGCCCTACTACACCCGTGGCTTCAAGAACGTGCAGGGCGGCACCGACGGCCTGTGGGGCAAGGCCCCCGCGACCACCTGCCCGGCCGGTGCGGGCCTGACCAAGTGCGGTGACGGCGCGGTCGGCATCGACAACCTGTGGCACGACAAGGACACCAACGGGGTCGAGTCCCCGGCGGGCTCCAACCCCATGTGGCACGCCAAGAACCTGGAGAAGGGGGTCGTCGGCGACTACGTCACCCGGTACGGCTTCCCGGCCGGCACCACGCTGACCGGCACCTACGTCCGCAAGTACGACTCCACCCTGGTGGCGCCGTGGCTGTGGAACGCCCAGAAGAAGGTCTTCCTCTCGACGGAGGACGAGCAGTCGGTCAACGCCAAGGCCGACTACGTGGTGAACAAGGGCATCGGCGGCACGATGGTCTGGGAGCTCGCGGGCGACTACGAGTACAACGCGGCCAAGGGCCAGTACGAGATGGGCGACACGCTCACCGACGCGATGTACCAGAAGTTCAAGTCGGCGCCGCCGTACGCTGCCAAGCGCGCGACGATCACCATGCCGGCCGAGGTGATCAAGGTGGACACGGAGTTCGGGCAGTTCCCGCTCGGCGACTCCAACTACCCGATCAGCCCGAAGCTGAAGATCACCAACAACACCACGGCGACCCTGCCGGGCGGTACGGAGTTCCAGTTCGACTACTCCTCCTCCGCGCCCGGCAACGCCAAGGACCAGTCCGGCTGGAACACCACGATCATCCGCAGCGACCACACCGGCAACAACGTGGGCGGGCTGAAGGGCGACTACAACCGGGTCTCGCTCAAGCTGCCGGCCTGGCAGTCCCTGGCCCCGGGCGCCTCGGTCGAGCTGGACTTCGTCTACTACCTGCCGACCTCGACCCCCTCCAACTGGACGGTGAGCTTCGGCGGGAAGACGTACGGCATCACCGGCGACCTGGCCCGCGGCACGACTTTGGTGGAGCCGGGCGGCCCGACGACCCCGCCGACCACCACTCCCCCGACCACCACTCCCCCGACGACGACGCCTCCGACCACGCCGCCCGCGACGGGCGGTGCGTGCACGGGCCCGGCGTACGTGGCGGGGCAGGTCTACAACGCCGGCAACGTCGTCTCGCACAAGGGCCGCACCTGGAAGGCCCAGTGGTGGACGCAGAACGAGGAGCCCGGCACCACGGGTGAATGGGGTGTCTGGAGGGACCAGGGCGCCTGCTGACGACGGTTCGGGATGTGTGAGGACCCGGTGGCCCGGCGGCCACCGGGTCCTCACGCGTTCCGCCCGCACCCGGCCCTCGTAGGCTGGTCCGGTGAGCAGCCATGTCACCGCGGCCGTCGCGGACTTCGAGGAACACCGGACCCGGATGTTCGGCATCGCCTACCGCATGCTCGGCTCCGCCGCGGAGGCCGAGGACACCGTGCAGGACGCGTACCTGCGCTGGGCCTCGGCGGACCGCGGGGACATCGAGCACCCGGGGGCCTGGCTCGCCAAGGTCGTCACGAACCTGTGCCTGAACCAGCTCACCTCGGCGCGGGCCCGGCGCGAGGAGTACGTCGGCCCCTGGCTCCCGGAGCCGGTCCTCACCGGGGACGGGACGCTCGGCCCGCTGGAGTCGGCGGAGCAGCGCGACAGCGTGTCCATGGCGCTGCTGGTGCTGCTGGAGCAGCTCACGCCCGTGGAGCGGGCGGTGTACGTGCTGCGCGAGGCCTTCGCGTACAGCCACCGGGAGATCGCCGGGGTCCTGGACCTCTCCGAGGCCAACTGCCGCCAGCTCTACCGGCGGGCGGCGGGCCGGGTGGCGGCGGGCCGGGCGGCCGCGCCGGAGCAGCGCTTCGAGGCGGATCCCGAGCGGTGGCAGGGCCTCGTGGAGACCTTCCTGACGGCGGCGCGGGGCGGGGACCTGGCCCGGCTGGAGGGCTTGCTGACGGCCGACGTGCGGTACGTGTCGGACGGCGGCGGCGTGGTCGGCGCGGCGCGGCGGCCGATCCTGGGGCGGGACAAGGTGGCCCGCTTCGCGGTCGGGGTGCTGGAGAAGTACGTGGCGGGCCTGCCGGTCAGCGTCGCGGAGGTCAACGGATCGCCCGCGGTGCTCTTCGGCGAGGTGGCGGTCCTCCTCGTGGAATTCGAGAACGGGCTGGTCAGCGGCATGAGCGCGGTGGTCAACCCGGAGAAGCTGGGATTCCTGCGGCGACAGCTGTCACGTTCCTGAGGGCTGTCCGGTCTCAGCTGCCGAAGAGACGTTCCCTGCGAAAGGCGGACCCCATGAGCACCATCCTCGTCACCGGAGGCACCGGCACCCTCGGCGTCCTGGTCGTCGCCCGGCTGCGGGAGGCGGGCCACGAGGTCCGCGTACTGAGCCGGCACGCCCCGGACCACCCGGTCGACCTGCGGGACGGCAGCGGGCTGGACGCGGCGATGGCGGGCGCGGAGGTCATCGTGCACTGCGCGAGCAACACGCGCGGCGGGGGGAAGGGCGACGAGGTGGCCGCCGGACACCTGATCGCGGCGGCCCGGCGGGCGGGGACGGTCACGAACATCGTCTACATCTCGATCGTGGGCGTGGACGTGGTCCCCCTCGGCTACTACCGGACGAAGCTGAGGGTGGAGCGGCTGCTGGAGGAGTCCGGGCTGGGCGTGACGATTCTGCGCACGACGCAGTTCCACGACCTGGTGGCGCAGGTGGTGGGCATGGCGGCGAAGCTGCCGGTCGTGCCGGTGCCGAGCGGGGTGCGGGTGCAGCCGATCGCCGTCGGCGAGGTCGCGGACCGGCTGGCGGAACTGGCGGTCCCGACCCCGTCGGGCCGGGTTCCGGACATGGGCGGCCCGGAGATCCGTACCCTGCCGGAGCTGGCCCGCACCTACCTGTCGGCGACGGGCCGCCGCCGACGGGTGATCCCCCTGCCCTTGGCGGGCAAGGCGTACGCGGGCTTCAAGCGGGGCGGCAATCTGACACCGTCGCACGCGGTGGGCCGGGGAACGTTCGCGGATTTCCTGACGCACCGGCCCCGGTAGCCGGGCGCGCCGCCGCCGCCGCGCTTTCAGCCCCGCCTGTGTTTGAGGCGCGGGCACGCCGCCGCTGCCGGGGGCCAGCCCCCGGACCACCGCGCCTCAAACGCCGGCGAGGCTGAATCTGCGGAGCCCCAGGGAACCGCGCCGGCGCCGTTCAGCCCCCGAACAGCACCGCCTGCGCCGCCTCCCTCGCGGCCAGTCGCGCCCCCGCCAGGACCGCCGGGTCCCCCAGCATCGTGGCGCGGACCTCCGTAGGGACCGGGGTCAGCCGCGCCAGGTGGTGGGCGACCCGGGACGCCAGGGCGGGGCCTCCCGCGCGGCCGAGTTCGCCCGCCAGGACCACGCAGCCCGGGTCGAGGATCGCCGCGGCCGCCGCCGCGCCCAGTGCGAGCCGCTCTGCCAGGGCTTCGAGGAACGGCTCCCCCGCGGCTCCCGCCACCGCCTCCTCCGCCGGGCCCGCGAAGCCGTGCTCGCGCGCCAGCGCGGTCACGGCGTCCCGGCCCGCCAGGGCGTGGAATCCGCCCCCGCAGTCGGCGGCCGAGGGCAGGCCGCCCGTGCCCGGCACCGGTAGGAAGCCGATCTCGCCCGCCCCGCCGGAGGCGCCCCGGCGCAGTCGCCCGTCCAGCACCACGGCCGCGCCCACGCCCGCGCCGAGCCACAGCAGTACGAAGGAGTCCAGGTCGCGCGCCACGCCGAGGCGTTGCTCGGCGAGGGCGGCCAGGTTGGTCTCGTTCTCGACGACCACCACGGCGGGCAGCTTCCGCTGCAGGGCCGTCACCAGGTCCCGGTGCCAGGCCGGCAGGCCGATGGTGTCGCGGAGTTCGCCGGTGGCCGGAGCGACCAGGCCCGGGGCGC
Organism: Streptomyces sp. NPDC028910; assembly: GCF_055564955.1. NCBI lineage: Bacteria > Bacillati > Actinomycetota > Actinomycetes > Kitasatosporales > Streptomycetaceae > Streptomyces > Streptomyces sp. NPDC028910. The sequence goes on along the minus strand of NZ_JBVHVF010000010.1, from coordinate 142,587 downwards.
CTATGACGACGGTGTGCAGTGCGGCCGCGCCGGCCTCGCGGGCCAGGCGCAGCAGGGCCGCCACCGCGTCCTCGGGCGCGCCGACGGGCAGGGCGGCCTCGGCCAGCGTACGGCCGAGCAGGTCGGTGACGACGGCGGTGACCCGGTCCATGCGCACGTCCAGGGCGGCCAGGTGGGCACGGCGGGCGACGATCCCGTACAGCTTGGCGTTGGGGCCGCGCCGCTGCTCGCCCGACTCCCCGACGACCTCGATGAGCCCGGCTCCGGTGAGCCGGTCGACGAGGTCGGCGACCGAGGGGCGTGAGAGGCCGGTCATCGTCTTGAGCTGATGGGCCGTCAGCGGGCCGGACTCCTGGAGGAGTTCCAGGGCGAGGCGGTCGTTGATGGCCCGTGCCGTGCTGGGTGAGGCGGGGGACGGTACCGGGCTGAGGGCAGGAGTCACGGCGCCATCCTAGGGAGTCACGGCCAATATCTATCAGGCAGGCTCCCTGATAGTTTATTGGCCATGACCGGGGACACACATCTCGGCCCGGCGCGCCTGCGCCGGGCCCGTTACGCCATCGCCGCCGTCTTCTGCGCCCACGGTGCCGTCACCGGCTCCTTCGCCACCCGCATCCCCTGGATCCAGGACCACGCCCAGCTCAGCGCGGGCACCCTCGGGCTCGCCCTCGCCTTCCCGGCCCTGGGCGCGGCGCTCGCGATGCCGCTGGCGGGGCGGATCAACCACCGTTTCGGTGCCCGCTCCGCGCTGCGGGGGCTGCTGGCGATGTGGACCCTCTCCCTGATCCTCCCGAGCCTCGCCCCGAACCTGCCCGCCCTCTGCCTCGCGCTCTTCGTCTACGGTGCCACCTCCGGCATGTCGGACGTGGCGATGAACGCGCTGGGCGTGGAGACCGAGAACCGGCTGCGCCGCTCGATCATGTCCTCGCTGCACGGCATGTGGAGCGTGGGCGCCCTGCTCGGCTCGGCCGCGGGCACGGTCGCCGCGCACACCGGGGCCGACGCCCGGCCGCACCACCTGATCGCCGCGCTCGTCCTCACCGCGGCCGGGCTGGTCGCCGTACGGGGCGTGCTGGACCTGAAGGGTGATCAGGAGGCGCAGGCACCGCCGCACTTCGCGCTGCCCCCGAAGTCCGCGCTGCTCATCGGCGCCATCGGCTTCTGCGCGGTCTTCGCCGAGGGCGCGAGCCTGGACTGGTCGGCGGTCTACCTGCGGGACGTCCTGCACACTGACGCGGGCCTGGCGGCCGCCTCCACCACCGCCTTCGCGCTCACCATGGCCGTGGCCCGGCTCGCCGGCGACCGGGTGGTGGACCGCTTCGGGCCGGTGCGCACGGTCCGCGTGGGCGGCGTACTGGCCACCGCGGGCGGACTGCTCGTGGTCGGGGCGCGGCATCCGGCGGGGGCGCTGGCCGGCTTCGGGATGATCGGGCTCGGCATCGCGGTGGTGGTCCCGCTGGCCTTCGCGGCCGCGGCGCGCAGCGGGCCGGCCCCGGCGCAGGCCATCGCGGGCGTCGCGACGATCACCTACACCTCGAGCCTGATCGCGCCGTCGGCGATCGGCGCGGTGGCCGACGCGACCTCGTTGGTGGTGTCGTTCGGACTGGTCACCCTGCTGGCCTTCGCGCTGGTCGTGGGTGCCGCGGTACTGCGCCCGCAGGCGCCGGTGGGGCAAGCTGGGGCCGAACCCGCCGCAACCAGCGGGAAGGCCGGTCCGGGCGACCGGGACGAACCTGCCGATATACGGCCGTAACATATCGACGGGCCGCAGCAGCACCCCCGTGCGCTGCGGCCTCGATCTGTGAGTGGCCGGAGCCGTGCTCGTCCGGAGAAGAGGAGTGGAACATGGGCCTCGGCGTGGGCTGGACCCTGCACGGAGACGGGCGGACTCCCGCCCCCGGCGCGGTGGTCCGGCCGGAGGAGCGGCTGTCGTGGCCGCGGACCGCCGGGCTGGGCGCCCAGCACGTCGTGGCGATGTTCGGCGCGAGTTTCGTCGCGCCGGTGCTGATGGGTCTGGACCCGAACCTGGCGATCATGATGTCCGGCGTCGCGACGGTGATCTTCCTCCTCGCGACGCGCGGCCGCGTCCCCTCCTACCTGGGCTGCTCGCTGTCCTTCGTCGGCGTCGCGGCGGCGATCCGGGCCTCGGGCGGGGACAGCGCGGTCGTCACCGGCGCCGTCTTCGTCGTCGGTGCGGCGCTCTTCCTGTCCGGGCTCGCCGTCCAGCGCTTCGGCGCCCGCATCATCCACGCGGCGATGCCGCCGGTGGTGACGGGCGCGGTGGTGATGCTGATCGGCTTCAACCTGGCGCCGGTGACGGCGAGCACGTACTTCCCGCAGGACCAGTGGACGGCGCTGCTGGTGATGCTGTTCACCGGGCTGGCCGTGGTGTGCCTGCGCGGCTTCTGGTCGCGCATCGCGATCTTCCTCGGCCTGCTCTTCGGGTACGGGATCTCCTGGGTCTTCGACCGGATCTTCGGCAGGATCCACTCCCCGATGGGCGGGGCCGAGGCCGTGGACCACTGGCGGCTGGACCTCTCCCGGGTCGCCGAGGCCGACTGGATCGGGCTGCCGTCCTTCCACGCGCCGGCCTTCGAGTGGTCGGCGATCCTGATCGCCCTGCCCGTGGTGATCGCGCTGATCGCCGAGAACGCCGGGCACATCAAGGCCGTCGGCGAGATGACCGGGGACCCCCTCGACGACGAGCTGGGCACGGCCATCGCCGCGGACGGAGCCGCGTCCATGCTGTCCACGGCGGTCGGCGGCCCGCCGAACACCACGTACTCCGAGAACATCGGCGTCATGGCGGCCACCCGGGTCTACTCCACGGCGGCGTACTGGGCGGCGGCGGGCTTCGCGCTGCTCTTCGGACTGTGCCCCAAGTTCGGCGCGGTCGTCGCCGCGATCCCGGGCGGGGTGCTCGGCGGCATCACCGTCATCCTCTACGGCATGATCGGCCTGCTCGGCGCCCAGATCTGGATCAACGGCCGGGTGGATCTGCGCAATCCGCTGAACCTGGTGCCGGCCGCGGCGGGCATCATCATCGGCGTCGGCGGCGTCACCCTGCACATCACCGACAGCTTCGAGCTGGGCGGCATCGCGCTGGGCACGATCGTGGTGATCACGGGCTACCACGCGCTGCGGTACTTCGCCCCCGCGCACCTGAAGCAGCAGGAGCCCCTGCTCGACGCGGGCGCCTCCGCCTACGACGACGCCGGAGAGCCGCAGGACAAGCCCCATTGACGGAGTTTCGCCCGAACCGGGGAAGCGTACGGCCAAGTTCCCCGGATCCGCGCCGGCGCCTGCGACCCTGCCTCCCATGGAAGCGGTGCTGGCGCGGATGCGCGCCCTGGACGAGCGGCTCCCGCCGCAGGACGGTGTCGCCGTCTTCAACCGGGTCTACCTGACGGTGACGGAGACCCTGCACCGGCGGATCGAGCACGGGGGGTTCCCGGCGCCGCGGCGGGCGCAGACGCTCAGCGTGCGGTTCGCGGAGCGGTACCTGGCGGCGGTGGAGGCGGAGCGGGCTCCGGCGTGCTGGCGCCCGCTGTTCCAGTACCGCCGCCACCCGGGCGTGCGTCCGCTGCAGCACGCGCTGGCCGGGATCAACGCGCACATCGGCCACGACCTGGCGGTGGCGGTGGTGTCCACCTGCCGCGTGCTGGACTGCGCCCCGTCCGCCCTGGAGGCCGACTTCGACCGGGTCGGCGACACCCTGGTCTCCCTGGAGGAACGCATCCGGGAGGACCTGATGCCGGGGCCGGACCTCCTGGAGGTCGCCGACCCGCTGACCCATCTGGTCGGCTCGTGGAGCCTGGAGCGCGCCCGCGCGGGCGCCTGGGCGGCGGCCCGCCTGCTGTGGACCCTGCGCCGCTCCCCCGAACTGGCCGAGGACTTCCGGCAATCCCTGGACGCGGGAGTAGGCCTGGTCGGCCGCTGCCTGCTGACCCCCGTCGGGCAGAAAGCCGGGGGCGACCCGCGCGTACGCCCCGTCAGCCTGGCCCGGTGACCAGCTCCGCCACGCACCGCCTCCGGGCGGAGACGTGAGAACGGGCCGCCGCCGCGCTCGTGCGCGGGGGCGGCCCGTGGTCACGGGGTTCCCGGGGAGGTCAGTCCTCCGGGAGTTCGACCGGGGCGATGTCGTCGTAGACGTCGCCCGGGCCCGGGTTGGTGGCGTCCGTGGAGCCGCCGAGGTGGTGCATGACGCCCCAGACGGCGTTGAGGGCGGTCTGGACCGCGCCCTCGGCCCAGCCGGCCGTCCAGGAGATGTCGTCGCCCGCGAGGAAGATGCCGCGCTTGTCCTCGGGGAGGCGGTCCTGCATGAAGTGGGTGAACAGGCGGCGCTGGTAGCGGTAGTGGCCGGGGAGGTTGGCCTTGAACGCGCCCATGAAGTAGGGCTCGTTCTCCCAGGACACGGTCACCGGGTTGCCGATGATGTGGCGGCGGATGTCGACCTTCGGGTAGATCTCGCCGAGGGACTTCAGCATGACCTCCATCCGCTCGTTCGCGGACAGCGGCAGCCACTTCAGGCTGTCGTCGCACCAGGTGTAGGAGAGGCAGATGACGGCGGGCTGGTCCGGACCGTTGTCCAGAAGGTAGGTGCCGCGGGTCATCCGGTCGGTCAGGGTCATCGACATGACGTCGCGGCCCGTCTCCTCGTCCTTGTCGAGCCAGAAGGGGCGGTCGACCGGGATGAAGAGCTTGCTGGACTCCATGTAGTGGGTGCGCTCGATCGCCGTCCAGTGATCGATCGGGAAGAGCGTGTCGTCGCACTCGATCTTCGACAGGAGCATCCAGGACTGGGCCGTGAAGATCGCGGCCCGGTACGTGCGGATGTCGCCGGAGGAGTCGGTGACCGTGATGCGGTTGCCCGCCGTGCGGTGCAGACGGGTCACCGCCGGGCGCGGGGCGCCCTCGTGCAGGGCGGACAGCGAGGTGCCCTGGGCCCAGTGCACGATCTTCTCGGGCTCGCGCTCCCACAGGCGCAGCGGGAGCTGCTGCGAGCCGCCCACGATGCCGCGGTGGTGGTCGTCGGCCTCGGTGTAGACGACGCGCAGGATCTCCAGGATGGAGTTCGGGAAGTCGGTGTCCCAGCCGCCCGTGCCGAAGCCGACCTGGCCGAAGATCTCGCGCTTGCGGAAGGACTGGAAGGCCTCGGACTTGCAGAGGAAGCCGTAGAAGGTCTCGTCGTCGAGCTTCTCGACGAGCTTGGCCCAGATCTCGCGGATGCGCGGGACGTCCCGCTCGCGCATCGCGGTGTTCATGTCGGAGAAGTCGGCGCCCTCGTCGAGGCAGGCGTTCCACGCGGCGGCGACGTCGCGGTAGACCTGCGGGAGGTCGGCGATGGTCTCGGCGTAGTGCGTCTCGCCCTTGAGGTCCACGACCGTGGAGGGGGTGGCCTCGGCCAGCGGGTTCGGGAAGGGCTCGGTGACCAGGCCGACGAGGTCGATGTAGTGCTGCAGGGCCGTGGAGGACGGCGGGAAGCGCATGGCGCCCATCTCCGCGGTCAGCCCCTCCGTGCCGGCGCCCTCGAAACCGACGGTGCGCAGCCGGCCGCCGATCTGGTCGGCCTCGTACACGACGGGCTTGAGGCCCATCTTCATCAGCTCGTACGCCGAGATGATGCCGGACAGCCCGCCGCCGATGACGGCGACCTCGGTGCCGAGTTCGGTCGCGGGTATCTGACCGAGGCCCGCCGGGTGGGCGAGGAAGTCGTCGTACGCGTACGGGAAGTCCGGGCCGAACATGGTGATCGGCGGCTGTCCGTCGCTGTGCGGGACGGCGGTGGTGGGCACCGTGGACGTCATGGGGCTACGTCTCCTTGCGGCAGGGCTGAGGGGGAGGAAGAGGGCTTAGACGAGGGAGGCGTAGAGCCCGGGGCGGCGGTCGCGCAGGTAGGGGTTGTTCTCGCGCGAGGCGGCCAGCAGCTCGGGATCGGCCTCGCCGAACACCAGCTCCTCGCCGCGGCCGGCCCGGGTCCGGGTGACCCCGTCGGGGCTCGCCAGGCAGCTGAGTCCGATGAACTCGAATTCGCCTTCCGGGCCGGTGCGGTTGACGTACGCGATGTACATCTGGTTCTCGAAGGCCCGTACGGGGACGAGCTGTTCGGCGACGAACTGGAACGGGTGCATCTGCGCGGTCGGCACCAGGAGGAGGTCGGTGCCGGCCAGTGCGTGGGCCCGGACGTTCTCGGGGAATTCCACGTCGTAGCAGATCATGATGCCGATGCGGAGGCCGCCGAGGTCCGCCTGGACGACGGGGATGTCGCCGGGGGTGAAGGCGTCCTGCTCGAAGCAGCCGAAGAGGTGGGTCTTGCGGTAGTTCGCGAGCGGGACCCCGTCGGGGCCGATGAGCTGCGCCGCGTTGTAGACGGCGTCGCCCGCCCGCTCCGGGTAGCCGTACAGGACGGCGACGCCGTGGCGGCGGGCGATCCCGGCGATGGCGTGCGCGGATTCGCCGTCGGCCGGCTCGGCGAGGCCGGCGATGTCCTCGACGTCCAGCGCGTAGCCGGTCAGGAACATCTCCGAGGTCACGAGGAGCCCGGCCCCGCTCTGTGCGGCGCGCGCCGCGGCCTCGTCGAGCGCCTTGAGGTTCTCGGCGGTGTCACCGAGAGCTCCGGAGCTCTGGAGGAGGGCGGTGCGCAGCGGGGGCATGGGCGGTCCTCTGTGACGGGTGGGGTGGGGTCGTAAAACGGTACGTTTACGCCTTCGACCGGGACAAGCCGTGACCGTTGCGCTCCGAGCATCGATTCGTTGCGTGTTCTGCCGCCCGTACGGCGATTCGTTGCGCGGGGGCGCGGCTGGGCGGGCGGGGGTGCACCTGAAGGACCTGGGGCCCGGCCTCGAGCGGTCAGGCGGGCGCGCCAGAGGTGAAGCGGCGGAGCAGGGGCGAGAGGACGAGGACCGACTTGGTGCGTTCCACGAAGGGCTCGCCCGCGATGCGCTCCAGCACCCGCTCGAAGTGCCGCATGTCGGAGGCGAACACCTGGACGAGGGCGTCCGCGTCGCCGGTGACGGTCGACGCGGACACCACCTCGGGGTAGCGCTCCAGTCCTCGCCGGATGTCGTCCGGCGAGGTGTTGTGGCGGCAGTAGATCTCGATGAAGCCCTCGGTCTCCCAGCCCATGGCGGCCGGGTCCACGCGGACGGTGAAGCCCGTGATGGCGCCTTCGGCGCGCAGCCGGTCCACGCGCCGCTTCACGGCGGGGGCGGAGAGCCCGACCTCGGAGCCGATGTCCGCGAAGGAGCGGCGGGCGTCCTCGGCGAGGGCGTGCACGATGCGTTCGTCGAGATCGTTCAGTCGCACGGGGGGTGAATCACTTCTGTTCAGCGGCCTCCGGGGCCGAGGGGGCCACGGCGGCCACAGTGGCCAGGCTGGAGCGGCGCATGCCGTAGAAGAAGTAGATCACGAGCCCGAGCGCCATCCAGCCACCGAAAGCGACCCACGTGGCGACCGGCAGGCTGTACATCATGTAGCCGCAGGCGAGGAAGCCGAGGATCGGGGTGACGGGGAAGAGCGCCACCTTGAAGGTGCGGGGCATGTCGGGCTTGGTGCGGCGCAGGATCACGACCGCCACGTTGACCAGGCCGAAGGCGAAGAGCGTGCCGATGCTGGTGGCGTTGGCCAGCTCACCCAGCGGGATGAAGGCCGCGAGGGCTCCGCAGAAGAGCGAGACGATCAGCACGTTGACGCGGGGCACGCCGGTCTTCGCGTCGACCTTGGCGAAGGCCTTGGGGACGAGGCCGTCGCGGGACATCGCGAAGAGGATGCGGGTCTGTCCGTAGAGGACGGCGAAGACGACGGAGGCGATGGCGACGACCGCGCCGGCCGCGAGGACGACGCCCCAGAAGCTGTGGCCGGTGACGTCGGTCATGATCTGGGCGAGCGCCGCCTCGGTGCCCTCGAAGTCCTGCCAGGGCATGGCGCCGACGGCGACGAAGGCGACGAGCACGTACAGGACGGTGACGATGCCGAGCGAGAGCATGATCGCGCGCGGCAGGTCCCGCTTGGGGTTCTTGGCTTCCTCACCGGCGGTGGAGGCTGCGTCGAAGCCGATGTACGAGAAGAAGAGCGTGGAGGCGGCGGCGCTGATGCCGGTGATGCCGAGCGGGGCGAGCGGGGCGTAGTTGCCGGCCTTGATGCCCATGACGCCGATGCCGATGAAGAGCAGCAGCGTGACGACCTTCACCGCGACCATGATCGTGTTGATCCGGGCGCTCTCCTTGGCGCCGCGCATCAGGAAGACCATCGCGAGCAGGACGACGACCAGCGAGGGCAGGTTGATCCAGCCGCCCTCGCCCAGCGGGGCGGAGAGGCCCTCGGGAATGGTGAAGCCCAGGGTCCCGTCGAGGAGCTCGTTGAGGTACTGGCCCCAGCCGACGGCGACGGCCGCGACCGACACGGCGTACTCCAGGACCAGGCACCAGCCGCAGACCCAGGCTATGAGCTCGCCCATGGTGGCGTAGGTGTACGAGTACGAGGAGCCGGAGACCGGGACGGAGCCGGCGAGCTCGGCGTAGGACAGGGCCGAGAACAGCGCGGTCAGGCCCGCGATGATGAACGAGATCGTCACGGCCGGGCCGGCCTTGGGGGCGGCTTCGCCGAGGACGACGAAGATGCCGGTGCCCAGGGTCGCGCCGATGCTGATCATCGTCAGCTGCCACATGGTGAGCGAGCGGCGCAGCGTGCCGCCCTCGCCCTGGCCGCCCTCGGCGACCAGCTGCTCGACCGGCTTGCGGCGGAGCAGCGGGTGGGCGGGCCTGCGGGGCTCGGTCGTGGCGGGTGGCGCCTGGCCGTGGTCGAGCACGGGGGGACTCCTTCTTCGCTGCGGGTGGGGGTTCAGGCGTCGACCGCGGCGATCCGGAGCAGGAGCAGGCGAGCAGGAGCCCGCCTGGGCATGGGGGGACCGCCGAGCAGGCGGTCCGCGCCACTCCACGTACAGCGAGTGAGCCTACGAGCTGAGTGATACCGCCCGTAATGCACCATCCTTGCACATTGCCGCACGATCGTTGCGCGGATCTGCCCCAGATGGTCCTTTGTTGCGCGTGGATGATCGATCGCTGCATAACGGACCTTGACCGGCATTCTTGACAGCTCGTCAGACATCCCGCAGCGTGCCGCCATGGACCTCGATCTGTGGCAGGACCCCGGGCCGTTCCTGCGCGGGGTCGCCTGGCTGGACCAGGGGCGCCCGGTGCGGGCCGACCCGGCGGACACCATGCGCCTGCCCTGGGACACCGGCGAGCGGTCCACCCTGCCCATCGGGGTCCGGCTGGAGTTCACCACCGAGACCGCGCGGGCGGTGGAGATCCGCTACCGGGCGACCGTGCCCGGCCCCACCGACGCCCTGCGCGACCTCGCGCACGGCTTCGCGCTGTGGGACCGGCACGGGGTGGTCGCCGAGGTGTTCACCGAACCGGCCGCGGAGGCGGTCGTACGGATCGAGCTGGGCGGGGGCCACGGGCCGTTCACCATCCACCCGCCCGAGACCCAGTCCCCGCTGGTCCTCGGTCTGCGCGGGATCGGCGGCCCCCTCGCCCCGGCGCCGCCCGCCCCGCGCTGGGTGGTGCACGGCGACTCGATCACCGAGGGCTGGTGGTCCACCCGCCCCGCGCACGGCTGGCCCGCCGTCACCGGCCGGGCGCTCGGCTGGGACACGGTCAACCTCGGCTACGCGGGCGCCGCGCGCGGCGAGCTCACCACCGCCGAACAGCTCGCGGGCCTGCCCGCCGACGTCCTCACGCTCGCCTTCGGCACCAATTGCTGGTCGCGGGTGCCCTTCTCGGCGCCCCTGCTGTACGAGACCACGCGCGCGTTCCTCGAACTGGTCCGGCAGGGGCACCCGCGGACCCCGCTGCTCCTGGTCTCCCCCGTACTGCGGCCCGACGCCGAGCGCACCCCGAACAAGCTCGGCGCCACCCTGGGCGCCCTGCGGGACGCGATGGAGCGCGCCGCGCGGGACCGGATCGCCGCCGGGGACGACCGCCTCGCCGTGCTCCCCGGCCGGGACCTGCTCGGTCCCGAACACCTGGCGGACGGGCTGCACCCCAACGACAGCGGACACCAGGTCCTCGGCCTCGCTGTGGCCACGGCTCTGCGGCGCACCGGGTTCGGCGCGCGGTGAGTGAAACAGCCCACACCGGACGCGGTGAACGGATCTCGTCCACCGCGGCGTGTCCTGAGCACAGTTGACGCCGCCACGGTGGCGGACACGACGCACACCACACGTGGGAGAGATCAAGATGGGCATCAAGCGCGGAACCACCCTGGCCGCGGCCGCGATCGCCGTCGTCCTCGCGGCGACGGCCTGCGGCCCCGGCGACGACACGGCCGGCGACACGACCAAGCCGGCCGGGGCCGCCTCCCAGGCCCCCGCGCAGGCCCCGGCCGCCGCCGCCGGGGGATCGGGTGCCGAGCCCGCCGGGCAGCTGGCGATCGCCGGCAACGACCAGCTCGGCCCGGTCCTCACCGACAGCGCCGGGCTCACCCTCTACCGCTTCGACAAGGACACCGCCAAGCCGTCGAAGTCGAACTGCGACGGGGACTGCGAGAAGGCCTGGCCGGTGGTCGCCGCGGGCGATGCCACCGCCGCGGCGGGCATGGACCCGGCACTGCTGGGCGAGGTGGTGCGCAGCGACGGCAGCAAGCAGCTGACGGTGGCGGGCTGGCCCGCGTACCGCTTCGCCAAGGACGCCAAGGCGGGCGACATCAACGGCCAGGGCGTCGGCGGCGTGTGGTTCGCGTTCGCGCCGGACGGCAAGAAGGCCGCGAAGGCGGCGCCGGCCGCCGGCGGTGCGGCCCAGGCGGGCGCGGCGCTGTCCGTGGTCAAGGACCCCAAGCTGGGCGACCACATCGTCGACGGCAAGGGCATGACCGTCTACCGGTTCAAGCCGGACACCGCGTGGCCGATGGTCTCCAAGTGCGTCGGTGACTGCCTGACCAAGTGGCCGGTCGTCCCCCCGGTGGACAAGGCCGACGCCAAGGGGATCACCGAGCGCAACTACCTGGTCCTGGACCGCCCGGACGGCAAGAAGCAGCAGACCGTCGACTGCTGGCCCGTCTACACCTTCGCCGGTGACAAGAAGCCCGGCGACATCAACGGCCAGGGCGTGGGCGGCACGTGGTACGCCGTCGCCCCCGACGGCAAGCTCATCACCGTCCAGTAGACCCCTGTCCCCCCCACCACGGTTCGCGCGGCCCCGCCCTCCTCCCCCGGAGCGGGGCCGCGCCCCGTTCCGCCCCGGCGCGCTCGTCCCTAGACTCGGCCCATGCTGCGCGTACTGGCCGTCGACGACGAGAAGCCGCTCCTTGAGGAACTGCTCTACCTGCTGCGCTCGGACCCCCGGGTGCTCAGCGCGGAGGGTGCCTCGGACGCCACCGAGGCCCTGCGCCGGGTCACCCGGGCACTGGAGTCCGGCCCGGACGGGGCCGACGGCATCGACGTGGTCTTCCTCGACATCCACATGGCCGGGCTGACCGGGCTCGACATCGCCCGGCTGCTGGCCGGGTTCGCACGCCCGCCGCTGATCGTGTTCGTCACCGCCCACGAGGGGTTCGCCGTACAGGCCTTCGACCTCAAGGCCGTGGACTACGTGCTCAAGCCCGTGCGCCCGGAGCGGCTGGCCGAGGCCGTCCGGCGCGCCTGCGCGCAACTGGGCCGGCCCGAGGAGGCGCCGTCGCCCGCCGAGGCGGTGGCGAGCCCGCCGGCAGCGGCGCCGCCCCGCCGGCCGGCCGCCGAGGTCACCGTCGCCGACCGCGCCCCGGACCAGATCGCCGTCGAACTGGGCGGGGTCACCCGCTTCGTGCCGATCGCCGACATCGCCTACGTGGAGGCGCAGGGCGACTACGCCCGCCTGCACACCGACGAGGGCAGCCACCTGGTCCGGATCCCCGTGTCCACGCTGGAGGAGCGCTGGGGGCCGCGCGGGTTCGTGCGGATCCACCGCCGCCATCTGGTGGCGCTGTCCCGGATCGACGAGATCCGGCTGGACGCGGGGAGCACCAGTGTCCGGGTCGGGTCGGCGGAACTCCAGGTCAGCCGCAGGCACGCGCGGGAGCTGCGGGACCTCCTGATGCGTCAGGCCACTGGCTGAAACCGGACCGCCGGTCGGACCCGGACGCCCGCCCGCGGCCGACCGTCCGGCGCGCGCGGGCGCCGTTCGTCGCGCCGGGAGGGACGTACGGCGATCCACGGGAGCCGCCGGCCGCACGGCCGGCGTCAACGGACCGCCGGTGCCGTCGCCCCTGCGTATCGTGGATCTTCCGGCGCGGGAGGAGCGAGATGTCCGAGATCCAGGCGCTGGTCGACGCCCTGAACGGACTGCCCCGCACCCGGCCCGCCGGGCCCGCCGAGGCCGAGGCACTGCTGGCCCGGCTCCGCAGTGCGGCCGCCCGCTGGGCCGACATCCTGTACGAGGCCGGCGAGGGCGTCCGCGAGCAGGTGCCGCCGCGCGCGGAGGCGGCCCTGACGCTGGCCTTCCGGCGCGCGGAGGAATCGTACGTGGAGCTGGAGATCGCCCTGCGCGACTGCGCGGAACACCGCGACCCGGTGATCTGACCGGGCTGGCCCCGGCCGCCCCCGGCCTGGTCCGAATCGCGCCTGTCGCCCGGTCAGGGGGCGTGCATAGACTCCGGTCAGCCCTCCTCTGCTCCAGCCGAAGGACCGACCGGTGAACCAGACGTACGCGCTGACCGCGGTCGCCGTCGTCGTCCTGGTCACGATCCTGGTCGGCGCGCTGGGCCTGCGGATATCCCGGACCACTTCCGACTTCTACGTCGCCTCGCGCACGGTGGGGCCCCGGCTGAACGCGGCGGCCATCAGCGGGGAGTACCTCTCCGCCGCGTCCTTCCTCGGGGTGGCCGGGCTGGTGCTGCTCCAGGGGCCCGACATGCTCTGGTACCCCGTGGGCTACACCGCCGGGTACGTGGTGCTGCTGGTGCTGGTGGCGGCCCCGCTGCGCCGCTCCGGCGCGTACACGCTGCCCGACTTCGCCGAGGCCCGGCTGGAGTCCCAGGCGGTGCGCCGGATCGCGGTGCTGTTCGTGGTCGGGGTCGGCTGGCTGTACCTGCTGCCGCAGTTGCAGGGGGCCGGGCTGACCCTGGAGATCCTCACCGGAGCCCCGCACTGGGTCGGGGGGCTGGTCGTCGCCTGCGTGGTGAGCGCGGCGGTGGCCGCCGGCGGGATGCGCAGCATCACCTTCGTGCAGGCCTTCCAGTACTGGCTCAAACTCACCGCCCTGCTGGTCCCCGCCTTCTTCCTGATCGCAGCCTGGGCCGGCGACGGCGCGCCGCGGGCCACCTTCGACGCCCCGGCCGTCTTCCGGGAGCACACCACCGTCACGCTCGCGCACGACGTGCGGCTGTCCGTGGAGAAGCCGCTGACCCTGACGGTGACCGGGCAGGTGGACGGCCGCAGCTACGTCTCGGTCCCACTGACCCTGGCCGCCGGCCAGCATTCCGTACGGGCCCACGCGCGGCTGGAGTTCGCCCCGGACACGCCCGTACCGGCCACCGGGGCGGAGCCGGGGCTCGGCGTGTCCAGCTGGTCGGAGCCGGTGTCCGGGGACCGGCCGCAGTACCGGCTGTACGCCACCTACGGGCTGGTCCTGGCCACCTTCCTCGGCACGATGGGCCTGCCGCACGTCGCGGTGCGGTTCTACACCAGCCCCAACGGGCGGGCCGCGCGGCGCACCACGCTGGTCGTGCTCGGGCTGGTCGGCGTCTTCTACCTGCTGCCGCCCGTGTACGGGGCGCTGGGCCGGATCTACGCCCCCGAGCTGGCCCTCACCGGCGACGCGGACGCGGCGGTGCTGGTGCTGCCCGAGCGGATGCTCGGCGGGCTGCTCGGCGAGCTGCTGGGGGCGCTGCTGGCCGGGGGCGCCTTCGCGGCGTTCCTGTCGACGGCCTCGGGGCTGACGATGGCGGTGGCCGGGGTGCTGCACCAGGACGTGCTGCCGGCGCGCGGGGTACGGAGCTTCCGCTCGGCGGCGCTCGTGGCGATCCTGGTGCCGCTGGGCGGGAGCGTGGCGGCCACGGAGGTGCCGGTGGCGGACGCGGTGGGCCTGGCCTTCGCCGTGTCGGCCTCCTCGTTCTGCCCGCTGCTGGTGCTCGGCATCTGGTGGCGCGGGCTGACCCCGCCGGGTGCGGTGGCCGGGCTGGTCACGGGCGGCGGGGCGGCGCTGAGCGCGGTGCTGGCGACCCGGGCCGGCCTCGCTCCGGCGGGCTGGATGCACACCCTGCTGGCGTGGCCGGCGGCGTGGTCGGTGCCGCTCGGCTTCCTCACGATGGTGACGGTGTCGCTGGCCACCCGGTCGCGGATCCCGGCCGGGACGGCGGCCACCCTGACCCGGCTGCACCTGCCGGAGATCGTGGCCGGGGCCCGGACGGGAGGTCCCCGGTGACGGCGGCGTTGCCGGCGGTGCTGGCGGTGGCGGGTGCGGCCCTGCTGCTGGGCGCGGGCTGGGCGGCGGGCCGGTGGCATGCCCGGCGCGGCGAACGGGCGGCCGGGCTGGACCTCGGGACACCGGTGGAGCGGGCCACCTTCCACACCCTGCACACCGCTTCGCTGGCCGCTCCCCCGCTGCGCGCCGGACTGACGGAGGACGCCGCCCGCAAGGCCGCCCGGCGGCTGCGGTCGCTGCTCGGCACCGAGGCGCTGTGCCTCACCGACCGGGAGTCGGTGCTGGCCTGGGACGGCCCGGGCGCCGACCACCACCAGCGGCGGGCGATGGCCCGGGTGGCGGTGATGCTGGAGTCGGGGCGCAGTCAGAGCGTGCGGACCGAGTGCCAGCGTCCCGACTGTCCGCTGAAGTGGGCGGTAGTGGCCCCGCTGACCGGCGAGGACGGGATGCTGGGGGCGCTGGTGGCGTACGGGTCGCGGGAGTCCGCGGTGCTGGTGCGGGCCGCGACGGAGGTCGCGCGGTGGGTGTCCGTCCAGCTGGAACTCTCCGAGCTGGACCGCTCGCGGACCCGGCTGATGGAGGCGGAGATCAAGGCGCTGCGGGCGCAGATATCCCCGCATTTCATCTTCAACTCCCTGGCGGCGATCGCCTCGTTCGTCCGGACCGATCCGGAGCGGGCCCGGGAGCTGCTGCTGGAGTTCGCGGACTTCACCCGGTACTCCTTCCGGCGCCACGGTGATTTCACCACCCTCGCCGAGGAGTTGCGCTCCATCCAGCAGTATCTGGCGCTGGCCGGTGCCCGGTTCGGCGACCGGCTGAAGGTGACCCTGCAGGTGGCGCCGGAGGTGCTGCCGGTGGCGCTGCCCTTCCTGTGCCTGCAGCCCCTCGTGGAGAACGCCGTCAAGCACGGGCTGGAGGACTCCACGCGGGAGTGCCGGATCACGATCACCGCGCAGGACGCGGGCGCGGAGGCGGTGATCACCGTCGAGGACAACGGGGTGGGCATGGATCCGGCCCTGCTGCGCCGGATCCTGGCCGGGGAACGCGGCGGTTCCTCCTCCGGCATCGGGCTGCCCAATGTCGACGAGCGGATCCGCCAGGTGTACGGGGACGAGTACGGCCCGGTCATCGAGACGGGCGTCGGCGCCGGCATGAAGGTCACCGTGCGCATTCCCAAATACCGCGCGGGCGTGCACAGTTCCCCGTCGGGACCTCATCTTCCCCGCGCCTGAACGACGCCGCGCCTCAAACGCCGGGCGGGCTGAGAAATCCAGCCCCGCCAGCGCTTGAGGCGCAGGGTTCGGGGTTCGGGGCGGAGCCCCGGCGGGCGGTGAGTGCCTAGCTCCAGCTGGCGTGCAGCGGCTTGCCCTCGGCGTAACCGGCGGCGGACTGGATGCCGACCACGGCCTTCTCCTCGAACTCCGCGAGAGACCCCGCACCGGCGTACGTGCACGAGGAACGCACACCCGCGATGATCGAGTCGATCAGGTCCTCCACACCCGGACGGGCCGGGTCGAGGAACATCCGCGAGGTGGAGATGCCCTCCTCGAACAGACCCTTGCGGGCCCGGTCGTAGGCCGACTCCTCGCTCGTGCGGTTCTGCACCGCGCGGGCGGAGGCCATGCCGAAGGACTCCTTGTAGAAGCGGCCGTCGGCGGACTGCTGCAGGTCGCCCGGGGACTCGTACGTCCCGGCGAACCAGGAGCCGATCATCACGTTGGACGCGCCGGCGGCCAGCGCCATCGCCACGTCACGCGGGTGACGGACGCCGCCGTCGGCCCACACGTGCTTGCCGTACTTCTTCGCCTCGGCCGCGCACTCCAGCACCGCGGAGAACTGCGGGCGGCCCACGCCGGTCATCATGCGGGTGGTGCACATGGCGCCGGGGCCCACACCGACCTTGATGATGTCCGCGCCGGCGTCGATCAGGTCCTTGACGCCCTCGGCGGCGACGATGTTGCCGGCCACGATCGGGACCTGCGGGTCCAGCGCGCGGACGGCCTTGATCGCGTTGATCATCGACTCCTGGTGGCCGTGCGCCGTGTCGATGACGAGCGTGTCCACGCCCGCGTCGAGCAGCTGCTTGGCCTTCTGCACGAAGTCGCCGTTGATCCCGACGGCCGCCGCGATGCGCAGCTTGCCGTTCGCGTCGGTGGCGGGCGTGTAGAGCGTCGCGCGCAGGGCGGCCTTGCGGGTGAGGATGCCGACGAGCTTGCCGTCCTTGTCGACGGCCGGGGCCAGCTTGCGGTGGCCGGCGTCGAGCTGGTTGAAGGCCTCGCCGGGGTCGATGTCGGCGTCGATGAGCAGCAGCTCCTTCGACATGACCTCGGAGAGCTGGGTGAAGCGGTCGACACCGCTCAGGTCGTGCTCGGTGACGACGCCGACCGGGCGGTCCTCGGCGTCGACGACGACACCGGCGCCGTGGGCGCGCTTGTGCAGCAGGGACAGCGCGTCGGCGACCGTCTGCGTGGGGACCAGCGTGATCGGCGTGTCGAGCACGAGGTGGCGGGTCTTCACCCAGGAGATGACGTCGGTGACGATCTCGATCGGGATGTCCTGCGGGATGACGACGAGGCCGCCGCGGCGGGCGACCGTCTCGGCCATCCGGCGGCCCGCGATGGCGGTCATGTTCGCCACGACCAGCGGAATGGTGGTGCCGGTGCCGTCGGGCGAGGAGAGGTCCACGCCCTGGCGGGAACCGACCGCGGAGCGGCTCGGCACCATGAACACATCGTCGTACGTCAGGTCGTACGGCGGCTTCAGGTCATTGAGGAAACGCACGTGCTGAACATCCCAGTCGATCGAAGGATCCTGCTAATGGCCCCGACGGGTGAGCCGAGGAAACGCACGTACTTCATTCTCCCATGACCTGGCGTTCACACGATCCGGTCCGATCGTCCAGGACATACCGGGCCCTCTGGTCGGTTCCTACGGGACCTTGCTCCCGGACGGCTCGGCGCGCCGGTGGACCGGTCCCTGGCGCCGGGCCAGCGGCAGCACGGATCCGCCGTGCCGGACCGCCGTGAATTCGGCGGCGATGGCCAGGGCCGTCTCCTCGGGGGTGCCGCCGCCGAGGTCGAGGCCGATGGGTGAGCGCAGCCGGGCCAGCGCGCAGTCCGCCACCCCCTCCTCCCGCAGCCGTCTCTCGCGTTCGGCGTGGGTGCGGCGCGATCCCATGGCTCCCACGTAGCCCAGCGGCAGCCGCAGGGCGAGCTCCAGCAGCGGTACGTCGAATTTGGCGTCGTGGGTGAGGACGCAGACGACGGTACGGGAGTCCAGGCGGCCCGCCTCCCATTGCGCGGCCAGGTGCCGGTGCGGCCAGTCGACGATCACCTCGTGGGCGTCGGGGAAGCGGGCCGGGGTCGCGAAGACGGGCCGGGCGTCACACACGGTGACCTGGTGGCCCAGGAAGGCGCCGATCCGGGCGAGGGCCGCGGCGAAGTCGATGGCCCCGTAGACGAGGAGCCGGGGCGGCTCGGCGGCCGACTCGACGAGCAGGGTCAGCGGCTCCCCGCACAGTCCGCCGGCCGTGCCGAGCTCCGCGGTGCCGGTGCGCCCGGCCAGCAGCAGCTCCCGTACCCGCCCGGCCGCGGCCCGGTCCAGGGCCGGGCCGCCGGCGAGCCCGCCCTCGTAGGAACCGTCGGCGTGGACGGCGAGCGCCCGGCCCAGCTGCCGCGGCGGGCCGGAGACAACCCGGGCGAGCGCGGCCCGTGCGCCCTCGGCGGCGGCGTCGAGCACCGAGCCGAGGACGGGCCGCACCGGGTCGTGCCCGCGCACCGGGGTGACCAGCACGTCCAGGACTCCCCCGCAGGTCAGGCCCACGGCGAAGGCGTCGTCGTCGCTGTAGCCGAAGCGGTGCAGGCCGCCTTCGCCGGAGGCGATCGCGTCGAGGCACAGCTCGTGCACGGCGGACTCCACGCAGCCACCGGAGAGGGAGCCAAGCGCGGTGCCCTTGTCGTCGACGGCGAGCGAGGCCCCGGGGCCCCTCGGCGCGCTCCCGCTGACGGCGACGACGGTGGCCAGCGCGAATTCCCGCTGCGCGGCGCACCACGCGCGCAGCTCGTCGGCTATGTCGAGCATCAGCGGATGTACTCGCGGCGCGGGGTCGGTCCGGGCAGGTGCGGGCGGGGCGGCAGCACGGCCGGGGTCGCCGACCGTGGTGCGGGGAGCCGGGCCGGCGCGACGGCCGGCCGGCTGACGGCGGAGCGGGTGGGTCCGGGGTATCCCTCGGGCACCTGTGGCCGCGAGCCGAGCAGTTTCGCGGCGTGGGCCACGCTCGCCAGGGTGGCGTGGTGGTGCCAGCCGCGGAAGGAGCGGCCCTCGAAGTCCCGGATGCCGACCGGTTCGCAGGTCTCCGTGAAGTCCAGGGAGACCCGGTCGGTGAGTTTCGCGAGCAGGAAGAGCTGGGCGAGCGGCCGGTCGCCGATGTTGGTGATCCAGAACTCGGAGGGCAGCAGGGCCGCTTCGGTCCAGGCCCCGACGAGCAGCAGCGGGATGGGCGGGGCGGTCATGGGCCGGTCCTCGCAGGGGGTGGCGAAGATCGGGGCCGAGGTCAGCAGGGTCACGGCGCCCTCGGCGCGGCCGTGCCGGGTCCATTCGACGGCGCGGCGCTGGGAGCGCAGGGAGTCGATGAGCTCGCGGGCGGGGGCGGTGTGCGGCCCGGGTTTGTGCCGGCCCGCGCCGCCGAAGGAGACGGGCAGCGAGCCGTCGACCTTGAAGACGAAGGGGATGTCCTGGAGGGTGAAGGACTCGATGCTCTGCGGCAGATCGCAGTTGGCGACCTCCATCACCACGGGCCGGCGCTGGAGTTGCCAGGTGGCGGCCATCCGCTGGACGGCGTGTACGGCGTCCTGGGCGGGGGTGAGGGAGCGGGCGGTGTCGGGGATGCCGGCCCGCCGGCGCCGCAGGAGTTCGCTGGTCCAGGGCCCGGGGAGGGTGAGGGTCCATTCGACGGGGAAGCTGGCTTCGCTGGAGGCGAGCCAGATCCCGCTGGCCTGCTGGCAGTTGGCGGTGCGGCCGAGCTGGGGGACGAACTGCCGGCCGACGCCGACCGAGCGGTCGCCGGCCTTCTCTATGACCATGGGCTGGAGCACCCAGGCCAGGGGACGCTGTGCGGTGCGTTCGAGGTGCTGCGCGAGGGAGCGGCGGACCGGGGTCCAGTCCCAGGGGGACTTGCTGATGAACTGCTGCAGGCTCTGTTCGACGGAACTGGCCCCTGTTCCGGCAATGTTACGGATTGTTTTCTTCCCGGTGGTCCGTACCAAGCCGTTCAGATAAACGCGGGCCCAGTTTCGCTGGTCCCGCCGGGGTAACGACTCGAAGAGCAGAGAGATCAGGACGTCGATCAATTCGGAGATTTCCTTCGTGGAATCCTCCGGCAGAACTACGCGAGCCATCTGGGCCTCCCCCGCGACCAGCTAGATCCGATACCCTACTTGACCCCGCAGAACGGCCGTAGGCCCCGGCGGCTACTTCCTGAGGTCGCTGGCAGTTTCGAGCCGCTCTTCCTCTACCACGAGGGGGATGGGGATCTGGTTCGCCGCATAGTAGATCGCGATCAGGAAGTGTGCGACAAGCGTGAGCGTCGCGGAGTAGAAGGCCAGCGCGACGGTGAGCGGGTAGGCGATGGCGCCGAGGCCGAAGCGTACCCGGGTGGCCCGGGCGCCGTCCTTGTCCACGTGCTCGTGGAAGAGGTGGCCGACCCGGGTGACGTACCACCAGAAGGCCAGGAACGCCAAGGCGTAGGCGACGGTGACGGCACTGTAGAGGACCGCGGCCGCGTTGGCCGAGCCGCCTTCCTCCACGAGGTGCTCGGCGAGGACGTTGGTGGTGTACGGAATCACCGAGACCACCATCAGCACCAGGAGATTCAGGAACAACAGGGGACGGTCGACCCTCTTGAGGTGACTGAAGATGGTGTGGTGGTTCACCCACATCACACCGATGATGAGGAAGCTCACCACGTAAGCGGCGTAATGGGGCCACTGTTCCCGCACTCCGTGCCAGAACTCGGACCCTGTTTCTTCCGGAACCTTCAATTCCAGAACGAGGATGGTGATGATGATGGCGAATACACCATCACTGAATGCCTCGATCCGCCCGGTTTCGTTTTCCATTGCCTCCCCTTTGCCACTTCTTGAATGAGCGCAGCGTGCCGCGCGCGGTATGAGACGCATACGGGGAGGGCGTTCCCCCGCCCTCCCCGCACACGCTACCCAGATTCGGGCCGTCAGCTGCCGAACCCGGCAGTCTGCCGCCAGATTCGGCCATCGCGGACGACAAGTGTCCCGAACGCGTGCTCCGGTTCACCGTTCAGGTTCATGATCGCGCGGTAGAAGATGGTGTCCTCGGTCTCGATGTACTCCTGGAGTTCGACGAGGGTGGGCTTCACGGTGAGATAGCCGGTGAACGTCTCGCGAACTGCTTCGATACCCACCGACGCCCCCTCGAAGCGCAGCAGTACGGCGTCATCGGTGTAGTTCTTCATCACCGCCTCGATGTCCAGGGCGGCCAGCGCGTCCATCTGGCGGACGAACACCGGGTGCAGCTTGGCGATGTCGTACGTGGCCATGTCGACTCCGTTTCAACTGGGGCAGGTCCCCACGGCGGGCTGCCGTGTCGGGTGTTGTGGCAGGTCAGGCGCAGGACCGGGCGCTGCCGGCGAAGGGCAGCCGGACCACCATCCGGGTCTCGCCGGGACGCGAGCGGGCGGTGATCGATCCGTGGTGGCGCTGGGTCACGATGCGGTAGCTCAGGTGCAGCCCCAGGCCCGTGCCCTTGCCCACGTCCTTGGTGGTGTAGAAGGGTTCGAAGATGCGCGGCAGGGACTCCTCCGGTATGCCGCGACCGGTGTCGGCGATCTCCACGACCATGCAGACGCCCTCGGCCCGGGCCCGCAGGGTCAGGGTGCCGGCGCCCTCCATGGCCTCGGCGGCGTTGTCGACCAGGTTGGTCCACACCTGGTTCAACTCGCTCGGATAGCCCGTCAGTTCGGGCAGGTCCGGCTCGTACGCGCGCACGATACTGATGCCCGCGAGCTTCGCACGCAGCACGACCAGCGTGTTCTCCAGCCCGTCGGTCACCGAGAAGCTCTGCTCGGGCGCCCGGTCGAGATTGGCGTAATCCCGGGTGGCGGCGACGAGTTGGGAGATCCTGGGACCCGCCGCCCGGAGCTCCGCGGCGAGCGACCGGATCTCCAGCAGCGCCGCCAGGTGGTCCAGGGCGCACGGCAGGGCGGGCTCGCCGACGCCCTCCAGCCGCTCCAGCAGCCAGCCCAGCTCCAGTCCGAGGTCCGAGACCCCCGAGCCGAGCAGGCCGGGCCCTTCGGTGCCCGCCTCCTCGGCCCAGTCGGCGATCTCCTCCTCGGCGTCGGCCTGGGCGAGCGGGTCGGTGGTCGCCGGTGGCGCCAGCTTGTCCAGCTCCTCGGCGAGCCGGTCGAAGACCGAGCGCTCCGCGCCCGTGGCGGCCGCCCCCCAGGCCTGGGCGGTACGGGTGAGCCGCTCCAGGGCGGGGGCCAGCTCCTGCGCGGCCCGCGCCACGGCGGCGGCCGGGTTGTTCAGCTCGTGCGCGAGTCCGGCGGCGAGGGTGCCGAGCGCTTCCACGGTGGCCCGTTTGCGGGCCTGCACCTCGGAGGACTTGATCCGCCAGGCCAGCACGGGGATCAGTACGGCGGCCACCCCGTGGCAGCGGGTCAGCATCTCGAAGAACACCGCCTTGGAGTACGCCACGACGGTGGTCGACGGTCCGCTCGCGGCCGCCGTCGCCACGTACGCGCCGTCGGTCAGCAGCGGCAGCTCGCCGGTGAACCGGTGGGCGGCCGACGGTTTGCCGTCGTGGTCCTCGGCGGCTGCGCTCTCCTCCTCGGTGGAGTGCCGGGTGAGCACCTCCTCCCGGCCGTCGACGACCTTGGTCACGACCAGCCCGCCCGAGAGCAGGACGTGGAAGCCCGTGGCCTCCTCGCCGTCCCGGAAGAGCACCTCACCATCGGCCAGGACCCGCGGCTCGGAGACCGAGACCAGCCAGTCCAGCTGTTCCTCGGTGATCCCGGCGAAGATCTCCAGCCCGCGCAGGGCGGACCTCAGCTCCCGTGGGCTCACACCGTGCTCCCCTCGGCCCTGGTGCGGGCGGCCAGCCGCAGGGTGGCCAGCAGGGCCAGCGCGCAGACCCCGGCGACGGCGGCCATGAAGCCGACCGAGGTGCGGTGCAGCCCGTGGATATTGGTGAGCATCCCGGCGAGGACCGCCGGCACGCTCATCGCGAGGTACGCGAAGACGTAGACGGCGGCGGTCAGTTCACCACGGTGCGCCGGTTCGGCGAGCCCGCTCAGCGCCCGGAAGGAGCCGAGGAAGGCTGCGCCCCAGCCACTGCCCAGGACCGCCGTGGCCACCAGGAACACGGCGGCCGAGCCCAGGCCGAGCGACAGCAGCACCAGGCCGAGCCCGGTGAGCAGACCGAACAGCCCGAGCACGGCGGTGCGCAGCGCCTCGGTGCGGCCGAGCACCAGCTGGGCGACGGTGGCGGCGCCCGCGAGCAGGGCGACCGTGGCCCCGCCGACGAGGTAGTTGGTGGACTGGAGCAGCGAGAGCGCCAGGTGCGGGCCCAGCGAGAGGTAGAAGCCGCCCACCGACCAGACGGCGACGATGGTCAGCACGAGGACGGCGAAGCGGCCGCGGGCGCCCGCCGGTACGTGGATCCGGTGCGGGACCACCCGGAAGCGGCCCCCGGCGCCCGGCGCGCTCTCCCGCATCCGGGCCACCCCCACCAGGGTCACGGCGAAGGCCCCGATCAGCAGCAGGTAGCTCAGCACCGTCGGCGCGGGCGCGTACTGGACGAGCAGTCCGGCCCCGATCCCGCCGAGCCCGATGCCCACGGTCGGGCCCGCGCTGTTGACCTGGGCGCCGAGCGCGGGCCGCGAGGGAGGGCTGAGTTCCAGCAGGGCCGCACCCATCGCCCCGGTGGCGAGGCCCACGGCCAGCCCCTGCACGGCGCGGGCGGCGAGCAGCAGCCCGAGCCCCTGGGCTCCGGCGAACAGGGCCATCGAGACGATCGCCAGGACCAGGCCGGCGGCCAGGACCGGGCGCCGGCCCAGGGTGTCGGAGAGCGAGCCGAACAGCAGCAGCCCCGCCAGCACGGTGACCGCGTACAGGGCGAAGACCACCGTGATGGTGCCGGAGGACAGCGCCCACTTCTGCTGGTAGAGCACGTAGAGGGCGGAGGGCACGGAGGAGGAGAGCATCAGCAGGACGAGGACCGCGCCCACCACCCAAAAGCCGGAGCCTCTGGGCGCACTGGCCGCATGGGCGGCTGGGTGCACGGTTACCCCCGTGATCGTCTTGGATGATTCGGCCACTGCTTCACTCAACTCCCCCGTGATGGGCCCCTGGTGGACCCGGTGATGAGCGGGTCAGGCGAGAGCCCGCTCGGCCCTCTGCAAGGCTCGGGCCGTGAGTACCCCCGCCAGGTGGCCGAGGTATTCGGCCGAGGTGCCGCGCCCCGGGACGAAGAGCTCCCGCGGCTCGGCCCGGAAGGCGGCCAGCACGGCGTCCGTGCCGTACGGGCCCCCGCGCAGCCGGTCTTCGACCCCGCGCAGCCGCAGCGCGCGGGAGGTGGCCCCGGTGACGGCGATGCGCGGGCCGGCGGGAGTGATCCGTACGGCGGTGGCGCACACCGGGTAGCGGGTGGCCCGGTCGGCGGTCTTCTCGAAGGCGGCGGCCCGGCCGGCGGCGGGCACCAGCAGGGCGGTCAGGACCGTGCCGGCGGGTGCGTCGCCCGCCGCGAACTCTTCGGCCGTCTGGGTCGACCGGCCGCCGGGGCCGGCCAGTTCGACCACGGCGTCGGCGGCGATGGCGGCGACCGGCAGGTCGGTGGCCCGTCCGGCGGCGGCGAGGTTCCCGCCGACGGTGCCGAGGTTGCGGACCTGCGGGTCGCCGTTGGAGCGGGCCGCGGCCGCCAGTTCGGGCGCCTCGGCGAGCACCAGCGGGTCCGCGGCGAGCTCGGCGAGCGTGGTGACGGCCCCGATCCGCAGCTGCCGGCCGCCGGGAGTGCGCCCGATGCCGCGCAGTTCTTCCAGCTGCCGGATGTCGACCAGCAGCCGGGCGCATTCGGCTCCGGTGCGCAGGTCGGGCAGCAGGCTCTGCCCCCCGGCCAGTACCCGGGCCCCGCGCGTCCCGGACAGCAGGGCCAGCGCCTCGTCGAGGCCGGCGGGCCGGACGTAGTCGAAGTCGGTGAGGATCACTGGGCTTCCCCTCTCAGGCGGCGCCAGACCTTCTCGGGGGTGACCGGCATGTCGATGTGCTGGACGCCCAGGTCGGAGAGGGCGTCGACGACCGCGTTGACGACGGCGGCGGCGGGCGGGACGGTGGCGATCTCGCCCGCGCCCTTGGCACCGAGCGGGTTGTGCGGGCTGGGCGTGACGGTCTTGTCGAGCGCGAAGAAGGGCACGTCGGCGGCGCGCGGGAGGGCGTAGTGGCCCAGGTCGGCGCTGACGAGCCCCCCGTTCTCGTCGTATTCGGCGACCTCCATCAGGGCCTGGCCGAGGCCGTGGACGATGCTGCCCTCGATCTGGCCGAGGACGATCTTCGGGTTGCCGATGTTCCCGGCGTCGTCGACGGCGGTGTAGGCCACCACCTCGGTCTCGCCGGTCAGTTCGTCGATCTCGACGACGGCGACGTGCGTCCCGAAGGGGTAGTTGAAGTCCGGCGGGTCGAAGTGGGTGGTCTCGTCGAGGGCCGGCTCGATCTCCGGGGGCAGCCCCCAGCCGTACCACATGGCCATCGCCAGCTCGGCGAAGGTCTTGGCGTTCTCCTCGTTGCCCTCTTCGTGGACCTTGCCGTCCGCGTAGACCACCTTGTCCTCGGGAACGCCCAGGAAGACGGCGCCGGCCCGGACCAGCTTGCTCTTGATCTTCCGGGCCGTGAGGGCGACGGCGGGCGCGGCCATGCTGTAGGAGCGGGAGCCGTAGGTGCCCTGCCCGTACGGGGCCTTTTGCGTGTCGCCTTCGAGGACCTGGACGGTGTCCGGGTCGATGCCGAGCTCGTCGGCGGCGACCTGCGCGAAGACGGTGCCGTGGCTCTGGCCGGTGGAGGCGGAGCCCACGGTGACGGTGACCTCGCCGGTGGGGTGGACGCGGATGTTGGCGCTCTCCCAGGTGCCGCCGAGCATGCCCTCCTGGGACATCCGGGTGGAGGGGCCGACCCCGCAGATGGCGACGTAGGTGGCGAGGCCGACGCCGAGGCGCTTGCCGCGGGTGCGGGCCTCGGCCTTGCGGGCGGGCATGTCGGCGTAGCCCGACAGCTCGATCGCCCGGTCGAAGTTCAGCTGGTAGTTCCCGGAGTCGTAGGTCCAGCCGAGGCCGTTGTCGTACGGGAACTTCTCCTTCGGCACCAGGTTCTTGCGCCGCACGGCCGCCGGGTCCATGCCGATCTCGGAGGCGTACCGGTCGACCAGGCGCTCCATGAGGAAGGCGGCCTCGGCGCGCCCGCTGCCGCGCTGGGCGCCGAGCGAGACGGTGTTGGTGAAGGCGGCGTAGACCTCGCAGAAGGCCGCGTCGATGTCGTACATCCCGCTGATGGAGCGGCCCATCAGGGCGGTGGCGACACCCGGGCCGATCGTCGAGGGGTACGCGCCGAGGTTGGCGTAGCTGGTGCAGCGCACGGCGGTGATGCGGCCGTCGCGGGTGCCGGCGAGGGTGACGTGCTGGCGGTGGTCGCGGCCCTGGACGGTGGAGTTCATCAGTCCGGTGCGGGTGTCCACCCACTTCACGGGGCGCCCGAGGGCCTTGGAGAGCAGCAGGACCAGGGGCATGTCGGGGTAGAGGTAGCCCTTGGTGCCGAAGCTGCCGCCGACGGTCGGGGCGATCACCCGGAGTTTGTTGAAGGGGATGCCGAGGACCAGCGCGGAGAGCAGGAAGCGGTGGTTGTGCGGGCCCTGGGTGGAGGCGTAGAGCGTGTACTCGCCGGTGGCGGCGTTGTAGTCGCCGACCGCGCCGCGCGGCTCGATGGGGCTGTTGATCGTGCGCTGGTTCACGAGGTCGAGCTCGACCGTGACCTCGGCCTCGGCGATGGCCGCGTCGGTGCGGTCCTTGTCGCCGCAGGTCCAGTACGCGTTCAGGTTGCCCGGGACGGCCTCGTGCAGCTGGGGCGCGCCGTCGGCGAGCGCCTCGTCGGCCCGGGTGACCACGGGCAGCGGCTCGTACTCGACGGAGATGGCGGCCAGCGCCGCGGCGGCCTGGCGCGGGGTCTCGGCGACGACCACGGCGATGGGGTCGCCGACGTGCCGCACGGTGTCGCCGGTGAGGACCGGGCGGGCGCCCGGAAGTCCGTAGGGGTGCGGCGGGAAGTGGCTCTCGACCCCGCCGGGTATCCAGATGCAGGGCAGCGGCATGACGTCGGTGAAGTCGGCCGCGGTGGCCACCTTCAGCACGCCGGGCAACTGCTCGGCGGCCTTGGTCTCGATGGAGAGGATCTTCGCGTGGGCCACGGTGCTGCCGAGGATGGCCATGTGGGCGGTGCCGGGCAGGTCGATGTCCGCCACGTACGTCGCCTCGCCGCGCAGCAGCTGCGGATCCTCACGGCTGTCCAGGGGGCGGCCGAGCACGCCGTCGCCGGGGAGGGCGCTCTCCCCCGTCATTGCGGTCATGTCCCTCACGCCTCCTGTCCGGCAGCGGTGGATGCGGCGGCGGTGCCGGACGCGGAGAGACCGGCGGGCACCTCGGCGCGGGAGGCCGCGCAGGCGCGCTGCACTCCCCGTACGACGCTGTGGTAGCCGGTGCAGCGGCACAGGTTGCCCGTGAGCCACTCGCGGATCTCGGGCTCGGTGGGGGCCTCGCCGTCGGCGGTGGAGTCGACGAGCTCGCCGAGGGCCATGACCATGCCGGGGGTGCAGAAGCCGCACTGGGTGCCGTGCTCCTGGCGCAGCGCCTCCTGGAGACCGGACAGTTCACCGCCGGGGGTGGTGACGCCCTCGATGGTGGCCACCTCGCGGCCGGCGGCCGCGGCGGTGAGGACCAGGCAGCTCTTGACCGACCGGCCGTCGAGCCGGACGACGCAGGAGCCGCACTGGCCGGTGTCGCAGCCGACCTTGGTACCGGTCAGTCCGAGGCCGTCGCGGAGCCGTTCCACGAGCAGTTCGTTCGGCTGCGCCGAGAATTGCTCAGGTCTTCCGTTCACGTTCAGTGTGATATCCATGCCAGCGCCTGCGCTTCCGTGAGCGGCCGGTTGAAGAGGGGCCCGCCGGGCTGTTGGAGAATTCCTCCGGAATGCAGCGGGCCGGTGTCGACGGGCGCGAATCCCAGATCCGTGATGATTCCCGCGACGATTTCCTTCGCTTTCACGTCGTCGCCCGCGGTGAAATGTGCCAGGCGCTCTCCGGGTGCGGTGCCCGCGACGGCGAGGGTTTCGAAATGCATGGTGTTCAGGGATTTCACGACCTGGGCGGCGGGATACCACTCGGCGACCAGGTCGCTGGAGCCGCGCCCGCCGAGGTCGGCGGGCGCGCCGGGGCCGCTGAACGCGTTCGTGGCGTCCACCAGCACCTTGTCCTGCACGACGTGCGGCGGGAGCAGTCCCCGCACCCTGTCGAAGGGCACCATCAGCACCAGGAGTTCGGCCTGGCCGGCGGCCTCGGCGGGGTGCGCCGCCGAGGCCGCCCGTCCCAGCTCGGCCACGAGCGGGCCGAGGGTCTGCGGGCCCCGGGCGTTGGCGAGGACGACCTGGTGGCCTGCCGCCACGAGGATCCTGGCCAGGGTCGAGCCGATCCGCCCGGTGCCGATGATGCCTGTCCGCATTGACGCTCCTCGGGAAGGGGTCTCCGTACGTGCCGGTCTCAGTCCAGGCCGATCCAGACGGACTTGGTCTGGGTGTAGCTCTCCATCGACTCGGGGCCGCATTCGCGGCCGTAGCCGGAGGCCTTGTAGCCGCCGTAGGGCACGGAGGGGTCGTACTGGTTGTAGCAATTGACCCAGACCGTGCCGGCCTTGATCTGCGAGGCGACCCGGTGGGCCCGCCGCAGGTCCTTGGTGTGGACGCCGGCGGCGAGGCCGTACGCGCTGTCGTTGGCGATGCGTACGGCGTCCTCCTCGGTGTCGAAGGGGATGATCGACAGGACCGGGCCGAAGATCTCCTCCTGGGCGATCCGCATCCCGTTGTCGACGCCGGTGAAGACGGTGGGCAGGAAGTACAGGCCCTGGCTGGAGGCGCCCTCGGGGGTCCAGCCGGTGCCGCCGGTGCGCAGCACGGCGCCTTCCTTCTCGCCCACCTCGATGTACGAGCTGACCTTGTCGAACTGGCCGCGGTGGGCCAGGGGCCCGAAGAGGGTGGCCGGGTCGCGCGGGTCGCCGGGCTTGAGGGCGGTGGCCCGGCGGACCAGGCGCTCGACCATCTCGTCGTGGATGGGGCGGTGCAGCAGCAGGCGGGAGCCGGCGGTGCAGATCTCGCCCTTGTTGTAGTAGATGCCGAAGAAGGCGAGTTCCTCGGCGGCGTCGAGGTCGGCGTCGGCGAAGACGATGTTGGCGGACTTGCCGCCGAGCTCCATCGTCACCTTCTTCAGGGTGCCGGCCGCCTTGCGGATGATGGACTGGCCGACCACGGTGGAGCCGGTGAAGGCGATCTTGTCGATGTCCGGGTGGTCGGTGAGGGTCTCCCCCAGTTCCACGCCGGGACCGGTGATCACGTTCAGCACCCCGTCCGGGATCTCCGCCTCCTGGAAGAGCTCGGCGATCTTCAGGGCGGTGAGCGGGGTCGCCGGTGACGGCTTGTGGACCACCGTGTTCCCCGCCGCGAGCGCCGGTGCGATCTTCGTCATCGACAGCAGCAGCGGGAAGTTGAACGGGGTGATCGCGCAGACCACGCCCAGCGGTTCGCGCAGGGTGTAGGCGAGCTGTCCGCCGGCCGGGGCCCGCGAGGAGCCGTCGACGCGGGTCACGGCCCCGGCGTAGTAGTGCATGAGCTGGGCGGCCATCGGGGCGTCGACCGTGCTGGAGAAGGCGAACGGCTTGCCCATGTCCACGGTCTCCAGCAGGGCGATCTCCTCCAGGTCGCGCTCGATGAGCTCACCGACCCGGTTCAGTCGCAGCGCGCGCTCCTGGGCGGAGAGTCTGCTCCACGGACCTTCCTCGTACGCCGTGCGGGCGGCGGCGACGGCCGCGTCCGCGTCGGCCGCGGTGGCCTGGGCCACCGGCACGATCTCCTGTCCGTCCACGGGGCTGATGTCGGGCTCGGTGCGGCCGTCCTGGGCCGGAACCCATTTGCCGCCGATGAACAGCTTCCCGGGATTGGCCAGGGGCTGGCCGCTCAGCTCACGCTTGGTCATGGCTGCCTTCCGGTGTCGAGTGCGGGGGGCGGGGGCGGTACTAGCCCTTCGTGAGCTGCCGTAAGAAGGTCTCGGCGAGGGCCTTGGAGGAGTACGGGTTCTGGCCGGTCGTCAGCTTGCGGTCCACGACCACGTGCGAGTCCCAGATCGCTTCGGCCTTCTCGTAGCGCGCGCCGAGCCGGGTGAGCTCGATCTCCAGGATCAGCGGGAGCCGGCCGGCCATGTTGGTGACCAGTTCCTCGCTGTGCGAGAAGGCCGTCATCCGGTAGCCCTCGAACGGCCAGCGGCCTTCGCCGTCGCGCAGCGCGAGCAGCGAGGTGTGGCCGTGGCAGACGGTGGCGAGGGGCTTGTCCTGGGCGATGACCCAGCGCAGGATCTGGGCGAGTTCGTCGGACTTGGGCAGGTCGCCGATGGCGCCGTGGCCGCCGCTGACGTACACGCCGTCGTAGTCGGCGATGTCCTTCTCGGTGAGGGACTCCAGTGCGAGGGGCGCCCTGAGCTGGGGGGTGTTCTCGATGACCCGGACGTACTCGGCGGCGTTGGCCGCGTCCTCGTCCGGCGAACCCTGGGGGCGGACCCACTGGAGGAACTGGGGGTCGATGCTCGTCTGGTCGACCGTGGGCGCCCGGCCCCCGATCGTCGCCACGTCCACGTCGTGGCCGGCCGCCTTGAAGAGCGAGAAGGGAACGACGAATTCCTCGGCCCAGAATCCCGAGGGGTGCTGTTCGCCGTCCAGGAGATGCAGTGTGGCCTTGGCCGTCATGACGACGAGAATCTTCATGATTCTCTCCTTGTTCTGGATTCGCTGCCGATTCAACACGCCCCCCGCAGGGGGCGTAAGGGGGTGACGTCAGGCCCGCGATACTTCGTCACGTGCGTCCAACGCCGAGATGATGGTGCGGAATTCACCGACCAGGAGGTGGTCGGGATGGGCTTCTGCGAATATGCGCTCCCCGTAGAGGGCCGCCATTTCCGGCGAGTACGGAAGGATCCCGGCCAGCGGTGCCCCGTAGACCGCCTCGGAGCGCCGCCGGGCCGCTTCCCGGTCGATGCCCTCTGGGGCCATGCTCAGCACCAGGGTCCGTCGGCAGGTCAGGCGCCCGGCGAGGGCGATGGTCTCCTCGACCCCGGAGAGGTCGATCCGGTCGGCCCTGGCCATGATCATCAGTACGTCGGCGCTCGCCATGGCGGTCACCGACTCGTTGTTGAGCCCGGCGTGGGTGTCGAGCAGCAGCACGTCGAGCGCGTAGTGCCGGGCCAGCCGGTCGAAGCCCTCCGGCAGCAGGCCCACGTCGTAGCCGCTGGTCATGAGCTCGCGCAGGGCGGCCGTCCCGGTCCGGGCCGGTACGACGTACAGCCGTCCCGGACCGCAGCCGGTGCCCACCTGCTGGGCGGTGGCCTCGATCTCGCAGCGGCCCAGCAGGTAGTCGGCGAGGGAGGCGCCGGGTCCTAGCCGGAACAGCAGGTCGAGGGTGGGTGACTGGATGTCGGTGTCCACCACCCCCACCCGGCGTCCCCCGGCCGCGATGAGCAGCGCGAGGTTCGCCAGGACCGAGGACTTCCCGGTGCCACCGCGGTGCGAGTGCACCACGATGGTGCGGGTCATCTAGGCCACCACCTTATGACTGGCACCGTTCGCGTGCGGCCCCCGCGCCGCGCGTGGCCGGTGCAGGGCCAGCATGGTGACGTCGTCGTGCTGTTCGGCGGTGCCGGTGTGTTCGCGCACCGCCAGGTCGATCCGGTCGACCACGTCCTTGCCGCTCACCTGGGTGCCGGCGAGCAGTTCCAGCATCCGTTCGTCCCCGAGGAAGCTGCCGTTCGGGCAGCGTGCCTCGGGCACTCCGTCGGTGAACACGAACAGGGTGTCGCCCGGGTTCAGCTGGGCGTAGCCGAGGGTGTAGACGCAGTCGGGCAGGACCCCGACCGCCGGTCCGGTGGTGTCCAGGGCGAGGGGCGGGCTGCCGTCGGCGGGCAGCAGGAGGGGCGGGTTGTGGCCGCCGTTGATGTAGACGAGGCTGCCGGTGAGCGGGTCCAGCACCCCGAAGAACAGGGTGGCGAAGTAGCCCTGCCGCAGGTGGTTGCGGGTGAGGTAGCCGTTGGTGGCGGTGACCGCGTTGAGCAGCGGGGTGGCGCCGACGACCGGGATGCGCCGGCTGCCGCCGGTGCGTCCGGCGGCGACCAGGTGCTGCAGGCCGCTGTTCTGTGCGGTGTGCCGCAGCAGGGAGCGGATCAGTGCCATGAAGAGCGCGGCGCCGACCCCCTTGTCGCAGACGTCGGCGACGACGAACGCGAGCCGGCGGCCGCGGGAGATCTCGAACACGTCGTAGAAGTCCCCGGCGACCTGCCGGGCGGGCCGGAACCGGACGTCGATCTCCCAGCCCGCGGGAACGGGCAGCGATTCGGGCAGGAAGCCGGCCTGGATCTCCCGGCCGATCTCCAGCTCCTTCTCGTAGCCCATGAGTTCGGCGCGGGCGTCGGCCTCGCGCAGGGTGCGGCCGAGCCCGGCGCGCTCCGAGCAGCTGTGCAGCCGTGCCCCGACGAGGGCGGGCAGGAAGGGCGGTACGAGGTAGTCGTGCCCGATCCGGACGTGTTCCTCCAGGGCGGCGAACTCCGTCACGGTCCAGACGACCACGATGGGTGCCCCGGCCCAGCGGCGCAGCCGCCGTACGGCCATCCGTACGGCCTCCCCGTCGGACTCGGCCGGGGCGAGCAGGACGTCCGCGACGGGCAGGTCCTCCATCGGGCCGTCCCGCAGCTCCGTCAGCGTGCGGGTGACGAGCGACGCGTCCATCGTCCGCAGGGCGTCGAGCAGCTCGGGCGGCGGTGGCGGGTACTCGTCGAGGATGATCACAGTCGTGGAGGGCATCGGTCCGTCTCCTCAGCCTTCACAGTCAGCGTGCTGATGTTGCGGCCGTCCCTGTGCGCGTAGCTGAACTCGTCCACGCTGGTCAGCGCCAGGTGGATGCCGAGGCCGCCGATCCGCCGGTCCTCCGGGGGGACCCCGGGGCAGGGGGGCAGGCGGCCTTCGACGGGGTCGAAGGGGGGTGCGGAGTCCTCGATGACGATCCGCACCCCGCCCGGGCCGGAGCGGCCCCGGACGGTGATCCGTCCGTCACCGCCCCGGTACCCGTGCATCACGATGTTCGTGGCCAGTTCGTCCACGGCCAGCCGGAGCCGGTAGGCGGCGCCCTTGTCCAGGCCCGCCCGTCCGGCCAGCCGCAGGACGAACGAGGCGATGTCGCCCAGTGCCCCCACCGTCGCGGGCACCTCCAGCACGCGGGACGTCCTCGCCAGTTCGACCATGTCAGTCACGGTGGTCACTCATCGGTGAGAACGATGCTGCGGTCGAGCCCTGCCGTCCGGATGGTCCGGGACACGGGCTCGATGGCACCGACCACCTTGATGGTGACGTTGTTCGCGACCTTCTGCTGGGCGAAGACCAGGGAGCGCAGTCCGGCGCTGGCCATGTAGCCGACGCCGGCCATCCTGATCTCGACGGTGCTGGTGCCGTGCCCGGCGGCCTTCTCGATCATCTGGTGGAAGTCCGGCGCGGTCTTGGCGTCCAGCTCGCCCGTCAGCTCGATCACGGTGGTGTCGCCCTCGATGCTCAGGGACACGGAAAGCGGCATGTCAGGTCTCCTTCGGTCAGGGCGTGTCGGGATCGTTCGTGCGGCCCACCAGGATCACGACCGAGCGCGGGCCGATCAGGTACTTCCCGGCGTTGTCCAGCTCCTGCTCGGTGCCGGGGGTGCGGATGTCGTGCGGTGCCTCGGCCCCGGTGTCGGCGAACAGGTGCCAGCTCCGGCCTCCCGGCAGGGCGGGCAGTTCCAGGTCGTGCGACTCCCAGTGCGCGTTCATGGCCACGTACACCACGTCGTCGTCCCCGGTGCCGCAGCGGGCCACCGCCAGCAGCCGGCTCTCGGCCGACCAGTCGGGCTGCCAGGCCCGCTCCCCGTGCCAGCTGATGTCCGGCAGGCCGAGGTTCTCGCGGACCTGGCCGGTGGGATGGGAGGTGGAGCGCAGTTCGCGGTGGTGCTTGCGGAAGGCGATCATCTCCCGCGTGAACCGGAGCAGTTCGGCGTTCTCGTCGACCTGGTCCCAGTCGAACCAGGACAGTTCGTTGTCCTGGCAGTACGTGTTGTTGTTGCCCGCCTGCGTCCGGGCGACCTCGTCCCCGGCCAGCAGCATCGGGATGCCCTGGCTGGTGAAGAGGATGGCCAGGGCGTTCTTCATCTGCCGGGTGCGCAGCGCGTTGATCTCCGGGTCGTCGGTGGGACCCTCGACGCCGCAGTTCCAGCTGTTGTTGTCGTTGGCACCGTCGTTGTTGTTCTCGCCGTTGGCCTCGTTGTGCTTGTCGTTGTAGGAGACCAGGTCGGCGAGGGTGAAACCGTCGTGCGCGGTCAGGAAGTTGACCGAGGCCGCGGTGCCGCGGCTGGAGTACAGGTCGGGCGAGCCGGCGATACGGGTGGCCAGCTCGCCGATGACCCCGGAGTCGCCCTTGAGGAAGCTGCGCACGGTGTCGCGGTACTTGCCGTTCCACTCCGCCCAGCGGCCGTACGCCGGGAAGTTGCCGACCTCGTAGAGGCCGCCGGCGTCCCAGGCCTCGGCGATGAGCTTGGTGTGCCGCAGGACCGGATCGTAGGCGAGAAGTTCCAGCAGCGGCGGGTTGGGCAGCGGCGTGCCGTCCAGGGCCCGGCCGAGGATGGCCGCGAGGTCGAAGCGGAAGCCGTCGATGTGGTAGTCGGCGACCCAGTGGCGCAGGCAGTCGAGCACGAAGTTGCGCACGACGGGGTGGTTGCAGTTGACCGTGTTGCCCGTGCCGCTGAAGTTGAAGTAGTACCCCTCCGGCGTGAGCATGTAGTAGGTGGCGTTGTCGAGCCCCTTGAAGGAGATCGTCGGGCCCTGCTCGTTGCCCTCGGCGGTGTGGTTGAAGACGACGTCGAGAATGACCTCGATGCCGGCCGCGTGCAGGTCCTTGATCAGGGTGCGGAACTCGTCGCCCTGCATCCCGTACCGCCCGGTGGCCGCGTAGCCGGCTTTGGGCGCGAAGAAGGAGACGGTGTTGTAGCCCCAGTAGTCGAAGAGCCGCTCGCCCGTCTCCGGGTTGGAGCGCGGGTTGTCGCTCTCGTCGAACTCGAACACCGGGAGCAGCTCGACGCAGTTGACCCCGAGTTCCTTGAGGTACGGGATCTTCTCGCGCAGCCCCGCGAAGGTGCCCGGGGCGGTGACCTGCGAGTTGGGGTGCCGGGTGAAGCCGCGCACGTGGGTCTCGTACACGACGAGGTCCTCGGCGGGGATGCCCAGCGGTGTGTCGTCGCCCCAGTCGAAGTCCTGGAGGCAGACGCGGGAGCGGTACTGGTAGCCGCGGCTGCGGTCCGGCTCCACGCCCCACACGTCGCGGCCGGCGATCAGCCGGGCGTACGGGTCGGAGAGGACCTGCCGGGCGTCGAAGCGGTGGCCGGAGACCGGGTCGTAGGGGCCGTCGGCCCGGTACCCGTACTCGATGTTCTCGTGGTCGAGGCCGAAGACGGTCATGGCGAAGACGCTGCCGGTGCGGAATTCCTCGGGGAACTCCAGTTCGGCCATCGGCTCGGGCTCTCCGCGCTTGTAGATGACCAGGGTCATGGAGGTGGCCTGGTCGGAGAAGACGGAGAAGCTGATCCCGCCGGGGACCACATTGGCCCCGAAGGGGAACGGTTTGCCGGCGCGGACGCGGTACCCGCCCACCTCGTGGGTCGGGTACGCGTCGACGCGCAGGACCTGCTCGCTCTGGGCCTCGGTCATCGCGCGGCCTTGGCCTTGGCCTTGGCGGCCGCCGCGACGGCCTCCCCGCTCTCGAAGAAGTCGAGGAAGCCGGTGGCCGACATGACGAACCGGACTTCCTCGCTCACCCCGTAGAGGGTGACGGCGACTCCGACGTGCTGGGCCTCGCGGTAGGCGACGAGCAGCGTGCGCAGGCCCGCGCTGGAGACGTAGGTGACGGCCGTGAGGTCGATCCGCAGCGGCTTGCCCTCGCGGACCAGCGGCAGCAGGGTCTGGAGCAGGGCTCCGGACGTCTCGCTGTTGATCTCACCGGTGGCGACGAGCACGGTGCCCGCCTTGTTCCGGCGTTCCTTCAGGTTGAGAGTCATTGCATTCCCCTCTGGTTGGGGCGCCCCCCGTTGAGCGCTACTTCTTGGCCACTGGACGCAGCCGGACCTTGACCTTCACCCGGCCCTGGACGTCGGGCAGCCGCACGGTGAGGGCCTCGGCGTCGAAGTCGGTGTACGGCTTCTCGTCGATCTCCACGGACGCGATCCGCACCGAGCCGGCCGGGAGCAGGTCGGGCGAGACGCGCAGGACGCGGTCGGGCAGGTCGGTGGGGTCGGGCTGGAAGTGGAAGTCCATCTCCCGGCCGTTGATGAGCAGGTTGTTGTAGACGGCGGAGAGGTAGCAGAGCTCCGCCGAGTGGTACATGGACATCGAGTGGCTGCCCTTGAGCCGCTCGGTGCCGAGCAGGTACGGCGTACCGCTGGCGAGCACGTTGAAGTAGACGGCGCCCTCGTCGTGGTCGAGGAAGAAGGTGTTGTAGAAGGCCTGCGCCTGCCGGGCCTCGCGCAGGTTCGCCTCGCCGCCGACCGTGCCGTTCAGGATGAGGTAGGCGAGGATCGCCTGCTCCTGCTGCCACCAGGCCTTGCGGTCGTGCCAGGCGAATCGATACGTCTCCTCGTCGCCGGACTTGATCCGCTCGACCACGTCGTACCAGCCGCCGCGCTGCACGTCGCTGCCGACCGCCGGCATGATCTCGCCGATCTTCCTGGCGAGGTCCTCGTAGGCCGGCTTGGCCTTCAGCGAGTTCATCCGCATCAGGTTCCAGGCGATCTTCAGGTTGTGGCCGACCACCGCGCGGTTTTGCTGCCAGCTGTGCGCGGTGTCGTGCGACCAGTCGCGGAAGAAGCGCTCCTGGACGAAGGGGCTGTTCTTGTAGTCCGGGAACTTGTCCGCGATGGTGTCGAAGGTGTACTCGAGGAAGTCGGCGTACTTCTGCTCGCCGGTCGCCAGGTACAGGTTGATCAGGTACGCGGGCGCGTGGTCACCGACCGAGTTCCAGTTCTTGCGCTCGGCGTTCTCGCCGAGGGACTCGTGGTCGGCGCTGAAGAGGATCGGGTCGATGTGCGAGTAGTAGCCGCCCTGCTCCGGGTCGAAGAAGAACTTGTCGAACAGCCGGATCGTGGCGTCCGCGTCGTTCTTGATCCGGACGTCTCCGGTGATCCGGTACGTCTGGATGGGGCCGGCCAGCGCGTAGATCTGCTCGTACATCGGGATCGCGTCGTAGTCGTCGGAGAACTCCGAGGTGAAGAGCTTGCGCTCGCTGTCCCCGTCGACGCTGATGCCGTGGTACCAGAAGACCACGTCCTCCTCGCTGTCCACGACCCGCATGTGCTTGCGCAGGTACTCGGTGCCGCGCTCGGCGACCTCCAGGTACTCGTCCTTGCCGGTCAGCAGGTAGGCCGACGCCATGCCGTAGACCAGGCGGGAGATCGTGTCGGTCTCCTGGACGTGGCTGGCGGTCTTGTCACCGCCGAGCCGGATCTCGGTGCGGTACTCGGTGAAGTCCACGGGCCCGTCACCGAACTGCGCCCGCTTGTAGAAGTCGGCCAGCGACTCGATCTGCTTGATCCACCAGCTGGGCTCCTCGAAACGGTAGTCCTCGGCGCCGCGGCCCAGGAACACCAGGCGCTTGGCGTCGAAACGCCCGCCGTGCTCCGGGTAGTGGACTCCGTAGACGAAGAGGAACCGGCCGGGCGAGAGCATCTCGTCGATGTGCCCGGAAGCGTCGATGTAGGGCTCGTCCAGGTTGCGGACCAGCTCGGCGCTGGGACCGCCGGCGAGCGAGACGTCGAACCCGCGGCCGTCGGAGGTCTTCAGGCGCAGCACGCGCGACGCGGAGTCGAAGCGTTCGACGTAGCCGGCGATCGTGTCGGAGAAGGAGAAGCTCACGGCGTCCGCCATGTCATACCGTCCTTTTTTTGAGGGCTCGGTTCGCCTCACTCGCCCGTGCGGCCTTCGGCTGGCACGGCCGGGGCATCGCACGGACGTGGCGAGAAGAGGTCACTCACCGGTGACAGAGGTGGTGCTGTCGTCCTCGTATCCCTGGCTGACCTCGACGATGACCCCGTCGGGATCGCGGACCCACACGGTCCGCCACCCGCAGATGAAGTCGTCGAAGTCCAGCGGCCCCAGGGTCACTTCCGCCGCGTCCCCCAGCTCGGCCAGGAACGCGTCCACGCTGTCGGTCTGGAAGGCCAGGTGGCGCATCCGGCCCGGAGCCTGCGGCCCGTCGTCGTGCGCCGTGCGGGCCGGTTCGGTGGCCCCGGCCGCGAAGAGCTCCAGGTACGCGTCCCCCTTGCGCAGGAACACGATCTGGGCCTCCCCGAGGTCGACCACCCTGGCCCGGGTGAAGCCGAAGTACCGGGTGTAGAACTCCTCGGTGGTCTTCTGGTCCGTGCAGTTCAGACCCACGTGCGACCACCGCAGCCCGGCCATCAGCCGGCTCCGCGGCCCCGCCCGGCCGCGATCAGTTCGATGATCCGGCGGGCGAAGAGGTGGTGGTGGGCGCCGGTGCGGCCGGTGACCAGGTCACCGTCGACCACCACGTCCTCGTCGACGTACTGGCCGCCCATGTTGCGGACGTCACCGATGAGGTTGTTGTGGCAGACCACCTTGCGGCCGCGCACCTTGTCCGGGATGGAGGAGGCCAGCCACATGCCGTGGCAGATGATCCCCTTGAGGACCGTCGGCTCCTCGAAGGCCCGGCGCAGCAGCTCCGTCGCCGGGGCCAGCTGGTCCACGTCCTCGGTGTAGCGCAGCCGGTCGGCCACCATGCCGGAGGGCACGATGATCGCCGCGTACCGGCGCAGTTCCTCGTCGCTCAGCCCCTCCAGGGACCGGTCGGCGGTGAAGGGCGCCCGGTACTCGTGCCCGGTGAAGGTGATGGAGCCGTTGCCCCACAGCCGGGTCAGGAAGTCGACCTCGGCGCCCTCCTCCGCGAACCGGTGCTGGTAGTAGAAGATCTCCGGCTCGTAGTAGTCGCTCTCGACCAGGACCGCGATCCTGGTCCCGGACAGCGCACCCTCGCGCAGGACGGCATCAGGCACGGGACACCCCCCTCAGGAAGTCCGCCGCGCGCTCGGCGATCATCGCGATGGCGGTGTGGCAGTTGCCCGACGGGACGGCGGGCATCACGCTGGCGTCGACGACGCGCAGGTTCCGTACGCCGTGCACCCGCAGCTCGGGGTCGACGACGGAGAGGTCGTCGATGCCCATGCGGCAGGATCCGGCCTGGTGGTGGTAGCTCTCCGACTTCTGCTTCACGAAGGTCCGCAGGTCGTCGTCGCTCACGTAGCCCGGACCGGGCTGGAGTTCCTGCTTGTACCAGGGGGAGAACGCGGAGGTCGCGAAGATCTCCCGGGCGGTCTTGACGCCCTGCACCATCCGTTCCAGGTCCCACCGGTCGCCCAGGTAGTTCGGGTTGATCAGCGGGTGGGCCAGCGGGTCGGCGCTCGCCAGCCTGATCCAGCCGCGCGAGACCGGCCGTACGACGCCGGGCAGGATGGACACCGTGTTCGGGTGGTCCTGGCCGACGATCACGTCGAAGGGCACGTGGACGAAGGCGATCTGGAGGTCCGGCGCGGGCAGCCCGGGCCGCGAGGACAGGAACAGCGCGCTCTCCGACAGGTTCTGCGCCGGCGGCGGGAGCTCCTGGGTGACCTCGGCCATCAGCCCGGTCAGGACGTGGTTGTGGAAGTTCTCGCCGACCCCGGGCAGCGCCGCGGTGACCGCGATGCCGTGCTCGCGCAGCTGCTCGGGGTGGCCGATGCCGGAGAGCAGCAGCAGCTTCGGGGACTCGATCGCCCCCGCGGCCACGATCACTTCCCGGCGGGCCCGTACGGTGTGCAGCCCGGGCCCGGGCGCGCTGCTGTGCCCGTCCTGGACGGTCCGGCCGGGGAACTCGGCGGGCGCCTGGAGCTGGGCGTACTCGACGCCCGTGCAGGTGTCCCCGTCGAAGAGCAGCCGGGTGCTCTGCGCGTTGGTGCGCAGGGTCAGGTTGGGGCGGTCGAGCGCGGGCTCCAGATAGGCGGCCAGGACGCCCTGGCGGCGGCCGTCGGCCACGTCGATGTGGTGCCAGCCGGTGCCGAAGAGGCCCCGCCGGGGCCCGTCGGTGTTGAAGTCGGCGATCTCCTCGTGGCCCAGCTCGACGGCGGCGTCGATGAAGGCGTGGGAGACCGGGTTGGGGCCGTGCCGCCCGGCGTGGGTGATCCGCTGCGGGCCCCGGGTGCCGGTGGTGGCGGCGGTGGCGTCCTCCTGGTCCTCCAGCAGCGCGAAGTACGGGAGCACGTCCTCGTACGCCCAGCCGGCCGCGCCCTGGTAAGCCCAGTTGTCGAAGTCCGAGGCGTGGCCCCGGATGTGCATCATGATGTAGAGGTTGCTGCTGCCGCCGGGGGCCTTGCCGCGCGGTTCGTACGTACGGCGGCCGTCGAGTCCGGGCTGCGGGGTGCTGGTGTAGCCCCAGTCCACGGGCCCGCCGAGGAGCTTGTACCAGGAGGACGGGTCGTCCACCTCGGGCGGGATCCTGGAGCCGCCCGCCTCCAGGACGAGGACGGAGACGTCCGGGTCCTCGGAGAGCCGGCCCGCCAGCACACTGCCGGCGGTGCCGGATCCCACCACGATGTAGTCGTACTCTGCGGTCTCGGAAGCACTCACGGGTCCGGCCCCCCTCAGCCCTGGCTCAGCACCTGGAAGGGGACCGTGTCGTGGTAGTTCGCCATGTAGGCGATCTTCCCGTCCACGATCCGGAAGAAGTTCATGACCTCGGCCTCGATGGCCTCGCCGGAGGCGCTGACCGCGGTCAGGTGCGAGACGGCCGCGGCCTTCTCACCGTCGACGATGAAGTGCAGGGGCTCGTTGCGGAAGACCCGGTACATCGTCCCCATGCCCTTCATCATCGAGCGCAGGACGTCCAGGCCCTCGATGTGGCCGGCGAGCTGCTCGTCCATCACCTGGTCCTCGGCGAACAGGTCGCACCAGCGGTCCCAGTCCCCGGCGTTGGCGTACTCGTAATACTTCCGAAGGACTTCGGTGTGGCTCTCTCGTCCATCCATCGCGCTCATCCCCCTATCGGTCCCTGCGGGTTCCGTCCGGCGCGAACGGCGCCCAGAACTGGCTGAAGGCGGCCGCCGAGTCCCCGAAGAGCCCGTCGCGGCCCTCGACGATCCGGCCGTCCCGCCACCGCATGAAGTGGAAGACCGGGTAGTCCATCCGCTCGTACGGGGAGGCGCTCGCCTCGGCCGCGCCGGCCCGCAGGGCGACGTTGCGGCAGACGTCCGCTGAACAGTCCTCGCCGACCAGGACCGCCTCGAGGTCCATCCGGAAGGTGCCGCCCGTGAGCTTGTGGGTCTGCCCCATCAGCTCCAGGAAGGCGTCCAGGCTCTCGTACCAGCCGGCCAGCGGGTGGTTGCCCGGCACCAGCCAGCGCAGGTCCTCGGAGTAGTACTCCAGGATGCGCGCCCGGTCGCCGGAGCCGAGGGCGGCGTAGGCCGCCCGCACCCGCTCCCGTGTCACTTCGGTCATCGTCGCTTCTCCTTCGCCGGCGGTCAGAGGGAGCCGGAACCGGGCATCGGCGCCAGGTCGTTGACGGTGTACTGCTTGATCAGCGGTCCGTCGGGACCGGCCACCACGGTCCACGTCTGGTCGGCGTCGAAGCCCAGCCACTGACTGCGGGCGCCCGGCGGGTCCCAGATCTTGGCCTGCCAGTTGACGAGGACCCGGACGACCGCCCGCTCGCCCTCGATGACGGGCTCCACCTTCGTGACCGTGTGCACCTCGTCGAAGAAGCGGTGGGTGACGGCCGCGTACCAGCGGCCGAAGCCCTCGTGCCCGAGGAAGGTGTCCTCGGGGACCTTGAACTCAAGGTCCTCGGTGATCAGGGCGAGTACGTCGTCCAGCCCCACGTGCTGGTCCAGCGCCACGTACCACTTCTCGGCGAAACTGCGGATCGCGTCCTCGGTCAGCTGCCGCTCGGCGGGCATGCGGTCTCCTCCTGTTCCGTGCTGGGTACTGCGTCGGATGGCTGTCAGATCTGGATGTCGACGAGGAACGGCCCGGGGTGGGACAGCATCCGGGTCACGGCGGCGACCGCCTCGTCCGGCTTCTCCACCCGCGTTCCGCCGGCGCCGAGCGAGCGGGCCAGCCCGGCGAAGTCGATCTCGGGGTGCGAGAGGTCGAAGGAGCCCGGGAAGCCGTGCTCCGGGATGTCCCGCTCCCGCCAGTACTGGGCGATGTTGTCGTCCAGCAGCCGGTACTTGCGGTTGTTGCAGACGACGAACTTGGCGTCGATGCCGTGCCGGGCCGCGGTCCACAGCGCCTGGTACGTGTACATCGACCCGCCGTCGCCCGCGAAGCCGACGACCAGCCGCTCCGGCCGGGCCAGCTTGGCCCCGACCGCGCCGGGGAAGCCCACACCGAGCGAACCGCCCCGGGTGAGGTGGTAGTCGCCGGGGCGCTCCGCCGGCAGGTACCGCGTGACCAGCGGCGAGGTCGTGAGGGCCTCGTCGAAGACGATCAGGTCCCCGCCGGTGCGC
Organism: Streptomyces sp. NPDC028910; assembly: GCF_055564955.1. Classification (NCBI taxonomy): domain Bacteria; kingdom Bacillati; phylum Actinomycetota; class Actinomycetes; order Kitasatosporales; family Streptomycetaceae; genus Streptomyces; species Streptomyces sp. NPDC028910. The sequence goes on along the minus strand of NZ_JBVHVF010000010.1, from coordinate 100,262 downwards.
TCGGCCAGGGTCTTCAGGAAGACGGCCATCGGCGTGCCGTCGTCCGTGGCCGCCCGCGCCTCGCGGGCCCGCTCCCGGGTCCGTACGTCGAGCCGGGCGGCCGCCGCGGCCCGCCGCTGCGGGGTCAGCAGCCGGTCCAGTACGCCGGCCAGCGCGCGCAGCGCCTGCTTGGGGTCCGCGGCCAGGCCCAGGTCCACCGGGTGGTTCTTGGCGATCTCGTAGGCGTTGAGGTCGATGTGGACGACCTTCGCGCCCGCCCGGAAGGGGCTCTCCAGTTCGGGGAACACCTCCGGGAAGACATAGGTGCCGACGATCAGCACCCCGTCGGCGTCCCCGACCAGTTCCTTGCTGTGCGGGCCGAACATGTGGCCCGTCTGGCCGCGGCGCAGCGGGTGCGAGGCCGCGATGTTGACCTCGGAGGAGTCGACCTCGTACACGTCGGCGCCCAGCAGCTCGGCGACGGTGGCGAGCTCGTTCTGCGCCCCGGAGAGCGCGACCCCGTCGCCGATGAGGACGACCGGCCGCTCGGCGGAGGCGAGCAGCTCGGCCGCCCGCCCCACCGAAGCCGGCGAGGGCGCCACGTCGGTGAGCGGCACCGTGGCCGGCAGGACGGGTTCGGAGTTGAGCTCGTCCAGCACGTCCATCGGCAGCGCCACGAACACCGGCCCCCGGGGCGGGGTGAGCGCGATCTTCACGGCCCGCCGGATGGTGCGGAGCACGGAACGAGGGTCGGTGACCCGGGTCGCGTACTTGGTCACCGGCTTCGCCATCGCCACGAGATCGGACGCCATCTGCGCGTCCATGGCGTCGTAGCGCACCCCGGCGTCACCGGCGACCACGACGAGCGGGGTGTGGCCGCGCAGCGACTGGTAGAGCATGCCGATGCCGTTGCCCAGACCCACCCCGGAGTGCAGCTGGAGCAGGGCCGCGCCGCCGGTCGCCCGGGCGTAGCCGTCGGCGATGCCGGCGGCCACGGTCTCCTGGAGGGCGAGGACGTAGTGGAAGTCCTCCGCCGCGTCCACCGCGTCGAGGAATCCCTGTTCCACCGTCCCCGGATTTCCGAACATCACATTCAGGCCGTCGGCCTTGAACTGCTCGATCAGCCTTTCCCGTCCGGGAGTGGCTTCCATGAATTCCCCCTCGATTCTCCGATTTCTCTACGGTCCCGGGATTACCAGCCGTATCGGGTGAGACCGTCCTCCAGGACTTCTACGATCTTCTGCCCCGTGAGATACGAGTCGGGGGTGGAACGTCCGGTGACGAAGGGGAAGTCGACGATGACCGAGACCGGCTTTCCGAAATTCCCGTGGTACGCGCCGCTTGGTCCCGTCGCGTCGCGCAGGATGTACTCCAGCGGATACGGCGGCGGCCCCATGTTGAAGTCGGTACCGAGGAATCCGGTGCCGTCCTTGTAGTCGTACTCCTTGCAGTGGCCGGTCACGTGCTTGCCCCAGATGATGCTCTTGCGGTCGCTCCAGTCCCGGGCGAAGGCCAGGCAGGCGACCCCGTAGCACTCCGCCGCCACGACCTTGCCGGCCTTCTGGAAGGCCAGGATCAGGGCGTGCACGCGCTCGTTGTTGGCGAGGTCGGCGATCGGGCCGCTGCCGCCGACGATGAGGATCGCGTCGTACCCGGCGATGTCGGCGTCGAGCTTGTCCAGATCGCGGTGGTACTGCTCCAGCTTGGGCAGGTAGCCCTCGTCGCTCGTGTACGGACGCTCGGGGACCCACGCCTCGATGTCGAGCGGCGAGTCCAGTCGGCTCGACTGCTCGAACTCCCGCCCCAGCCGGGCGTTCTCCTCGGTGGTGACCGAGCGTCCCAGCGGAGGGTCGATGTAGTTCGCGTCGAGGCTCGGCGGAAGAGCGTGTGCACGCTTTCCGGTCGGCGTGGCGAATGTGACCTCGTAGCCCCGCTCATCGAACTTCGATACGGGGCCGATCAGTTCCTCGGCCCAGTAACCGTGTTCGGAGACAATGACCAGAATCTTTCTGCTCACGTATTCCTCCAGGCGCCGCCTGTTGTCGTTGGCGTCCCCCACACTGGCCGCGCCCAGGGCCTTCGTCAAAGCGCTGGTGTGCGACTTCGTGAGGTAGCGGGGCAGGTCATGTGGGCACCTCAGGAAGTCGTCGGCGGACGTCATGAAGTAGCTTCAGGACTACCTGACTTCGGCCGAATCGCTGAACCATTACGGGGGCCCCGTCCTATGGTCTGGACGCGCCGTGAATCACGGGCGCGCGGGCCGTGTTGGTGAACGAGCATGAGCACGAGGAGAGGGACGGGGACGATGACGATGGACCTGTTGTGCACACACATCGATCAGATACGTCCGGTGAAGCCCACCGCCGTGGGCTGCGAGGAGTGCCTCATCGCCGGCGACACCTGGGTGCACCTGCGGATGTGCCTGAGCTGCGGGCACGTCGGATGCTGCGACTCGTCGAAGAACCGTCACGCCACCGGGCACTACCGCACCACCGAGCACCCCATCGCGGCCTCCCAGGAGCCCGGCGAGGACTGGGCCTGGTGCTACGCCGACCAGCTGATGCTGGACCCGGCATGAGCGCGGCGCCGGAGAGCTCCACCGCCCCCGCCGCCCCCGCCACTCCCGGCGCTCACGCCGCTCCCGCCGCCACGTCGGTGGCCGCGGCCGCCGCCGAGCGCGCGGAGAACAAGAAGCCGGTCATCCTGGCCGTGGACGACGACCCGCAGGTACTGCGCGCCGTCCGCCGCGACCTGCGCAGCGCCTACGGCGACCGCTACCGGGTGCTCGGCGCCTCCTCGGCGGCCGACGCCCTGAAGATCCTGGACTCCCTCGACGAACGCGGCCACGACCCGGCGCTGTTCCTCGTGGACCAGCGCATGCCGGACGTCACCGGCGTCGAGTTCCTGCTGGAGGCGGTCAGCCGCTTCCCGGACGCCCGCCGCGTCCTGCTGACGGCGTACGCGGAGACCGACGCGGCGATCACCGCCATCAACCGGGTCCGGCTGGACTACTACCTGCTCAAACCGTGGGACCCGCCGCACGAGCGGCTCTTCCCGGTCCTGGACGACCTGCTGTCGGACTGGCTGGCCACGTACCGCCCCGCGTACGACGGGATCATCGTCGCCGGCCACCTCGTCTCCCCCGGCACCCACGCCGTCCGGGACTTCTTCACCCGCAACGGCCAGCCGTTCCGTTTCCTCAACGTCGAGCGGGACCCCGAGGCACTGACCCTGATCGCCGCCCAGCCCGACGGGGCGCTCCCGCTCGTCCGCTTCCCAGACGGGGCGGTGCTCTCCGCCCCGACCGACATCCAGCTCGCCCAGCGCCTGGGCCTGGCCACCACCGCCTCGCGCCCGCACTACGAGTGCGTCATCGTCGGCGCGGGGCCCGCGGGCCTCGCGGCGGGGGTCTACTCCGCCTCCGAAGGCCTGTCGACCCTCATGCTGGACTCCCGCGCGCCGGGCGGCCAGGCCGGCACCTCCAGCCTGATCGAGAACTACCTCGGCTTCCCCTCGGGCCTCTCGGGCGGCGACCTGACCCGCCGGGCCACCATCCAGGCCTCCCGGTTCGGCGCCGAGATCCTGCACCCGGTGGAGGCGGTCTCGCTGACCCGGGACGACCCGGCGAAGATCCTGACCCTGGCGGACGGCACGGAGATCTCCGCCGAGACGGTCCTGCTCGCCACCGGCGTCTCGTACAACCGTCTCGACGCCCCCGGCGCGGACCGCTTCGAGGGGGCGGGACTCTACTACGGCGCCGCGACCACGGAGAGCTCGGCCTGCATCTCGCAACACGTGTTCATCGTCGGCGGGGCCAACTCCGCGGGCCAGGCGGCGGTGCACTTCGCCAAGTACGCCGCCCGCGTGACGATCCTGGTCCGCGCGGCCTCCCTGGACGCGAGCATGTCCCGCTACCTGATCGACGAGATCGACCGCACCCCGAACATCGAGGTCAGGGTCCACACGTCGGTGGTCCGCCTGGACGGGGACGAGCACCTCGAACGACTGACCCTGCACGACTCCGAAACGGGCAAGGACACCGAGATCCCGGCCCGGTTCATGTTCACCTTCATCGGCGCCCGCCCGCACACCGGCTGGCTCGCGGGCGTCGTCGAGCGGGACGAGTACGGCTTCGTCCTCACCGGCTCGGACCTGATCTCGAACGGCGGTGAGCTCCCGGCCGAGTGGAGTCTGGAACGCGCCCCCTACCCCCTGGAGACGAGCGTCCCCGGCGTCTTCGCGGCGGGCGACGTCCGCGCCCACTCGGTGAAGCGGGTCGCCTCGGGCGTGGGCGAGGGCGCGATGGCGGTCTCCCTGATCCACCGCTACCGCTCGATGGGCTGAGCGCACCGCGCATCCGAAAACCGAATACATGAAAACGCTTGCGATCAAGAGAGCAACGGACGCAACGTTGATTACATGATTACAGCCGAACAGAGCGAACAGCTCCGCGTGTGGTTCGCCGAGCGCCTGCCGGTGGACGTCTACGCATCCCTCGTCTCGGTCACGGCCGACCGCGAGGAGATCACGGTCGTCGGCACCATCCCGGCGACCGAGTCGGTCAAGGAGTTCCGCGAACGCACCCGCGAACAGCGCATCGAGGTGGCCCGCGAGGCCGAGGAGCTCTACCGCCGCAAGGTCGCCTGGGGCGTGCGGGTGGGTGAGGAGACCACGCTCTTCACCCACCTCGCCGTCCCGGTCATGACCCGCCTGCGCCAGTCCGAACGCCAGGTCCTCGACACCCTGGTCGCCGGCGGCGTGGCCCGCAGCCGGGCCGACGCGCTGGCCTGGTGCGTCCGCCTCGTCGGGCGCAACACCGACAGCTGGCTGACGGAGCTGCGCGAATCCCTCGACAAGGTCCACCAGGTCCGCACCAAGGGCCCGGACGCGTCCGCCGCGACGGACGCGACGGACGCGACGGACTCCAGGAAGTCGGAGCCCGAATGAAGAAATCCACCCAAGGGCACTCATGATCGCGTAAGGCTGGCCAGGACCAACACCCAGGGGAGAGGCACGCACACATGACCACCACCGTCGAATACATCCGCTACCGGATCGCATTGGACGACCAGCCGGCCTTCGAGGACGCCTACGCGCGGGCCGCCGAGGCCCTGGCCGCCTCGCCCGAGTGCATCGACTACGAACTGGCCCGCTGCGAGGAGGAGAAGGAGCGCTACATCCTCCGGATCCGCTGGACCTCGATCGAGGCCCACCTGGGCGGTTTCCGCAAGGGCGAGCACTTCCCGGCCTTCTTCAGCGCGATCCGCCCGTACGTGACGGCGATCGAGGAAATGCAGCACTACACGGTGACCGGCGTCGCGGGCACGGGAAAGGCCGCAGGGGAATCATGAGCACGACACCCACCATCTACGAGTGGATGGGCGGCGCGGAGGCGATGAACCGCCTCACCGACGCCTTCTACGCCCGCGCCCTGCGGGACGAGATCCTGGCCCCGGTGTTCGCCGGCATGGACTCGGAGCACCCGCAGCACGTCGCGGTCTGGCTGTCGGAGGTCTTCGGCGGCCCCTCGGACTACACCGCCCACCACGGCGGCCACCAGCACATGGCCACCAAACACCTGGGCCGCGCGATCACCGAGAAACAGCGCCGCCGCTGGGTGGACCTGCTCATGGACACGGCCGACGAGGTCGGCCTCCCGACGGACCCCGAATTCCGCGGCGTCTTCGCCTACTACATCGAGTGGGGCACCCGCATGGCCCTGATCTACTCGGGCCCCAACCCACCCCCGGTAGACGCGGCCAAGATCCCGGTCTGGTCCTGGGGCCAAACCCCACCCTGGATCCCCAAACCCCCCACAACCTGACCGGAACTCCGCCCCGGGCCCATCCAGCCCCGCCGGCCCATCCAGCCTCGCCGGCACATCCAGCCCCGCCGGCGTTTGAGGCGCGGGGTCCGGGGCGGAGCCCCGGTTCTTTCAGCCGCCGCCCACCCAACCTCGCCGGACATCCAGCCCCGCCGGCCCATCCAGCCCCGCCGGCACATCCAGCCCCGCCGGCGTTTGAGGCGCGGGGGTCTGGGGGCGGAGCCCCCGAATCCTTCCAGCGCCGCCGCACAACGAGCCCCGCCGGCCCATCCAGCCTCGCCGGCGTTTGAGGCGCGGGGGTCTGGGGGCGGAGCCCCCGAATCCTTTCAACGCCGCCGCACAACCAGCCCCGCCGGCGCTTGAGGCGCGGGGCTCTGGGGGCGGACCCCGGTTCTTTCAGCCCCGCCGACGGCCGAGGCTCGGCCCTGGCTCCGCCAACAGCACCGTGAACCCCGGCCCCCCATCCTGCGCCCGCCAGAAATCCACGGCCTCCTCCAGGATCTCCACCAGCGTCCCCCACTCGCCCGGCCGCGCAGCGGCATACTCACGCCACGAGGTCACCGCCACCAGCCGCCCCCCGGCATCCGGCAGCCAGGACAAGTCCTTCAGCGAATCCGCCAGCGCGTCCCAGTTCCCGCCGAACCACTCCGGCAGCTGCAAGGCCACCCCGCACCGCCGCATCAGCTCGGCCTTGCTCCGTACGCCGTCCAGGTCCAGCCGTACGGTCGTCCAGCCGGCGGCTTCGGCCGCCTCCAGCGCAGGGTCGAGCGGCTGCGGATCCAGGGTCATCGGAGAACCGCCTTGAAGGTCTCGTAGTGGTCGTCCGTGTAGTAGAACTCCCCACCTTCACCCGTCACGATCCGCCGGGCCCCGCGATCCCGCTCCCCCGGCGTCCTCACCGTGAACTCGCGGTAGTACCCACGCTTCTGCTCGGGCAGAACCTTCTCGAAGTTCCCGAAGACGGTGCCGTCCTGCCGGTACGGATACGGCCCGCCCTTGTCGATGAGCGCGAGCACGTCCCGGGCCTGCTGCGGCAGCGCGTCGGCCCGTACGGTCGCCATCCCCCTCGCCCACCCGGGAACGGCACTGGGAGCAGCACTCAGATCAGCGCTGGCACGAGCACTGGCACTGGCACTCTCACTCGCACTGACGGCGGCAGGCGCAGGCTTCTGCCCGCCACAGCCCGCCGCACCGACCAGCGCGGCGCACAGGAACACGGCCCCCAGCAAACGCAGCAACGATCGGGGCACGTTCCGAAAGATCATGCACCGATCGTGCCAAATATCCGATTCGCTCGCGAATCGCCCGCTGGTGGCCTCAGAGTGCGGCCATCTTGGTGTAGGGACTCAGGATTCGCTTCTGAACCGAACCGAAGTCAACGAGAACGGCGATCCCCTCCTCGATTCCGACGACACGGCCGAGGCCGTGCTCGTCGTGAGTAACCCGGTCACCCACGCTGAACTGCCGGATGGGCTGTTCCACGGGGGCCTTGAACGGGCTGGACGGCAAATGGCGGCGAGGTACTGCGGACTTTGTCATTGGAACCAGTATGCGCCCAGCGGGCCGCCGTGCGGTCCGCCGATCGGATCTCAATTCCGGCACCATCCGCCCCAGCGGCTGCGCACGGCCCCGTCAGGCCTGGTCAGACCCGGCGGCAAGGCCACCTCCAGGCCTCGGGCACGGCCAGGCCCGGCCACGCCGCACGAGGGCCGGTCGGCGCACCGGCGACCCTCAGTCGTCCGGGTCCGCCCGCTCCAGCGCGGGCCGCAGCCCCGGCGCCGATTCGGTGAGCAGGTAGTCGGCGACGGCTGTGTCCGTGACGAGGCTGGTCACCAGCCCCGAGCGCAGCACCGCCCCGATCGCGGAGGCCTTGCGCAGACCGCCCGCGATCGCCACGACCTCGGGGATCCGCCGCAGCCGGTCCGCCTCGACGGTGATGCACCGCTCGCCGAGGTCCCGGCCGACCCGCCGGCCCTCGGAGTCGAAGAGATGGGCGGACATCTCGGCCGCGACGCCCAGCGAGGCGTAGTGGGCCCGCTCCTCGTCCGTCAGCATGTCGTGGACGGTCGAGATGCCCGGCTCCCACGACCCGATGGAGACGGCCGCGACCGTCACCTTGTCGAAGTACTCGAAGGCGCGTGCGATCCCGGTCTGATTGCGCAGCGCGGCTGCGGTCGCCGGATCGGGCAGCAGCATCGGCGCGTAGATGGGGTGCGCGTCGCCCCCCGAGACCTGGGCGGCCCTGCGCACGGCCTCGACCGAACCGCGCTCGGCGGTCCCCGCGTCGTACACGCCGGTCAGCTGCACCACGGTGCACGGCGGCAGCCTGTGCAGGGAGGCGGCCATGTGAATGGTCGACCGTCCCCACGCCAGGCCCAGTACGTCGCCCTCGTTGACCAGCTCGCCCAGCAGATCGGCGGCGACCGCCCCCAGGTTCTCCGGGTCGGGCGCGTCCTCGGTGGCATCGGCGGGCGATTCCACCACGACCGCGTGCCGCAGCCCGTACCGGGCCCTGAGCGCGTCCGACCGCTCCGCGTCGAGCTCGGCCGGTACCCGGATCTCGATCCGTACGAGGTCGCGTTCGAGGGCGGTCTCCAGGACCCGGGCCACCTTGAAGCGGCTCACGCCGAACTCCTCGGCGATCTGGATCTTGGATTTGCCCTCGAGGTAGAAGCGGCGCGCCATGGCCGCCGCCTGCACCAGCTCCGCGGGTCCCATCCGCAGGGCTGACCGTCCCGCCGACATTGCAGACACCGCGTTCTCCTCACTGCTGTTCACACTCTCGTGTTCACACTCTCGACTCGCCGTTCATCCTGTCAGATCCGACGGCCGCTGATCAGCCTGGACAGCTCCCGTTCACCGAGCTGTTCATCAACCCTTGGCTCAGTGGTCGCAGGCCCATGGCGCCACGGAGATCGCGGCATCCGCCTGCTCACGCAGCGTACGCACGGCGGCGGCCGGATCGACCGCGCCGTAGACCGCGCTGCCCGCCACGAAGACGTCGGCGCCGGCCTCCGCGCAGCGCTCGATGGTCGAGGCCGAGACCCCGCCGTCGACCTGGAGCCACAGCTCCAGACCGTGCTTGGAGATCAGCTCCCGGGTACGGCGGATCTTCGGCAGCATGATGTCGAGAAAGGGCTGGCCGCCGAAGCCGGGCTCGACCGTCATGATCAACAGCATGTCGAGCTCGGGGAGGATGTCCTCGTACTGTTCGATCGGCGTCGCGGGCTTGAGCGCCATGGACGCCCGCGCCCCCATGGCCCGGATCTCCCGCGCGAGGCGCACGGGCGCCGCCGCGGCCTCGGCGTGGAAGGTCACAGAGCCCGCTCCGGCCTCCACGTACTGCGCGGCCCAGCGGTCCGGGTTCTCGATCATCAGGTGGAGGTCCAGCGGAATGTCCGTGGCCCGGCTCAGGGACTCCACGATCGGCATCCCGAGGGTGAGGTTCGGGACGAAGTGGTTGTCCATGACGTCGACGTGCAGCCAGTCGGCCCCCTCGACGGCCTTCGCCTCCTCGGCGAGTCGGGCGAAGTCGGCGGACAGGATGCTGGGATAAATCTGAGCGGCCATGCCCCCAAGCCTGCCATGCCCCCACCCGCTTCCGGCCACGACCCCGCAACTCCCGACGAGCCGGGGCGCCGGGGGCGGGGCGGGGGCTTCGGGGCGGGGCGACGGCGGGGCTTCGGGTGGCGGGAGTCCCGCGCGGCACAGCCCGGGGGTACGGCGGCGGCTTCGAGCAGCAGCGGACCTGCCGGGCGGGGATCGGAACGCACGGCGGTGGCTTCGGCAGGCGGGATCTCCTTGACCGGCATCAGAGATGTTTTGGGGGTTTCCCGTCAGTCCCATCGTCTCTCCGTGTCGGACCGGTCCCTCAAGGGCGCTCCTTCGTCGCGTCGCTGCGCGATGGCCTTCGGCCACCCTTGACCGACCGTCCCGCCACGGACATACGAGGACAGCCGGGAAACCCCCAAAGGAACGAGCCGGTGTCCAGTTTCAGGGACGGCCCGGTCGGAGATGCCCGACCGGGTACCCCTGGGGCCGATCCGGAGGCGGGCCCAAAGGGATCAGCCCCCTGGTCGGGGGGCGCGTCAAATCGCTACGCGCTCCGCACGTCTCAGCGTCCGGCCACCGTCCGGGGCCGGACATAAGCCGCCACCGATCGCTACGCGCTTCTCGACGACGGCGACCGCCGGCCGTCAGGGGTTGGACATAGGCCGCCCACTACCTTGATCGGGTCCTCGATGGCGGCGACCGACGGCCGCCTGGGGCTGGGACCGGCACCCCAGGCCTCGATCCATCCCTCGACGATGGCGTCTGGCGGCCGTCAGGGGCAGCAAAGGGTCAGACAGCGGCTGCGCCGATGTGTAGTCGGGTGATCGTGTGGGAGCAGCCCAAAAGGCCGACAGTTTGCCCTAATTGCCCCAGTCTGGACGTGGACTTGGAGTGCCACCCCCGCGTTGAGCCGGGTACACCTCGGCTGAGCCGAGGAATCAGCCCTCCAGCCACAGGCAGGGTGCGGTCGCCGTCGCCGAGAAGCGCGTAGCGACGCCGAACGTCCCCGCTCCGGCCAGCGAGTTCCTGCCAGCCGAAGCCCCGCCCGACGTCCCACCCCCCGCCAGTGCGCTCCCGCCACCGAAGCCCCCGCCCCGGTCCCGGCTACGACCGTCCGGCTCCGGCCACCAACGCCCCCGCCGGACATCCCCACCCCGGCCGGCGAGCTCCCGCCACCAACGCCCCGCCACCACCCCACCCCCCCGCCCCGAGTCCCGACCCCGCCGGAGCTGGCGGCCCCGCTCTCAGGATGAGTCTCCGTAGCGGGTGGCCATCGCGGCGGCGCGGTCGCGTAGGGAGGTGCGCAACGACTGCGGGGCCAGGGCTTCCGCCTCCGTGCCGAGCTGCCACAGCGCCCATTCGGCGTGGCGGGAGTCTTGGAAGGTCATCTCCAGCCGCAGCCACCCGTCCGCGTCGGGTGCTTCTGCGCGGACGGCCAGCGCGGTGTTCAGCAAGTCCTCCCGCCGCGCCGGGTTCACCCGTACCAGCACGGTGATGTGGTCGCCGGAGAGGAACTGCGCGGAGCGTTCCCGCCAGATCCGGTCCAGATCGACCCGGTTTGGTCGCTGGGCCGTTTCGGGAAGTTCCTCGGCGGCCAATACCCGCGACAGCCGGTAGGTGCGGTCCGCGCCGGATCTCGTGGCCAGCAAGTAGACCCGGTCGCGTACGGTGACCAGGCCGATCGGGTCCACGGTGCGCCACTGTGGTGTCTGGCCTGTGGCCGCATAGTGGATGCGCAGCTTGTGCCCGGCGAGCACCGCGCGCCTGACCTCGATCATCGTGGTGTCGGGCACCTCATCAGTGACCAGCCGGCGTGAGAGCAGGTCGGTCTCCGGGTCGACGAGAAATCGCCGGGCCGCGTCGCTCGCGGTGGCCCGGTGGTTTTCGGGCAGCGCGTCGACCACCTTCCGCATGGCCGAAGCGAGCGCCGAGCCGAGGCCGAACACCTGCTCGCCACGTCCCGATCCGGCGGTCAGCAAGGCGAGGGCCTCGTCGTGGTTCAGTCCGGTGAGCTCGGTCTGGAAACCGGGCAACAGCGCGAAGCCGCCGTGCCTGCCGCGTTCGGCGTAGACCGGGACGCCGGCTGCGGACAGCGCCTCGATGTCGCGCAGCACGGTGCGGGTGGACACCTCCAGCTCGCGGGCCAGCGTGTCCGCTGTCAGCCGACCGCGCTGGCGCAGCAGCAGGACCAGTGAGATCAACCGGTCGGCGCGCATGCGGGAACTTTAACGGAATACATGACTGAGGGTGTCGTGATTGGTTGGGAGGCTCGTTGACGCGACGTCAGAGGCGGCGGCTCGGCGGCTACCGAGCCGACCGACCGACGGACCGACGGACCGACGGACCGACGGACGCACGCACGTACGCACGTACGCACTCCCGATGAATCGAATGGAGCTGGTGGGGCAATGGAACGAACGGCGGTCAACCCGGTGGCGTGGTCGGTGGAGATGGGATTCAACCAGGGTGAGGTCGTCTCCGGGCACACACGGACCCTCTACATCTCGGGGCAGACCGCGATGAGCGGCGACGGCAAGCCCCAGCACGACGGCGACATGGCGGCGCAGCTGACGCTGAGCATCGACAACGTGGAGGCCGTGCTCCGCGAGGCCGGCATGTCGCTCGCGAACCTCGTCCGGCTCAACACCTACACGACGGACGTCGATCTGCTCTTCCAGCACTACGGCGTGCTGGCGGCGCGGTTGGGAGCCGCCGGGGTGGCGCCGACCACCACCATGCTCGGGGTGACGCGACTGGCGATCCCCGGCCAGCTGGTCGAGCTCGAGGGCACCGCCGTCGCGTGATGCGACCTCGCCGCCCCCGCTACTCGTGCCGGTCGAACCGGCACGAGTAGCGCCCGCTGTCCGCGGACCCGTGGCCGCTCGCTGTGGGGCGTCGGCTCGTCACTCGTTCTCAGACGCTACAAGCCGCTGTAGGGTCTCGTCGCTTGTGGCACAGGTCGTGCTCGCTGACCGGCAGTTCTTCTGCTGTCCCAGCTGGATGGCGCAGCCGGTCGGTCTCGCGACCGTGGGACTTCCTCACGGTCCTGGCCGAACGGCTCAATCCTGGGCTGTCTCTCGTCGGTGGGGCCGGCCTTCGTTGGCTTTCCGAGGGGGCAGTAGCTGTCAAGGCGGAGTGATCAGACGCTGACGATAGCTTTCAGTCAGGGCGGAGCCTTCCGAGAGACAGCTCTCGCCTCCACCGCTACAACGGAGCTTCCACACCCAGGAAGGCTTCGCCATGAATCTGGGAACGATCGGCATCTGGAGCCTGGCGTTCACGCACGGAGACTGCGACGAGGCGCGGGAAGCCGCGACTGAGCTGGAGGAGCTCGGGTACGGTGCCATCTGGCTTGGCGGCAGCCCGGGCGGCAACCCCCGCGCGGACCTGCTCACGGCTTCCGCGGTCCTGTCCGCGACGAGCCGGATCACCGTTGCGACAGGGTGTGTGTCCATCTGGGACAGGCCACCCGACCAGCTTGCCGCCGCCTACCACGCACTCTCGCAGCAGCAAAGGACCCGGCTGTTGGTAGGACTGGGCGTCAGCCATGCCGAAATCGCCGGCCAGTACCGCGAGCCGTACCACGCGCTGCGCTCCTACCTGGAGGCGCTGGACGCGGTGACTCCTCCACTGCCGTCGACCGCGCGAATCATCGGTGCGCACGGACCGCAGATGACCCGGCTGGCAGCAGCCAGGTCCACGGGAGTGCACCCCTATCTCGTCAGTCCCACCCACACCGCCTGGGCCAGGTCGATACTGGGTGAAGAGCCCTTGCTGGCGCTGGAACAGACCGTCATTCCACACACCGACGCCGACACAGCCCGTGCCACAGCCAGGACCATGCTCGCTCCCTACCTCAAGCTGCGCAATTACCAATCAGCGTGGCTACGCGGGGGATTCGCCGTCGAGGACCTGTCCGATGGCGGCAGCGACCGGCTGATCGACGAGCTTTTCGCCTGGGGCAAACCGGACGAGATCGCTGCCCGGCTCACCGAGCACCGCCGGGCCGGGGCCGACCACATTGCCGTCCAGGTTGTCACTGACAGCCCCCACACCTTCGCCCGCCAGGCATGGCGTGACCTCGCCCCAGAACTACTGTCGGCATAGACAGTCGCATGTTTCCTCCCACGCGAAGGAGGCGCCGGTGCGGAAGCTGCGCGAGACCACTGCTTCGAGCCCGGCGAGTTCTCGGAGACTTGAAGACTCGTCAACGGGAACTCGCGGGTTTGATCGGACACACGGAGCCAGTTTCGAGGCCGGCCTGGCTGAGGCCACGCGGTCTTCGCCGCTGCCCCGGAACCGGCCGGAGTCGTTGCTCAGGGTCAGCGAGGGGTGAGGAGGCAGAACTCGTTGCCTTCCGGGTCGGCCAGAACCGTCCAGGAGATTGCGGACTGATCGATATCAGGGTCGGTGGCGCCCAGGGCGCGCAGTCGGGCTGCCTCTGCGGCCATATCGTCACCGGGGTAGGGGCAGACGTCGAGGTGGACGCGGTTCCACACGCTCTTGGTGTCGGGGGTGCGGAGGAACTCCAGGTAGGGGCCGACGCCTTGGGCGGAGCGCATGGTCGCGTGGTCGTCGGTGACCTCGTGCAGCGTCCAGTCCATCGCCTCGCCCCAGAACCGGACCATCGATCGTGGGTCGGTGCAGTCGACCACCACCGCGGCGATGGGCCCGGTGTCCCGGTAGATCGGACGGGGCTCCAGGACGCAGAACTCGTTGCCTTCCGGGTCGGCCATGACCGTCCAGGGGACGTCGCCCTGACCCACGTCGGCGAGCGTCGCGCCGAGTTCCTTCAAGCGCGCGACCAACTCCGCTTGATGGGCGGTCGAGGTGGTGGCCAGATCAAGGTGCACGCGGTTCTTCACCGTTTTGGGTTCCGGGCGGGCGACGATGTCGATGCAGACGGCCACGGGGTCGGGGTAGGCGAAGCCCACGGGTTCGAGGTTGGTCACGCCGGGTCCCTCGCTGTCGACACCCCAACCGAGTGCCTCCGCCCAGAACCGGCCGAGCGCGGAGTCGTCCTGGGCCTTCATGTTGATCTGTACGAGTCGTGTTGCCATGCCGCAGATCCTAGAAGCTCCGCCAGCCCAGGCCGCCGCGATCAGACATGCGCTCGACCAGATGCTGACTGTGGTCGCGCTAGATCGGGATATTTCGCTGGTCGCCGCTTGTTGATGGTGGTCATACTGCCGCGATGGATCCAGTGACTCTTGAGACCGACCGTCTGGTGCTGCGGGCCTTCACACCTGCCGACGTGGATGCGGTGTACGAAGCCTGCCAGGACGAGGACATCCAGTTCTTTACCCCGGTGCCGGTGCCGTACCGGCGTGCGGACGCGGAGAAGCTCGTCGGCGAGGAGCTGCCCGCTCAGTGGGCCGAGGACAGGGACTACACCCTCGGCGCGTTCCGCAAGGACACCGGCGCCCTGGTCGGCTCGTACTGCCTGACCCTCATCAGCCGCGGCGTCTGGGAGCTCGGTTACTGGGCGGTCAAGGAGCAGCGCGGGCGCGGGTACTCGGTGGAGGCCGCTCGGGCCCTGTGCGACTGGGGCTGGGCCACCCTCGACGTCCACCGCATCGAGTGGTGGGCCATGGCCGGGAACACCGGCTCGCGTGCCGTCGCCGAGAAACTCGGCTTCACCGTCGAAGGCACACTGCGCAATCGCGGCATCGCCAACGACGGCAAGCCCCACGACTGGTGGGTGGGCGGACTGCTGAGGCCCTGATGCTCGGGCCGGTGCCTGGCCGGCTGCGTTTGCCTTTCCGCAGAGAAGTTCCCGGCTCGGCCCGGCAGGCCGCCTGCTGATCAACCACCAGCCGACCCGCCAGGCCAGCACGCCCCAATCTCAATCGCGGACCAAGTCGTTAGGGATGCGGCAGCGGTCCACCCGGCTGAGTCGGCCGCCGAAAACCGCTCTCTGTTCGAGTTGGGTGTGCCGGGGACGACCGCCGCACCATACGCGTCGGGCCGTTACCTCAGAGGCGCGGGTTCCCGGGGCGAGAGGGGCGCGGTCAGCCGGTCCGCTTCGGCCGGGACGGGCACAGCGGCGAAGAGGGCGTTCTGCTGTTCCTGAAGCTCCTTCTTCCGCTCGGGGCTGGTGCCGGGAAGACGCTGCTCCTCGTACAGCTTATGGGTGGCTTCCTGGGCCCCCTTGCTGGCGGGGGTGTGGAACTGGACTTCGAAGAGCTGCCCTGAGCGGGGGGCGCGCCAGCCGGTGTTGAGCCCCTTGTATCCCTGGGTACGGCCCCAGGTGTTGGACCACTTCGTGCTGTCGTTGCCCCATGAGGAGAGCAACTGCGCGGCGGTCGTGACGCCGTCGGTGTACTGGTCCTCTCGCCATTGGAGGGTGTAGCGGACGGCGTCGCTGAGGGTGGCGAGGGCGGCCTCGGCGCTCTGTCCCGGGTTTTCCTTGAGAGAGGTGGCGACCTTCCGCTTGAGGGAGTCCGGGGACTTGAGCCGGTTGTCGAAGCCGATCACCTCAGCGCCGGTGATCCAGGCCGCGGCCCGCACCTGGGGGCTGATGGACCGCTCGGCCCGCTTGGCGTCCTCGACGTACGCGTCGACCCGCTCGTTGTCGGCCGGGCTGAGCGAGAGTCCGCCTTCCCCGGTCCATCCGTCCTCCGGCTGCTCGGCGGCAGCCGTCCGGGAGGTTCCGGCCTTGTCCGGTCCGGCGGGGACGGCCATGGCGGTGGAGGCGATGCCGGTGAAGAGTGCGGTGGTCAGCGCGGCCGTGATCGCGGCCCGGGTGACGGTACGGGTGGTGGTCATCCGTGTGAGTCCTGCCGTTGCGTAGGAGTCGTTACGCGCGGCACAACTGGCGTGCAGGGGCCGAAGTGTCGTGTGGAAGTCCGACCGGGTGATCTTTGGCCGGATCCGCACACGGCAGGCGTCCGGACCGCCGCGACGCCAGGAGATGGGCAGCGGGGGGGGGATGGGTTGGTGACCGGGCGGTCGTGGGGCGATGGGCCCGTTCCTCTTGTCCGGGTGCGCCGACAGGAGGCGAGGCGAGTTTCGCCCGGACGCTGCCGGGCTGGACAGTGGGAGGACTGACCGCGTTCAGGAACCGACCGGGGCCGCCGCAACCTTGTCCGCGGGGATGAGGCGAGACACGGCCAACTTCTAGACGCTTCCCAGCGGTGGAACGCTCACGACCACCTCATAAACCCGTGCTTTGACCACCCTCCGCATCGTGCATGAAGGCCCAGGAGGTCGGCAGGTAGGCATCGTCGCGGCCGCGGATGACACGGGCTTCTGGGCGGCGCGCCGGCGGGTTGGCCAGGTAGGCGTCGATGTCCGGGATCGCAAAGCCGGCGCCGCGACGGCGCTTGCGCTCATACGGCGCGAGCTCGTTCAGGTTGCACGGGCGGCAGAGGATCCCGCGAACGCAGCAGCGGTTGCTGGAGCCCTTCATGCCGCAGCAGTGATGGTCGTGATCGATCTGCCAGGGGCGTGGTTCGGCGTGAGGGATACCGCCGTCGCAGGGCTCTTCATTGTCCCCGCAGAGGGCGCACCGAAAATTTTGCGCGCGCCAGATGGCGTTGTACTGGGGGATGGTGAGCCCGTACTTCTCGATGCCCCGGCGCATCCGGTAGCACCCTTGGCACTCACGGCCCCGCACCAGGCGGGCCGCCCATGCCCCAGAGTCGCAGAATTCACCGTCTCCTCGAGTTCGATCCGCGCCGTGATCTGCTCGATCTCTTCCGGGGAAATCATGCCGGGATCCTGGAGCTCGCCGCTGACAGCGCCCACCGTCGTCGAGGTCCTGTGTCAGACACGGCACTGACGGCTCCGCCACCAGCCTCGGGCACAGAACAACCGTCCACCACCGGCTGACCACAGCCCCGCGCCCGGACCTCGTGCCATTGCAGCTGAGACTGTGCCGCGAAACCCTGGACCCTACAGCCGCGCCGCCCCTACGCCGTGCGCCTCAGCAGCGCCAGGTACATCGCGTCCGTCCCGTGCAGGTGTGGCCACAGCTGCACGTCCGGGCCGTCCCCCAGCGCCGGTACGCCCGCCATGAGCGGCCTGGCGTCGATCAGTTCCGCCGACACCGGCGACGCGCCCGCGCCGCGGCCCTTCAGGACGTCGTCCACGACGACCCGGGTTTCCGCCAGGTGCGGCGAGCAGGTCGCGTAGCCCACGACGCCGCCCACCCGCACCGCCGACAGGGCCTCCCGCAGCAGCCCACGCTGGAGCGGGGCGAAGCCCTCCAGGTCCTCCGGGCGGCGGCGCCAGCGGGCCTCCGGGCGGCGGCGCAGCGCGCCCAGGCCCGTGCACGGGACGTCCATCAGGACGCGGTCGAAGGAGCCCGGCAGCCACGGCGGACGGGTGCCGTCCGCCGCGATGACCTGGTACGGGCCCGGGTTGCCCGCGAGCGCGCGCTCCACGAGCCGCGCCCGGTGCGGCTGCTTCTCCGAAGCCAGCAGGAACGCCCCGCGCTGCGCCGCGAGCGCCGCGAGCAGCGCCGCCTTGCCGCCCGGGCCCGCGCAGCCGTCCAGCCAGCGCTCGTCGCGGCCCTCGACCGGCGCGGCCGCCAGGGCCATCGCCACCAGCTGGCTGCCCTCGTCCTGCACGCCGGCGCGCCCCTCGCGCACCGCTTCCAGCGCGCCCGGCTCGCCGCCCTCGGCCATCCGGACGGCGTACGGCGACCAGCGGCCGGGGAGCGCCGAATCCTCGCCGACGGCCTCCAGCAATTCCTCCGGCGTGGACCGGCCCGGCCGTGCGACCAGCGTCACCTCGGGCCGCTCGTTGTCGGCCTCCAGCAGGTCCTCGATCCCGGCGCGGCCGCCGCCCAGCGAGTCCCACAGGGCGCTGACGACCCACCTGGGGTGCGAGTGGTACACCGCGAGGTGTTCCTCGGCGTCCTCCTCGTACGGCGGCGCGACCCGTTCCAGCCAGCCGTCCAGGTCGTGCGCGGCGATCTTCCGCAGCACGGCGTTCACGAACTTGGCACGCCCGTCCCCGAGCACCACCCGGGCCAGCTCCACGCTCGCCGAGACCGCCGCGTGCGTGGGGATCCGGGTGCCCAGCAGCTGGTGCGCGCCGAGCGACAGCACGTCCAGCACCGGCGGGTCCACCTCCCGCAGCGGCCGGTCGATGCACGCCTTGATGACGGCGTCGTACGTGCCCTGGCGGCGCAGCGTCCCGTAGACCAGCTCGGTGGCCAGGGCCGCGTCGCGCGCCTGGAAGCTCTCGTCCTGGCGGGCCTTCTTGAGCAGCGGCGGCAGCACGAGGTTCGCGTAGGCATCACGCTCGTCCACCGCCCGCAGCACCTCGAAGGCCAGCATCCGGACGGGGTCCTTCTGGGGCCGGCGGTACGGCTTGGCCTGCCGGTTGCCTGCGGGGTTGCGACGGGGACGAGGCTGTTCGCTCACGTGAAAGGTGCTCCGGGTTTACGAGGTGCTGCGGGTTTACGAGGTGCGGGGGTTTACGAGGTGCGGGGGTCTACGAGTGCTGCGGTCATGACGTGGAGGCGTGCCGGGGGTGCCGGGGGTGCCGGGATGCCGGGTCGCCCCAGGGGGCGGGGGCGGCGGCGGTACGGTGCTGCGCCCGCGCCGCCTCGAACGGCGCGGCTGGATTCAGCCTACGTCGGCCCCGCCGAGCCGCTCGCCGGGAGCGATGCGCACCCCGCGGGCCCAGTCGGCGCCCCGCATCGGCTTCTTGCCCTGCGGCTGCACCCACAGCAGCTCCACGGCGTGCGAGCCGGTGCCGACGTAGACGTTGTTCTTGGCCGGGGCCAGCACGCCCGGCGCCAGGTCGGTGCGGTCGGCCACCAGGCCCACGGAGATCAGCTTGAGCCGCTCCCCGCGGAAGACGGTCCACGCGCCCGGCGCCGGCGTGCACCCGCGCACCACGCGGTCGACGCGCATCGCGGGGGCCGTCCAGTCGATCCGGGCGTCCTCCACGGTGATCTTCGGCGCGAGCGAGATCCCCTCGGCCGGCTGCTCCACCGCCCGCAGGGTGCCGTCCTCGATGCCGTCCATGGTGGCGGCGAGCAGTCCGGACCCGGCGAAGGCGAGCCGTGTCAGCAGGTCGCCGCTGGTGTCGGTCGGCCGGATCTCCTCGGTCACGACGCCGTAGACCGGACCGGAGTCCAGGCCCTCCTCGATCTGGAAGGTGGAGGCGCCGGTGACCTGGTCCCCCGCCATGATCGAGTGCTGGACGGGAGCGGCACCGCGCCAGGCGGGCAGCAGTGAGAAGTGCAGGTTGACCCACCCGTGCTTGGGGATCTCGATGGCGCTCTTGGGGATGAGGGCCCCGTACGCGACGACCGGACAGCAGTCCGGGGCGATCTCGCGCAGCCGGGCCAGGAAGTCGGGGTCGCGCGGCCGGGCCGGCTTGAGGATCTCGATGCCCTCCTCCTCGGCGCGCTCGGCGACCGGGCTGGCGACGAGCCGCCGGCCGCGGCCGGCCGGTGCGTCGGGCCGGGTGACGACGGCCGCGACCTCGTGCCGCCCGGACGCAATGAGGGCGTCCAGGGCCGGCACGGCGACCTCGGGCGTGCCTGCAAAGACAAGCTTCACCGGGTCATACCTCGTTTCTGGGCTTCTGTGGCGGCCACGAGGGCTGCCAGCAGCGCACCAGTCTGTGACTCCACCCCCGCTCACGCGGCGGGTTTCCAACCCGAAGGTTGCGGTCCAGCCCGAACCGGCCCCGTTCACGGGGCGGTTAGAAGCTACCACAGGCCGGGGATACCGCTCTCTGGGCGGCAGAGTCGGGGGGCGTACGCACACACGCGCGCCTCTCGCATATGCCGACACGCCCCCACAGCGTGACCTGGGCGACGGGTGACGCGTTGGTCAAGAGAGATTGACCAAAACGGGCCGCGTGTGAACGGTGTCTGCGGCCCGATCCGCCCTTCAGCACCGGTTCGAGAGGCTTCTTCATGGCCGACCACGCCACCCACGACGCCCAAGCCCGGGCCAGCCTGCACCTCCTGGTGCGGGACATCGAGCGGGTTCGCCGGCAGGTGGATGCTCTGCGTACGCTCACCGCCCAGCTCGGCAACGTGTACCGCCCGCGCCGCTCCGGTCCCTCCACGGGCTTCGTCGTCTACGGCAGGGCGCCCGCGCCCACCGTCCGCCTCGCGCAGGAGCTGCGGGACAGCGTCGAGACGCTGGTCACCGCCGCGGTGGACTTCGACCGCTCGCTCGGCTTCTCGTGGGACGCGGTCGGCTCGGCGCTCGGTGTCACCAAGCAGGCCGTGCACCGCCGCTACGGTGCCCGGCGGGCCCAGTCCGCGGAATCCGCCGAGCCGCTGACCGAGGCGACGGCCACCCGGGCCATGGGGTCGCTGCCGACCGTGCCGGCCGCCCGCTCGGTGCCGCCGCAGCCGGTGCGCGAGGAGGCCCAGGCCGCGGCCGGGGCTTCCCCGGGGCGGGGCCTGGGAGAGGCTTCCCGCTCTCCCGCCTTCCCCGGTCCGCGCAACGGCTGACGCCTGTCCTGACGCCAGTCCTGACGCCTGTCTTTCCTGACGCCTGTCCTGCCGCCGGGACGCCGACCCCCGACGGCCGGCTCCAGCTCGCCGCGCCCGAACCAAGCCCCCGGTGGTGGACCGTACGGTCCACCACCGGGGGCTTCGCCGTGCGGCGTCAGCCGATGTCCGGCGGGTCGATCCGGACCCGCACGGCCTCCGACGCCGGAACCCCCCGCGCCAGGCGGGCCGCCTGCGCCGACTTCAGGGCGGCCGCCAGGGCGGCGCCGCTGCCCGGCGGGACGCGGACCAGCGCCCGCTCCCCCGGGGACGGCTCCCCTCGCCGCCCCGGAACCGGCACCGGGCCCAGGATCTCGGCGTCGGGCGGCAGTGCGGCGCCCGCCAGGAAGGCCTCCACCGCCTCGCCCCGACCGGCCACCGCCGCCATCCGGGACACCGGCGGGAAGCCGAGCTGGGCCCGCTCCGCGAGCTCGCGCACGGCATGGCCCACCGGGTCCCACCGCACGAGCGCCTGGACCGGCCGCAGCGTCGGCTCGGCGACCACCACGACCTGGCCGTCCCCCCGGACCAATGACGCGGCCGCGATCCACCGCCGCAGGGCGTCCTCCCCGGCCCGCAGGTCGGGGCGGCTCAGCATCGCCCACCCGTCGAGCAGCAGCGCCGCCGCGTACCCGGCGCCGGCCGCCACCGGCTCGGCGCCCGGGGTGCACACCACCAGCGCCGGCCGGTCCGGCACCTCGTCCAGGACGTGGTCGCGCCCGGAGGTCCGTACGGCCACGGCCGGGAAGGCCCGCCCCAGTTCCTCCGCCGTCCGCCGCGCGCCCACCACCTGCGCCCGCAACCGGAAGGACCCGCACTCCTCGCAGTGCCAGGACGGCTCCGCCCGCCCGCACCACCCGCACTGCAGGGCCCGCTCGTCGGGGGCCTCCAGCGGGCCCGCGCAAGCGGTGCAGCGCGCGGGCGTCCGGCACCGCTCGCACGCCAGCCGGGGCACATAGCCCCGCCGGGGCACCTGTACCAGTACGGGCCCGGTCTTCAGCCCTTCCCGTACGGTCTCCCACGCCAGGCTCGGCAGTCGCGCGGCCCGGGCCGCCTCGTCGCGGGCCAGCAGCTCGTCGCCGACGGTTCGGATCCGGGGCGCGCAGGCCCGTACCGTCTCGCGGTCGGCGACCAGCGGCCGGGCCCAGCCCGATTCGACGAGCTGGGCGGCCTCCACGGTGCAGCTCGTGCTCCCGGCCAGGAACCCGCAGCCGTCGCTGACCGCGCGCAGCTCCAGTACCTCCCGGACGTGCGGGAAGGGGGCGCGGTCGTCGCTGTGGCTGGAGTCGCCGTCGTCCCAGACGGCGACCAGCCCGAGGTCCCGCACGGGCGCGAACATCGCGGCCCGGGTGCCGACGACGGCCCGCACCGAGCCCCTGCTCACGGCGAGCCATTCGCGGTAGCGCTTCTCGGGTCCCGACTCGGCGGTCAGCAGCGCGTGCCGGCCCTCGCCGAGCAGGGCGGTCAGCGCCGCGTCCACCCGGCCGGCGGTCCGTCCGTCGGGGAGCACGGCGAGGGCCCCGCGGCCGGAGGCCAGGGTGGCCGCCATGGCCCGGGCGAGTTCGTCGGCCCAGCCGGGGCCGGGCAGTGCGGTCCAGACGGCGCGCGGGGTCCCGCCCGTGGCCAGCGCCCGCAGGAAGCCGGGGCCGGCCCCGTACCGCTCCCAGCCGCCGGGCTCGGGCGCGGCGGGCGGGGGCAGCGGCTCGGGCGAGGGCTTGGCCTCGGCGCGGGCGTTGCGCGGGGGCAGGGCGAGCTGGAGTACGTCGGCGAGGCTGCCGGCGTACCGGTCGGCGACGGCCCGGGCGAGCGTCAGCATGCGCGGGCTGAGCACCACCTCGGGCGAGACCACGTGGGCGAGGGCGGCGAGCGCCCCGTTGTAGTCGGATTCGGCGCGGCGCTCCACGATGAAGCCGTCTATGAGGCCGCCGCCCTCGCGGCGGCCGCCGTGTACCTGGTGGGCGCCGGCCCCGAAGCGGACGCGGACGCGGACGCCGGGCTGCGCTGCCTCGGAGAGCTCCTCGGGGACGGCGTAGTCCCAGAGCTGGTCGAGGTGGAGGACGCCCTTGTTGACGAGGATCCGGGCGACGGGCAGCTCCGCCGCGAGCGCGGCCCCCCGCCAGGTGCGCGGCTTCGCCTTGGGCGCCTTGGCCTTCGCCTCGGCGACCATCTCCCGGATCAGTGCGAGCTGCTCCGGCGGGGAATCATTCGCGCTGCTCACATCAGCATTCTTACCAAACCCCACTGACAGCCACGGCACGCGAACGGCCCCGGACCAGAAGGTCCGGGGCCGTTCGGCGCGTGCGAGGTCCTCGCGTGCGGGGTCTTACAGACCGGCGGCCGCGCGCAGGGCGTCCACGCGGTCGGTGCGCTCCCAGGTGAAGTCCGGCAGCTCACGGCCGAAGTGGCCGTAGGCGGCGGTCTGGGCGTAGATCGGCCGCAGCAGGTCCAGGTCGCGGATGATCGCGGCCGGGCGGAGGTCGAAGACCTCGCCGATCGCTTCCTCGATCTTCTGGACCTCGACCTTGGCGGTGCCGAAGGTCTCGACGAAGAGACCGACGGGCTCGGCCTTGCCGATGGCGTACGCGACCTGCACCTCGCAGCGCGAGGCGAGACCGGCGGCGACGACGTTCTTGGCGACCCAGCGCATGGCGTACGCGGCGGAGCGGTCGACCTTGGACGGGTCCTTGCCGGAGAAGGCGCCGCCA
Organism: Streptomyces sp. NPDC028910; assembly: GCF_055564955.1. Taxonomy (NCBI): domain Bacteria; kingdom Bacillati; phylum Actinomycetota; class Actinomycetes; order Kitasatosporales; family Streptomycetaceae; genus Streptomyces; species Streptomyces sp. NPDC028910. The sequence goes on along the minus strand of NZ_JBVHVF010000010.1, from coordinate 76,729 downwards.
CCGTGGCGGGCCATGCCGCCGTAGGTGTCGATGATGATCTTGCGGCCGGTCAGGCCGGCGTCGCCCATCGGGCCGCCGATCTCGAAGCGGCCGGTCGGGTTCACCAGCAGGCGGTAGCCCTCGGTGTCGAGCTTGATGCCGTCCTCGACGAGCTGGGCCAGCACGTGCTCGACGACGAACTCGCGGATGTCGGGGGCGAGCAGCGAGTCCAGGTCGATGTCCGAGGCGTGCTGCGAGGAGACCACGACGGTGTCCAGGCGCACGGCCTTGTCACCGTCGTACTCGATGGTGACCTGGGTCTTGCCGTCGGGGCGCAGGTACGGGATGGTCCCGTTCTTGCGGACCTCGGACAGGCGCTTGGACAGCCGGTGCGCGATGTGGATCGGCAGCGGCATGAGCTCGGGGGTCTCGTCGCAGGCGTAGCCGAACATCAGGCCCTGGTCGCCGGCGCCCTGCTTGTCGAGCTCGTCCTCGTCGCCCTCGACCCGCTTCTCGTAGGCCGTGTCGACGCCCTGCGCGATGTCGGGGGACTGGGCGCCGATGGACACCGAGACGCCACAGGAGGCGCCGTCGAAGCCCTTCTTCGAGGAGTCGTAGCCGATTTCGAGGATCTTGTCCCGGACGAGCTGCGCGATCGGCGCGTAGGCCTTCGTCGTCACCTCTCCCGCGATGTGCACGAGACCCGTGGTGATGAGGGTCTCCACGGCCACGCGCGAGGTCGGGTCCTCGGTGAGGAGCGCGTCGAGGATCGTGTCGCTGATCTGGTCAGCGATCTTGTCGGGGTGGCCCTCGGTCACGGACTCCGAGGTAAAGAGACGACGGGACACAACGCTCCCTGGGGGTTGCAGCGGCTGCTGGCTGATCATTTGGCGGAACCACATCGGGGGCTGCGCCCGATCACGTTCCGAGTGCAGTTTATCGGTCGCCACCGTCCCCGGGACCACCCGTCTCGCCTTATGGGAGCCGTGTGACCTGCGGCACTCACATTCTGGCGTACGGATGTGACCAGGAGAAGGGAATCGGGTCAGGCGCGTCGGGGCCGCAGCCGGACTGCCACCTGGTCCCAAACCGCCTCTGCCAGCGATTCCTTCGGACCATAGGGGATTTGGATCTCTGAGCCATCAGAGCCCAAGATGATCGCCTCGTTTTCCTCGGAACCGAAGGTCTTGAGCTCGCCGACCTCGTTCACGACGAGAAGATCACACCCCTTGCGCCGGAGCTTGGCACGACCGTTGGCGAGGACTTCGTCGGTCTCCGCGGCGAATCCCACCACCACCTGCCCGTCCCGGGCCCGGTCGGCCGAGATCTCCGCGAGGACGTCCGGATTGCGCACGAGCACGACCGGCGCCGGCTCCTGCCCGTCCTTCTTCTTGATCTTTCCGCTCGCGTACTCGGCGGGCCGGAAGTCGGCCACGGCCGCGGCCATTACGACGGCGTCGGCGTCCGCGGCCGCCTTGAGCACGGCCTCCCGCAGCTGTACGGCCGTCCCCACCCGTACGACGTCCGCCCCGGCCGGGTCGGCCAGCGCGGTGTTGGCCGCGACCAGGGTGACCCGGGCCCCGCGCGCGACGGCGGTGCGGGCGAGCGCGTAGCCCTGCTTGCCGGAGGAGCGGTTGCCGAGGAAGCGGACCGGGTCCAGTGGTTCCCGCGTGCCGCCGGCGCTGATCACCACGTGCCGCCCGGCGAGGTCCGGCTCGGCCACCCCGCGCGCCAGGACCCTGCGGCACACCTCGAAGATCTCCTCGGGGTCGGGCAGCCGCCCCTTGCCCGTGTCCTTGCCGGTGAGCCGGCCGACGGCGGGCTCGATGACGAGGGCACCGCGCCGGCGCAGCGTGGCCACGTTCTCCTGGGTGGCGGGGTGCTCCCACATCTCGGTGTGCATGGCGGGCGCGAAGACCACCGGGCAGCGGGCGGTGAGCAGCGTGTTGGTGAGCAGGTCGTCGGCGAGCCCGTGGGCGGCCTTGGCGAGCATGTCGGCGGTGGCCGGGGCGACGACGACGAGGTCGGCGCCCTGCCCGATGCGCACGTGGGGCACCTCGTGGACGGACTCCCACACCTCGGTGGAGGCCGGATTCCCGGACAGCGCGGACCAGGTGGCCTCGCCCACGAAGTTCAGGGAGGCCGCCGTGGGCACCACGCGCACCTCGTGGCCGGACTCGGTCAGCAGGCGCAGCAGCTCGCACGCCTTGTAGGCGGCGATGCCGCCGCTGACCCCCAGCACGACCTTCGGCTTACCCACCACACACGCCCCTTCGGCTGATCCTCGTACCCGTCTATGACACACCACAGGCCCGGCAGATGTTCTGCCGGGCCTGTGGTGAAAGGAATCTCGGTGCCTTACTGAGCCGGGGCCTCGATGGCCTCGGAGGTCAGCAGACCCGCGTTGATCTCGCGCAGCGCGATCGAAAGCGGCTTCTCGTGGACGTGGGTGTCCACCAGCGGGCCGACGTACTCGAGCAGGCCCTCACCGAGCTGCGAGTAGTACGCGTTGATCTGACGCGCGCGCTTGGCCGCGTAGATCACGAGGCTGTACTTCGAGTCGGTAGCCTCGAGCAGCTCGTCGATCGGCGGGTTGATGATGCCCTCGGGCGCAGTGATGGAAGAGGACACGCTCTACCTTCCGAAGATGGGTGAAAGATCAGGCATTGACCGAATCGAAAACATCGATCAACGATCAGACAACTTCCATCAAGGCTAGCAGCTCACGGGCCACGTCCTCGACGGAGGTGTTGACCAGGGTGGTGTCGAACTCGGACTCGGCAGCGAGTTCGATCTTGGCGGTGGCGAGCCGGCGCTCGATGACCTCGGCCGATTCGGTGCCGCGGCCGGTCAGTCGGCGCACCAGCTCGTCCCAGCTCGGCGGGGCCAGGAAGACCAGCTGGGCCTCGGACATGGACTCGCGGACGAGTCGTGCGCCCTGGAGGTCGATCTCCAGCAGTACCGGTTCGCCGTTGTCCAGGCGTTCCAGCACCGCGCCACGCGGTGTGCCGTAGCGGTTGCCCGCGAACTCGGCCCACTCCAGCAGCTCGCCGTTGGCGATCAGCTTGTCGAACTCGTCGTCATTGACGAAGAAGTAGTGGACTCCGTGTCGCTCACCGGGCCGCGGCTTGCGGGTGGTGGCCGACACCGAGAGCCATACCTCGGGGTGAACCTTGCGCATATGCGCGACGACCGTGCTCTTACCGACCCCTGAAGGGCCGGAGAGCACGGTCAGCCGCGGACGAACCTCTGCTGCCATAGAGCGATTATCCAGGTTCCCAGGACTGCCTGGGAACGCCGGGAGGACTTCAGTCGACGCCTCAGGCGCCGGTGCTGCCGAACTCGCGCTCCAGAGAGGCGATCTGGTTGGAACCGAGACCTCGGACACGCCGGGACTCGGAGATGCCGAGACGCTCCATGATCTGCTTGGCGCGCACCTTGCCCACGCCAGGCAGGGACTCCAGCAGGGCGGAGACCTTCATCTTGCCGATGACGTCGTTCTCCTGGCCCGTCTTGATGACCTCTTGGAGCGAGGCGCCGGAGTGCTTGAGTCGATTCTTCACCTCGGCCCGCTCCCGGCGAGCCGCGGCGGCCTTTTCGAGCGCGGCTGCGCGCTGTTCAGGGGTAAGGGGCGGAAGAGCCACGCCTACGTCACCTCGGATGTCGAACTGTCGGATACGGACCGGTGGGGAACCCAAAGGCACCACACCAGGCGAGCTCCCGAACAGCGCTTGAACTCGTTCGCTGCTCGTTCACTCTGCTCGGAGACTAGCGGCCATCACCGCTCCAGTCAGCGAGAACGGACGAAAAGTCCTGGTCAGCCTCCACTGAACCGTACATCACGGACAAAGTACCCCTGTTTTGTCCGGTGAAGGACGCTCGAATTTCGTCAAGGAGTGCGAGACGTCGTGCCGCACGGCCAGCCTAGGCCGATACGGCCTCGCGGATCTCGTCGGAGAACGACCGCGCCGCGTCGCGCAGGGCCGTCACGTCCGGACCGTGCTTCAGGACGCCCCGCGACACGTTCGGGACGACGTTGCGCACGGCCTTGCCGAACACCGCCGGCAGGTCCGCCGCCGTCGCGCCCTGCGCGCCGATGCCGGGGGCCAGCAGCGGCCCGTTGATCTCCAGGTCGAAGGAGGACAGGTCGCCCAGCGTGGCACCGACCACCGCGCCGAAGGAGCCCATCGGAGAGGCGTCCGCGTTCTCCGCCGCCAGGTGCGCCAGCATCGTCGCGCCGATCGTGCGGCCGTCCTCCCGGACCGCCCGCTGGACCTCCGCGCCCTCCGGGTTGGAGGTCAGGGCCAGCACGAACAGGCCCGCGCCCGACTCCCGGGCCAGGTCCACCGCCGGCTTCAGCGAGCCGTAGCCCAGGTACGGGGACACCGTCAGCGCGTCCGAGAACAGCGGCGAGGACGGGTCCAGGAAGGCCGAGGCGTACGCCGCCATCGTCGAGCCGATGTCGCCCCGCTTCGCGTCCATGACGACCAGGGTCCCGGCCGCCCGGGCGTCCGCGACGGTCCGCTCCAGCACGGCGACGCCCTTCGAGCCGAACCGCTCGAAGAAGGCCGCCTGCGGCTTGAAGACCGCCACCGACTCCGCGAGCGCCTCGACGACCGTACGGGAGAACCGCTCCAGGCCCGCGATGTCGTCCTGCAGGCCCCACTGCGCCAGCAGGGCGGCGTGCGGGTCGATGCCCACGCAGAGCGGGCCTCGGGAGTCCATCGCCTCGCGGAGGCGGGTGCCGAAGGGGGTCACCGTCACTGTGCGGCCTTTCGGGTCTCGGCGCCCACCGCTTCGGCGAGCGTCGCGTACGGGCTGACGGCCAGGCGTGCGGCCAGGCCCTTGTGGATGGCGCGGGCGTAGCACGGGCCCTCGTAGATGAAGGCGCTGTAGCCCTGGATCAGCGTGGCACCGGCCAGGATCCGCTGCCAGGCGTCCTCGGCGTTCTCGATGCCGCCGACCCCGACCAGGACCAGCCGGTCCCCCACCCGGGCGTACAGGCGGCGCAGGACCTCCAGCGAGCGCTCCTTGACGGGGGCGCCGGACAGGCCGCCGGTCTCCTTCACCAGGGACGGGGAGGACTTCAGGCCCAGCCCATCCCGCGCGATCGTGGTGTTCGTGGCGATGATGCCGTCGAGGCCCAGCTCCAGGGCCAGGTCCGCGACCGCGTCGACGTCCTCGTCGGCCAGGTCGGGCGCGATCTTGACCAGCAGCGGGACCCGGCGGTCGGTGACCACCCGGTCCGCGGCTTCCCGTACGGCCGTCAGCAGCGGGCGCAGCGACTCCGTCGCCTGGAGGTTGCGCAGGCCGGGGGTGTTCGGGGAGGAGACGTTCACGACGAGGTAGTCGGCGTGGCGGGCGAGGCGCTCGGTGGAGGCGACGTAGTCCGCCACCGCCTGCTCCTCCGGCACGACCTTCGTCTTGCCGATGTTGACGCCGACGACCGTCTGGAAGACGGGACGGCGGGCCGCCAGCCGCTCCGCGACGGCCGCCGAGCCCTCGTTGTTGAAGCCCATCCGGTTGATCAGCGCGCGGTCCGGCACCAGGCGGAAGAGCCGCTTCTTGGGGTTGCCGGGCTGCGCCTCGGCCGTGACCGTGCCGATCTCGACGTGGTCGAAGCCGAGCATCGCCATGCCGTCGATCGCGACGGCGTTCTTGTCGAAGCCCGCCGCGAGACCGAAGGGGCCGTGCATCCGCAGGCCGAGGGCCTCGGTGCGGAGTTCCTTGTGGCGGGGGGCGAGCCAGGCCGCGACGAAGGTGCGCAGCACGGGCGTGCGGGCCGCGCGGCGGATCCAGCGGAAGGCCAGGTAGTGGGCGTTCTCCGGGTCCATCCGCTTGAAGACCAGGTTGAAGAAGATTTCGTACATCGTCTCGAAGATCCCTCTGCGCTCGTGAAGAGGGGGACACCCGTCGTGAAACCGGTGTCCCCCTCCCCCTGTCCGGGCTGTACGGGTTAGTCGCGGGCCGCGGTCAGGCGCTCCGCGTGCTCCTGGAGGGAGCGGACGCCGACGTCTCCGTGGCCCAGCGCCTCGATGCCCTGCACGGCCGCGGCGAGCGCCTGGACGGTGGTCAGGCACGGGACGCCGCGCGCCACGGCCGCCGTGCGGATCTCGTAGCCGTCGAGGCGGCCGCCGGTGCCGTACGGGGTGTTGACGATCAGGTCGACCTGTCCGTCGTGGATCAGCTGGACGATGGTCTTCTCGCCGTTCGGGCCTTCGCCCTCGCTGAGCTTGCGCACCACGGTGGCGTTGATGCCGTTGCGGCGCAGCACCTCGGCGGTGCCGGAGGTGGCCATGAGCTCGAAGCCGTGGGCGACCAGCTCGCGCGCCGGGAAGATCATCGAGCGCTTGTCGCGGTTGGCGACGGAGATGAAGGCCCGGCCCTTGGTGGGCAGCGGGCCGTAGGCGCCGGCCTGCGACTTGGCGTAGGCGGTGCCGAAGACGGCGTCGATGCCCATGACCTCGCCGGTGGAGCGCATCTCGGGGCCGAGGACGGTGTCCACGCCGCGGCCGTGGATGTCGCGGAAGCGCGACCACGGCATGACGGCCTCCTTGACGGAGATCGGCGCGTCGATCGGCAGGGTGCCGCCGTCGCCGGTCCTCGGCAGCAGGCCCTCCTCGCGCAGCTCGGCGATGGTGGTGCCGAGCGAGATGCGGGCGGCCGCCTTCGCGAGCGGGACGGCGGTGGCCTTCGAGGTGAAGGGGACGGTCCGGGAGGCGCGCGGGTTGGCCTCCAGGACGTAGAGGATGTCGCCCGCCATCGCGAACTGGATGTTGATCAGGCCGCGGACTCCGACGCCCTTGGCGATGGCCTCGGTGGAGGCGCGCAGGCGCTTGATGTCGTAGCCGCCGAGGGTGATCGGGGGCAGGGCGCAGGCCGAGTCGCCGGAGTGGATGCCGGCTTCCTCGATGTGCTCCATGACGCCGCCGAGGTAGAGCTCGGTGCCGTCGTAGAGGGCGTCGACGTCGATCTCGATCGCGTCGTCGAGGAAGCGGTCGACCAGCACGGGGCGGGTCGGGGAGATCTCGGTGGACTCGGCGATGTACGCCTCCAGGCGCGCCTCGTCGTAGACGATCTCCATGCCGCGGCCGCCGAGCACGTAGGACGGGCGGACGAGGACCGGGTAGCCGATCTCGTCGGCGATGGCCTTCGCACCCGTGAAGGTGGTGGCGGTGCCGTGCTTGGGGGCCGGCAGGCCGGCCTCGGCGAGGACCTGGCCGAAGGCGCCGCGGTCCTCGGCGGCGTGGATGGCCTCGGGCGAGGTGCCGACGACGGGCACGCCGTTGTCCTTGAGCGCCTGGGCGAGGCCGAGCGGGGTCTGGCCGCCGAGCTGGACGATGACACCGGCGATGGGGCCGGCCAGCGACTCGGCGTGGACGATCTCCAGCACGTCCTCGAGCGTCAGCGGCTCGAAGTACAGGCGGTCGGAGGTGTCGTAGTCGGTGGAGACGGTCTCCGGGTTGCAGTTGACCATCACGGTCTCGTAGCCGGCGTCGCTGAGGGCGAAGGAGGCGTGGACGCAGGAGTAGTCGAACTCGATGCCCTGGCCGATGCGGTTCGGGCCGGAGCCCAGGATGATGACCGCGGGCTTCTCGCGCGGCGCGACCTCGCTCTCCTCGTCGTAGGAGGAGTAGAAGTACGGGGTCTTCGCGGCGAACTCGGCGGCGCAGGTGTCGACCGTCTTGTAGACCGGGCGGACCCCCAGCGCGTGCCGGACCTCGCGGACGACGTCCTCGCGCAGGCCGCGGATGTCGGCGATCTGGGCGTCGGAGAAGCCGTGGCGCTTGGCCTCGGCGAGCAGCTCGGGGTGGAGCTTCTCGGCGTGGGCGAGGTCGTCCGCGATCTCCTTGATGAGGAAGAGCTGGTCGACGAACCAGGGGTCGATCTTCGTGGACTCGAAGACCTCTTCCTGGGTGGCGCCGGCGCGGATGGCCTGCATGACGGTGTTGATGCGGCCGTCGGTCGGGCGGACCGCGGTGCGCAGCAGCTCGTCCTTGTCGCCGGGCTCGCCGACGAAGGTGAACTGCGAACCCTTCTTCTCCAGGGAGCGCAGGGCCTTCTGGAGGGCCTCGGTGAAGTTGCGGCCGATGGCCATGGCCTCGCCGACCGACTTCATGGTGGTGGTGAGGGTGGCGTCGGCGAGCGGGAACTTCTCGAAGGCGAAGCGCGGGGCCTTGACGACGACGTAGTCGAGGGACGGCTCGAAGGAGGCCGGGGTCTTCTCGGTGATGTCGTTGGGGACCTCGTCGAGCGTGTAGCCGATGGCCAGCTTGGCGGCGATCTTGGCGATCGGGAAGCCGGTGGCCTTCGACGCGAGCGCCGAGGAGCGCGAGACGCGCGGGTTCATCTCGATGACGATGACGCGGCCGTCGACCGGGTCGATCGCGAACTGGATGTTGCAGCCGCCGGTGTCGACGCCGACCTCGCGGATGATCGCGATGCCGATGTCGCGCAGGCGCTGGTACTCGCGGTCGGTCAGCGTCATCGCCGGGGCGACGGTGATCGAGTCACCGGTGTGCACGCCCATGGGGTCGAAGTTCTCGATGGAACAGACGACGACGACGTTGTCCTTGGTGTCGCGCATCAGCTCCAGCTCGTACTCCTTCCAGCCGAGGATGGACTCCTCCAGGAGCACCTCGGTGGTCGGGGAGAGCGTGAGGCCCTGGCCGGCGATGCGGCGCAGCTCGTCCTCGTCGTGGGCGAAGCCGGAGCCGGCGCCGCCCATGGTGAAGGAGGGGCGCACGACGACGGGGTAGCCGCCGAGGGTGTCGACGCCCTTGATGACGTCGTCCATCGAGTGGCAGATGACCGAGCGGGCGGACTCGCCGTAGCCGATCTTGGCCTTGACGGCCTCGACGACGCCCTTGAAGAGGTCGCGGTCCTCGCCCTTGTTGATGGCCTCGACGTTGGCGCCGATGAGCTCGACGCCGTACTTCTCCAGCACACCCTGCTCGTGCATGGAGATGGCGGTGTTCAGCGCGGTCTGGCCGCCGAGGGTCGGGAGCAGCGCGTCGGGGCGCTCCTTCGCGATGATCTTCTCGACGAACTCGGGGGTGATCGGCTCGACGTACGTGGCGTCGGCGATCTCCGGGTCGGTCATGATCGTCGCGGGGTTGGAGTTGACCAGGATGACGCGCAGGCCCTCGGCCTTGAGGACGCGGCAGGCCTGGGTGCCGGAGTAGTCGAACTCGGCGGCCTGTCCGATGACGATCGGGCCGGAGCCGATGACCAGGACGGACTGGATATCGGTGCGCTTAGGCACGCTCGGCCTCCATCAAAGAAACGAAACGGTCGAAGAGGTACGCGGCGTCGTGCGGGCCGGCAGCCGCCTCGGGGTGGTACTGGACGCTGAAGGCCGGCTGGTCGAGCAGCTGGAGGCCTTCGACGACCTGGTCGTTCAGGCAGACGTGGGAGACCTCGGCGCGGCCGTAGGCGGTCTCGGAGATCTTGTCGAGGGGCGCGTCGACGGCGAAGCCGTGGTTGTGCGCGGTGACCTCGACCTTGCCGGTGGTGCGGTCCTGCACCGGCTGGTTGATGCCGCGGTGGCCGTACTTCAGCTTGTACGTGCCGAAGCCGAGCGCGCGGCCCAGGATCTGGTTGCCGAAGCAGATGCCGAAGAGCGGGGTCTTGCGCTCCAGGACGCCCTGCATGAGGGCGACGGGGCCGTCGGCGGTGGCCGGGTCGCCCGGGCCGTTGGAGAAGAACACGCCGTCGGGCTGGACCGCGTACACGTCCTCGACGGTGGCGGTGGCGGGCAGCACGTGCACCTCGATGCCCCGCTCGGCCATCCGGTGCGGGGTCATGCCCTTGATGCCGAGGTCGATGGCGGCGACGGTGAACTTCTTCTCGCCGATGGCGGGGACGACGTACGCCTTCTTGGTGGCGACCTCGGCGGAGAGGTTCGCGCCCTTCATCTGCGGCTGGGACTGGACCTTGGCCACCAGCGCCTCGTCGCGGATGCCCACCCAGGTCTCGCCCGAGAAGATGCCGACGCGCATGGCGCCGCGCTCGCGCAGGTGGCGGGTGAGGGCGCGGGTGTCGATGCCGCAGATCCCGACGACGCCCTGCTGGACGAGCTCCTCGTCGAGCGAGCGCTGGGAGCGCCAGTTGGAGGGGACGCGGGCGGGGTCGCGTACGACGTAGCCGGCCACCCAGATGCGGGAGGACTCGGGGTCCTCGTCGTTGACGCCGGTGTTGCCCACGTGCGGAGCGGTCATCACGACGACCTGCTTGTGGTACGACGGGTCGGTCAGGGTCTCCTGGTAGCCGGTCATGCCGGTGGAGAACACGGCCTCGCCGAAGGTCTCCCCCACAGCGCCGTAGGCGCGGCCGCGGAAGATCCGACCGTCCTCCAGGACGAGTACGGCGGGAGCTTTGGCTGCTCCCCTGGTGGAGGTCGTCATCGTTCGGCGCCTTCCGTCGTGATGGATGAGTTCATGAGGTTGATTGCTTCGACCCAGGCGGCGTGTTCGGCCGCGCGGTCGGAGCGGAATCCGGAGTCGATCAGCTTGTCGCCGTGCGCCCAGGTGACGACGAGCAGACCGCCCTCGGTGAGTACCTTGCCCGCGATTCCCTTGTCGAGGCGGGCGCCGCGCAGCTGCGCGGCCGGTACGAAGAAGTCGGTGGCCCCCGGACGGACCACGTCGAGGCCCGTGCCGGTGAGCGTGAGCTCGACCCGGCTGCGGACGCCCAGACCGTGGGCGACGATCCGGTCGAGCCACTGCCCGGCGGTGGTGGACCCGTGGTACCGGCCGGTCAGGGCCAGCCGGTGCTCGGGGAGACCGTCGGGGGCGGCGGGGAGCTCGGGCAGGTCGTTCTGCAGGGCGCCGCGCCATTTCCAGCCCTGCCGCATCAGCCAGTACACGAACGCGATGAAGAGGACCAGGCCGATCACCCACGCGATGCGGGCGCCGAGGCTGGTCACCTCCGCCGACTGTCGCTCGGCGGCCTCGGCGGCCAGTTGGATTACTGCAGGTGTCACGCCAGTTTCCCGTCCACGACCGTTGCCCGGCCCCGCAGGAAGGTGTGAGTGACGCGACCCGGCAGCTCACGGCCCTCGTAAGGCGTGTTGCGGCTGCGGGAGGCGAAGTGTGCGGGGTCCACGACACCACGGTACGAGGTATCGACCAGCGTCAGGTTCGCGGGTTCACCTGCCGAGACGGGACGGCCGTGGTTCTCCAGGCCGCCGATGCGGGCCGGGGCGAAGGACATCCGCTCGGCGACGCCCGCCCAGTCGAGCAGTCCGGTCTCGACCATCGTCTCCTGGACGACGGACAGCGCGGTCTCCAGGCCCACCATGCCCATGGCGGCGGCGGCCCACTCGCAGTCCTTGTCCTCGTGCGGGTGCGGGGCGTGGTCGGTGGCGACGATGTCGATCGTGCCGTCGGCGAGCGCCTCGCGCAGGGCCAGTACGTCGCGCTCGGTGCGCAGCGGCGGGTTGACCTTGTAGACCGCGTTGTACGAGCGCACGAGCTCCTCGGTGAGGAGGAGGTGGTGCGGGGTGACCTCGGCGGTGACGTCGATGCCGCGGGACTTGGCCCAGCGGACGATCTCGACGGAGCCGGCGGTGGAGAGGTGGCAGATGTGGACGCGGGAGCCGACGTGCTCGGCGAGCAGGACGTCACGGGCGATGATCGACTCCTCGGCGACGGCCGGCCAGCCGCCGAGACCGAGTTCCGCGGAGACGACGCCCTCGTTCATCTGGGCGCCCTCGGTGAGGCGGGGCTCCTGGGCGTGCTGGGCGACGACGCCGCCGAAGGCCTTCACGTACTCCAGCGCACGGCGCATGATCACGGCGTCGTCGACGCACTTGCCGTCGTCGGAGAAGACGGTGACGCGGGCGGCGGATTCGTGCATGGCGCCCAGCTCGGAGAGCTGCTTGCCCTCCAGGCCGACGGTGACGGCGCCGATGGGCTGCACGTCGCAGTAGCCGGACTCCTTGCCCAGGCGCCAGACCTGCTCGACGACGCCGGCGGTGTCGGCGACCGGGAAGGTGTTCGCCATGGCGAAGACCGCGGTGTAGCCGCCGGAGGCGGCGGCGCGGGTGCCGGTGAGGACGGTCTCGGAGTCCTCGCGGCCGGGCTCGCGCAGGTGGGTGTGCAGGTCGACGAGGCCGGGGAGGAGGACCTGGCCGTCGGCCTCGATCACCTGAGCGCCTTCGGCCGAAAGGCCCTGCCCGACCTCGGCGATGGTCTCGCCGTCGATCAGGACGTCCTGCGCCTCGCCACCGAGTACCTTCGCGCCACGGATAAGGATCTTGCTCATGGTTACTTGTTCTCCTCGGTACGGGCGGCGGCGGGCGTGGTGGTGACGGCGGGCTCGGAGCCTCCGAGCAGCAGGTACAGGACGGCCATCCGGGTCGAGACGCCGTTGGCGACCTGCTCGACGGCCGTGCAGCGGTCGGAGTCGGCGACCTCGGCGGTGATCTCCATGCCGCGGTTCATCGGACCGGGGTGCATCACGATGGCGTGCTCGGGCATCTTCGCCATGCGGTCGCCGTTCAGCCCGTACCGGCGGGAGTACTCGCGCTCGGTCGGGAAGAAGGCGGCGTTCATGCGTTCGCGCTGCACACGCAGCATCATCACCGCATCGGACTTCGGCAGCACCTCGTCGAGGTTGTACGAGACCTCGCACGGCCAGGTCTCGACGCCGATCGGGACGAGCGTGGGCGGGGCCACCAGGGTGACCTCGGCGCCGAGGGTGTGCAGCAGGTGGACGTTGGAGCGGGCCACGCGGCTGTGCAGGACGTCGCCGACGATGGTGATCCGGCGGCCGCCGAGGTCCTTGCCGAGGCCGGCGTCACGGCCGACGAGGCGGCGGCGCATGGTGAAGGCGTCCAGCAGGGCCTGGGTGGGGTGCTCGTGGGTGCCGTCGCCCGCGTTGACCACGGCGGAGTCGATCCAGCCCGAGGTCGCGAGCCGGTAGGGGGCGCCGGAGGCGTGGTGGCGGATGACGACCGCGTCGGCGCCCATGGCCTCCAGGGTCAGCGCGGTGTCCTTGAGGGATTCGCCCTTGGAAACGGAGGAACCCTTGGCGGAGAAGTTGATGACGTCGGCGGAGAGCCGCTTGGCGGCCGCCTCGAAGGAGATCCGCGTGCGGGTCGAGTCCTCGAAGAAGAGGTTGACGACGGTGAGGCCGCGCAGGGTGGGCAGCTTCTTGATCGGCCGGTCCGCGACGCGGGCCATCTCCTCGGCGGTGTCGAGGATCAGGACGGCGTCGTCGCGCGTGAGATCGGCGGCCGAGATGAGGTGGCGCTTCATCTGGATGGCTCCGTAGGTCGGGAGGGCAGTCAGGCAGGCAGGCAGGCGGACTGACGGGCAGGGGTACGAGCGGGCAGGGCAGGGTGCGGCGCGGACCCTTCGGGGCCCGTCCGTCGTGAGGGCTACTGCCCTGCTGCCTGGGCGGTCCGCTGGCCGAGCAGCACGGCGTCACGGCCGTCCTCCTCCTGGAGCTGGACCTTGACGGTCTCCCGCAGCGACGTGGGGAGGTTCTTGCCGACGTAGTCGGCGCGGATCGGCAGTTCGCGGTGGCCGCGGTCGACGAGGACCGCGAGCTGCACGGCGCGGGGGCGGCCGAGGTCGCCGAGGGCGTCCAGTGCGGCGCGGATCGTACGGCCGGAGAAGAGCACGTCGTCGACGAGGACCACGAGGCGGCCGTCGAGGTCGTCGCCGGGGATCTCGGTGCGGCCGATCGCGCGGGCGGGCTTCATCCGCAGGTCGTCGCGGTACATCGTGATGTCGAGGGAGCCGACGGGGATCTTCGTGTCGGTGATCTCTTCGAGCTTGGCGGCCAGCCGGCGGGCGAGGTACACACCGCGGGTGGGGATGCCGAGGAGCACCACGTCGTCGGCGCCCTTGGCGCGTTCGACGATCTCGTGGGCGATGCGGGTCAGGACCCGCGCGATGTCCTGCGCTTCCAGAACGGGGCGCATGGAATCGGTGTTCAGCTGGGTGTCCATGAAAAGGACCTCCTTCTCCGCCTCACGGGACGGTTCTTAAAGGACGTCTGATGTACGTCTCACACGGTACCAGGGGGCGGGTGGTGCCCCGGACCGGGTCGGTGCGGATGGGCTCCCACGGGGCTGCTGGGGCGGCTCTCCCGGGGGCGATGAAGACCATTCGGCTTGACGCATCCAAGTAACGCTGCGTAACCTCACAGTGAGTTACCAGCCGCGCGGCGGAGCCGCACGTGGTCCACATCGGCACAGTGTCCATGCAGTCACAGCGTCACAGCGTCCGGGAGCGTTATGTCCAGCGAATACGCCAAACAGCTCGGGGCCAAGCTCCGCGCCATCCGCACCCAGCAGGGCCTTTCCCTCCACGGTGTCGAGGAGAAGTCCCAGGGCCGGTGGAAGGCCGTGGTGGTGGGCTCCTACGAGCGCGGGGACCGCGCCGTGACCGTCCAGCGCCTTGCCGAGCTGGCGGACTTCTACGGGGTGCCGGTGCAGGAACTGCTGCCGGGCACGACCCCGGGCGGAGCGGCCGAGCCGCCGCCGAAGCTGCGTCTCGACCTGGAGCGCCTGGCGGGCGTCCCCGCCGAGAAGGCGGGCCCGCTGCAGCGTTACGCGGCGACGATCCAGAGCCAGCGCGGCGACTACAACGGCAAGGTGCTGTCGATCCGCCAGGACGACCTGCGCACGCTCGCCGTCATCTACGACCAGTCCCCCTCGGTCCTGACCGAGCAGCTGATCAGCTGGGGCGTGCTGGACGCGGACGCCCGTCGCGCGGTGGCGCACGAGGACATCTAGCACCAGCAGAAACGTTTACACCGGCGGGTGCCCGGCCCTTGGGGGTCCGGCGCCCGCCGGTTTTTTTACCGTAGGAGCCCAGAACCGGCAGAGCGGAGGCCCGCAGCACATGTGCTGCGGGCCCTCCGCTCTTGCCGAACCGCCGGAGGCTACTCGCGCCGCAGGCTCGGCTTCAGGTCCTTGAAACGGGCCAGCAGCCCGTTCACGAACGAGGGCGACTCGTCCGTCGAGAACTCCTTGGCCAGCTGGACGGCCTCGTCGATGGCCACGGCGTCCGGGGTGTCGTCCACCCAGATCAGCTCGTAGGCACCGAGCCGCACGATGTTCCGGTCCGCGACCGGCATGCGGTCGAGCTCCCAGTCCACGGCGTAGGTGATGATCAGGTCGTCGATGCGGTTCACCTTGTCGGCGTAACCCTCGACGAGGTCCATCGTGAAGGCGCTGACCGGCGGCTGCCGGTCGTCCGACCGCGCGTGTCGGATCCAGTCCGCGAGGACCTCGCGGACGGACACCCCGCGCTGGTCGGCCTCGAAAAGGATCTGGAAGGCGCGCTTGCGCGCATTGCTCCGAGCAGCCACGGGTTAGTTGCTCTTCCGGCCGAGGTAGTCGCTGGTGCGGGTGTCGACCTTGACCGTCTCGCCGGTGGTGACGAAGAGCGGGACCTGGATCTCGTAGCCGGTCTCCAGGGTGGCGGGCTTCGTGCCACCGGTGGAGCGGTCGCCCTGGACGCCCGGGTCGGTGTGCTCGATCTTGAGCTCGACCGCGGCCGGGAGCTCGACGTAGAGCACCTCGCCCTCGTGCTGGGCGACGGAGGCGGTGAAGCCCTCGATCAGGAAGTTGGCGGCGTCGCCGACAGCCTTCTTGTCCACCATCAGCTGGTCGAAGGTGGTCATGTCCATGAAGACGAAGTACTCGCCGTCCATGTAAGAGAACTGCATGTCACGGCGGTCGATGGTGGCCGTCTCGACCTTCGTGCCGGCGTTGAACGTCTTGTCGACGACCTTGCCGGAGAGCACGTGCTTGAGCTTGGTGCGCACGAAGGCCGGGCCCTTGCCGGGCTTGACGTGCTGGAACTCGACGACGGACCAGAGCTGGTCACCGTCGAGCTTGAGCACCATGCCGTTCTTGAGGTCGTTCGTGGAAGCCACGGTTGCGGAATCTCCTGCACTGGAAGACCACGGGTGCGCGCACAGCCCGGCAGAGCCGGCTAGAGCGCGAGCAGTTCCTTGGTCGTAATGGTGAGTAGCTCGGGACCGCCGTCCGCCTCGGGGCGTACGACGAGCGTGTCATCGATCCGGACACCTCCCCGGCCCGGGAGGTGAACCCCCGGTTCGACGGTGACCGGCACGCAAGCGTCCAGTTTACCCATTGCCGTAGGTGCAAGCTGCGGGTCCTCGTCGATTTCGAGACCGACGCCGTGTCCGGTCGACGGAGCGAGGGCCTCCGCGTGGCCGGCGGAGTCCAGGACGGAGCGAGCCGCGTGGTCCACGTCCCGGTACGCGGTCCCCGGCAGCAGGGCCTCGCGGCCCGCCCGCTGGGCGGCGAAGACGAGTTCGTACAGCTCGATCTGCCAGTCGGCGGGGGTGGTGCCGATCACGAAGGTCCGGCCGATCTCGCACCGGTAGCCGCGGTAGCTGGCGCCCAGGCAGACCGACAGGAAGTCGCCCTCCTCCACCCGGCGGTCGGAGGGCCGGTGCCGGGAGCGACCGGAGTGCGGGCCGGTGCCGACGGAGGTCGGGAAGGCCGGACCGTCGGCCCCGTGGTCGACGAGCCGCCGCTCCAGCTCCAGGGCCAGGTGCCGCTCGGTGCGCCCGACGAGGATGGACTCCAGCAGCTCGCCGAGGGCCTGGTCGGCGATCTCGGCGGCGATCCGCAGGCAGGCGATCTCCTCCTCGTCCTTGACGAGGCGCTGCTGTTCCACGGCGGTCCCGAGGTCGGCGAGGCGCAGGGCCGGCGCCACGGAGTGCAGGGCACGGTGCCGGCCGACGGTGAGGTGGTGCTCCTCCACCGCGAGCGAGTCGGCCCGTGCGGCGGCGGCCATGTCGGCGGCCGCGACGGCCGGATCCCCGCCGGGGGTGGCCAGCACGGAGAGTCTGAGGTGCTCGTCGAGTCGCCCTTCGTCGACCTCGCCGGTGGGCGTGCCGGTGCAGAACAGCACGTCCTCGGTGGGTCCGACGAGCAGGACGGCGCCGAGCGGGGACGCCCCGGAGAGGTAGCGGACGTTCGCCGGACGCGTGATCAGTGCGGCGGCGTTCCCCGCGGCGGCACATCGGTCGCGAAGCAGGCCCCGACGGGCGGCGTACACGTCTGACATGTCTTCGAGCCTACGAGCGACCCGCCGATCCGGCCTGGCGAGCGCGTCCGGACGTGCGGCGCCGCTGCCGGGCTCCGCCCCGGACCTGCGCCTCAATCGCCGGCGGGGCTTGAATGGATCGCACGCGCCAGGGCTTCGTCGAGGGCGCGGGCCGTGCCCTCGACGTCGAGGTGGGAGTTGTCGATGATCGGCAGGCCGGAGCCGTACCAGCCGGCCATCCGGCCGTGGATCCGCGCGACCTCCTCGTCGGAGAGCCGGCGGTTGCCGGAGCGGGCCGCGTTCCGCTCCAGGACGATCTCCAGGCCGGGCAGGAGGACCACCGGCAGCAGCGTGGGGCCCACGTGCCGCTTCCAGCCGCCCAGCCCGACCACGGGCCGGTCGGGGAAGACCGCGTCGTCCAGGATGCAGGAGATGCCGTTCGCCAGGTAGTTGCGGGCGGCGAAACCGCAGGTGCGGCGGGCGAGCCGGTACTGGGCCTCGGAGTGCTCGTTCCAGCCCGCCTGCGGGTCCGCGAAGCCGGAGCAGACCCACTCCCGGACGTCGTCCAGGCTGATGTGGGCCGTCGCCACCGGCCGGGTGCTGGCCCAGTGCCGGGCGACGGTGGTCTTCCCGGCGCCGGCCGGGCCGATCAGCAGCACGGCGAGGACGGCCCCTCCGGTGCCCGCCACCGCGGGCGGCAGAGGGATGTGCCCGGTCGCCTCCGGCACCGGTGCCACCAGGTGCTGGGGCTGGTGATGCGGGGGCTGGGGCTGGTGATGCGGGGGCTGGTGGTGCTGGGGCGGGGGCTGGTGCGGAGACTGCGGCGGCGGCGAACCCGGCCAGCCCTGCACCGGGGCTATCGGCGGCTGCGGCGGCGCCGCCGGGTGCGGTCCCGGCTGCCCCCAGCCCGCGCCCCCGCCCCCCACTCCTTGCTGCATCCGCTGCCACTCCGTCTCGTTCCGGCGACTGATGCGAGAACGTTATATGACTGCGGGTGCCGGACCGTCCATCGGCACCGCCGGCCAGGGTGTCAGGCGGCGATCTCCTCCGCCAGTGCCCGCAGCGCCAGCCGGTACGAACCGATCCCGAAGCCCGCCACCGTCCCGGTCGCCACGGCCGCGATGACCGAGGTGTGCCGGAACTGCTCGCGGGCGTACGGGTTCGAGATGTGCACCTCGATCAGCGGCGCCGTGCGCTGCGCGGCCGCGTCCCGCATCGCGTACGAGTAGTGGGTGAAGGCCCCCGGGTTGATGACCACGGGGATCTTCCCGTCCGCCGCCTCGTGCAGCCAGCGGATCAGCTCGCCCTCGTCGTTGGTCTCGCGGACCTCTACGTCGAAGCCGAGCTCCTCGCCCAGCGAGCGGCAGCTCTCCACGAGTCCCGCGTACGAGGTGGCCCCGTACACATCGGGCTCGCGCGAGCCGAGCCGCCCCAGGTTGGGGCCGTTCAGCACGAGCACGGGGCGGCTCACGCCGACACCTCGCCGTAGGCGGCGATCAGGTGCGCCGGGTCGGGACCCTCCAGGACGGTCGGCTTGCCCAGCCCGTCGAGGACGATGAAGCGCAGCAGGTTGCCGCGGGACTTCTTGTCGACCTGCATGGTCTGGAGCAGCTTGGGCCACTGGTCGCCGCGGTAGGTGAGCGGCAGTCCCACGGAGGCGAGCACCGTCCTGTGCCGGTCGGCCGTGGCGTCGTCCAGCCGGCCGGCGAGCCGGCCGAGCTCGGCCGCGAAGACCATGCCGACCGACACGGCCGCGCCGTGCCGCCACTTGTAGCGCTCGTTCTTCTCGATGGCGTGCGCGAGGGTGTGGCCGTAGTTGAGGATCTCGCGGAGTCCGGACTCCTTGAGGTCGCTGGAGACCACGTCGGCCTTGACCTGGATGGAGCGCACGATGAGCTCGGCGGTGTGCGGGCCTTCGGGCGTACGGGCCGCCTGCGGGTCCTCCTCGATCAGGTCGAGGATCACCGGGTCGGAGATGAATCCGGCCTTGATGATCTCGGCGAGGCCGCTGACGTAGTCGTTGACCGGCAGCGAGTCCAGCGCCGCCAGGTCGCACAGCACACCGGCCGGCGGGTGGAAGGCGCCCACCAGGTTCTTGCCCTCGGCGGTGTTGATGCCGGTCTTGCCGCCGACGGCCGCGTCCACCATCGCGAGGACGGTGGTCGGTACGGCGACCCAGCGCACCCCGCGCAGCCAGCTGGCCGCGACGAAGCCCGCGAGGTCGGTGGTGGCTCCCCCGCCGACGCCGACGATGACGTCGGTACGGGTGAAGCCGGACTGGCCCAGTGCCTTCCAGCAGTAGGCGGCCACCTCGATCGTCTTGGCCTCTTCGGCGTTCGGCACCTGGATGGCGATCGCCTCGAAGCCCTGCTCGGCCAGGTCGTCGCGCAGCGCTTCACCGGTCGAGGCCAGCGCCTCGGGGTGGATCACGGCGACCCGCTGGGCCTTCGTACCGATCAGGGAGCCGAGCTCTCCGAGCAGCTGCCGCCCGACCAGCACGTCGTACGGGTCATGGCCGGCGCCTCCGCCGACGTGGATCCGCGTCACCTGGTCTGTCATACGTCCTTCAACTCCAGAGCGTCGAGGACCGCCTGCGCGACCTCTTCGGGGGTGCGGTCGTCGGTGGCCACCACGACGCGCGCGACTTCGGTGTAGAGGGGGCGCCGGGCCTCCATCAGCTCGCGCCACTGGCGGCGCGGGTTGACGGCGAGCAGCGGGCGCGCGGCGCCGAGGCCCACGCGGCGTACGGCTTCCTCGACGTCCATCGACAGATAGACGACGGGCAGGCCGGTCAGCAGCGCGCGGGTGCCCTCGTCGAGGACGGCGCCGCCGCCGAGGGCGAGGACTCCGGTGTGCTCGGCGAGGGCGGCGGCGACCGCCTGCCGCTCCAGCTCACGGAAGTACGGCTCGCCCTCGTCGACGAAGAGGTCGGAGATCTCCCGGCCCTGGGCCGCGACGATGTCGGCGTCGGTGTCCCGGTAGGCGACGCCGAGCCGCTCGGCGAGCAGCGCCCCCACCGTGGACTTGCCGGATCCCATGGGGCCGACGAGGACGACCAGCGGTCCGCCGGTCACCGGATCTGCAGGTGGTCGAGGTACGACTGGACGTTGCGGCGGGTCTCGGGGACCGAGTCGCCGCCGAACTTCTCGACGACGGCGTCGGCCAGCACGAGCGCCACCATGGCCTCGGCGACGATGCCGGCGGCCGGCACGGCACACACGTCCGAGCGCTGGTGGTGGGCCACCGTCGCCTCGCCCGTGGCCACGTCGACGGTCGCCAGCGCGCGCGGGACGGTCGCGATGGGCTTCATCGCGGCCCGTACGCGCAGCAGTTCGCCGGTGGTCAGGCCGCCCTCGGTGCCGCCGGAGCGGCCGGAGGTGCGCTTGAGGCCCTCGGAGGTGGAGACGATCTCGTCGTGTGCCTGCGAGCCGGGCACGCGGGCGAGCTCGAAGCCGTCGCCCACCTCGACTCCCTTGATGGCCTGGATGCCCATGAGCGCGCCGGCGAGGCGGGCGTCGAGGCGCCGGTCCCAGTGGACGTGCGAGCCGAGGCCGACGGGGACGCCGTACGCCAGCACCTCGACGACGCCGCCGAGGGTGTCGCCGTCCTTGTGGGCCTGGTCGATCTCCGCGACCATCGCCTTGCTCGCGTCGGCGTCGAGGCAGCGCACCGGGTCGGCGTCGAGCTTGTCGACGTCGGCGGGGGTCGGGTAGACGCCGTACGGGGCCTTGGCCGAGGCCAGTTCCACCACGTGCGAGACGATCTCGATGCCCGCGACCTCCTTGAGGAAGGACCGGGCGATCGCGCCGAGGGCGACGCGGGCGGCGGTCTCGCGGGCGCTGGCGCGCTCCAGGATCGGCCGGGCCTCGTCGAAGCCGTACTTCTGCATGCCGGCGAGGTCGGCGTGACCGGGCCGCGGACGGGTCAGCGGCGCGTTACGGCCGGTGTCCTTGAGCAGCGAGGGGTCGACCGGGTCGGCCGACATGACCGTCTCCCACTTGGGCCACTCGCTGTTGCCGACCATGACGGCCACGGGGGAACCCAGCGACAGCCCGTGCCGGACGCCGCCCAGGAAGGTGATCTCGTCCTGCTCGAACTTCATCCGGGCACCGCGGCCGTAGCCGAGCCGGCGCCGGGCCAAGTGGTCGGCCACCAGCTCGGTGGTGACCGGGACGCCGGCGGGAAGGCCCTCCAGCGTCGCCACCAGTGCCGGTCCGTGCGACTCCCCGGCGGTCAGCCAACGCAACCTGCTCAACGATGCTCCTCATGCTCGCGCCTGGTACAGCGACGGCGCGATCGGGTGCGCGGCCCGGACCCGCCGTACCTGATCCTCCCATGTCCGGGCGGGTATATCGGGCCCCGGTCCAGCTATCGGACGCCTGGTCCGTCAGGTGAGCCGGCCGCGGCGCTGCCGGAGCCAGGTGACCGCCGTCCACACGGCGAGGGAACCGACGAGTCCGAAGACGATCGCCTTGGCCCACCACGGCAGACTGCCGAAAGCCACTCGGATCACGCCGAAGAGGACGAAGGGGATGTCCCACTTCGACGCGAGTATCTGGTCGGTCCCCGTCTGGTCCATGCCGCCCCCTTGATCCACTCAGAGGTGGGAAGCCTAACGGGCGGCCAGTGCCCGCTCTCCGGCGGCCCTCATGGCGGCGAGCGGTCCCGGGGTGCGGCCGGTCATCTGCTCGACCTGGAGCACGGCCTGGTGGACCAGCAGGTCCAGCCCGCCGACGACCGTCCCGCCGCGCTCCGACCAGGCCGCCGCGAGGGCGGTCGGCCAGGGGTCGTAGAGGACGTCGAAGAGGGTCCCGGCCGCAGCCGGTACGGACGGGGCCAGGGTATCCGTCGCACCGGCCGGGGTGGTCGCGATCACCAGGGGCGCGGTCAGTGCCCCGGCCGCCTCGGACCAGTCGGCCGTCCGGACGGGGACGCCGAGCCGCTCGCCCCACTGACGCATCTCGTCGGCGCGGGCCGGCGAGCGGACGTACGCCGTGACCTCGCCGGTGCAGATCCGCGAGAGCGCGGCGAGCGCCGAGGAGGCGGTGGCGCCGGCACCGAGGATGGCGGCGGACGGCACCTTCTCGATGCCGCGCTCGTGGAGCGCGGCGACGATGCCGGGGATGTCGGTGTTGTCGCCGAGGCGGCGGCCGTCCTCGGTGAGCACGACCGTGTTGACCGCCTCGACGGAGGCGGCCGTGTCGCTGATGCCGTCCAGCAGCGGGATGATCGCCCGCTTGAGCGGCATGGTCAGCGACAGTCCGGCCCACTCGGGGCCGAGCCCGGCGACGAACTCCGGGAGCGCGGCCTCGTCGATCTCGAAGCGGTCGTAGGACCAGTCGTCGAGGCCGAGCTCCTGATAGGCGGCGCGGTGCAGCACCGGTGAGAGGGAGTGCTCGATGGGCGAACCCAGCACCGCGGCCCTTGTGCGTGACATGCCTTGCCTACCCGCCGTTCTTCTGCTTCTGCCGTTCCTGGAACTCGGCGACCAGCTTCAGGTGCTCGTCGTAGGTCTGCGTGAAGGTCGTCGTGTTGCCGTCGACCGACACGAAGAACATCCAGCCGCCGTGATCGGGGTTGAGCGTAGCGCTCAGGGCGTCCGCGCCCGGGTTCCCGATGGGGCCCGGAGGCAGTCCCCTGACGAAGTGCGTGTTGTAGGCGTGGTCGAGTGCCCTCGCCTCCTTCATGGAGAAGTTGAGGTCGCTCGTGCCCTTGATGTAGTTGAAGGTCGAGTCGAATTCGAGCTTCTGGTTGGTGACGTCGTTGGTCTTCTTGAGGCGGTTGTAGACGACCTCGGACATCTTCCGGAAGTCCTCGTGGTTCTTGCCCTCGGCGTTGACGAGGCTGGCGACCGTGACCACCTGGAGCGGATTGTCCAGGCCCAGTTCCTTGGCCTTGCCCTCGATGCCCAGCTCGGTGTACTTGTCCGTGGCGTTCTTGACCATCTGCCGGAGCAGGGACTCGGGCGTGCTGTCCTTGCTGAGGTCGTAGCGCGCCGGGTACAGGAAGCCTTCGAGCGGGTCGATGAGCTTCGGGTGGTTGCCCGCCCAGGCGGGCAGCCCGAGGTTCTTGGCCTCGCGCTTGGCGATCTCCTCGGTGGTGCCCGGCGGCTTGCCGAGCCGGGCGTCGATCGCCTTGTAGACCTCGATGTTCCGCTTGCCCTCGGGGACCGTGATCACGTTCAGCGTCTTGGGGTCGGTCATCATCGTGACGGCGGCCGAGGCCGACATCTTCTTCTTGAGCGTGTAGACGCCCGCCTGGATCGACTTGCCCTTGGGGTTGATGCCGGCCGCTGTGGTGAAGGCCTCCACGCTCGCGACCACGCCGTGCTTCTTGAGGATTTGGCCCATCACGGCCAGGGTGGCGCCCTTGGGGATCTCCACGTCGACTGTTTCGCCGGTGCCCTCGCCCACGTAGTCCTCGGCCGTGGCGAACCTGTCCTTGAGGTAGGTGTAGCCGTAGTAGCCGCCACCGCCGAGCACGCCCACGATGACGAGGGCGGCGATCAGGCAGGCCGCGCCGCTGCGCTCCTTGGTCTTGCCGCCCTTCGAGCGGCCGCCCCGGCGACCGCCGCCCGAGGGCTCGTCACCGTCGTCATCGCCGTCACGGCCGCCGCCGGCGAGGAGGCCGCTCTCGGACTCCTCCTGCTCGACCGGTTCCGGCTCCAGGCGGCGCCGGCCCGGGGGCTGCGGCGGCGGGTAGGCCTCGGCCGTCGCGTAGAGGTCGGGGGCCTCACCGGGGTAGCCGGCGACGGGCTGCTGGGCGTAGGGCTCCGCGCCCACGTAGGGATCGGCCTGCACGGCCGCCATGTACTGGCCCTGGCCGGTGTCCCAGCCCTGGGCGTCGTACACCGGCTGCTGCGGGTGTGACTGGGGCTGGGGATGCGGCTGCTGCGGGGCGTAGGCCTGCTGCTGCCCGGCGTAGGCCTGCTGCTGCTCGGCGTACTGCTGCTGTCCGGCGTACTGCTGCTGCGGGTACTCCGGGTAATCCTGGTACTGCGCAGGCTGGGGGTACTGCTGCTGGTACTGGGGCTCCTGCGGGTACTCCTGCTGCGGGGCACCGCCGTAGGGCGCCTGGCCCTGCTGGGTCTGGTGCCCGGTCCACCCCTGGTCCCCGTACAGGGGGTCCTCGGGGTGCCACGGTTCGGGGCCACGGCCCCGGCCATACTCAGTCATCGGTCCCCTAGAGCCGCGAGACGGAGGCCGCGGACTCCGTCATCCGCGGCACCCGGTCCGCCTCTTTGACGGTGGGCGACGGCTGTTCGAATGCCGTCTCATCGCGCGGAACGTTACCGTATCGCGATCAGACAACCACTTCGACGCACTCACCGGGCGGATTACCTGATACCCGTTCGGTCTCAAGAGCGTTCTGAAGGATCACCACAGCGGCCGCCTGGTCGATGACCGACCGGCCCTTCTTCGCGTTCCTGCCCGAGGCCCGCAGGCCCTGGGCGGCGGTGACCGTGGTCATCCGCTCGTCCACCAGACGGACCGTCACCGGTTTGATGCCCTTGGCGAGTTCGTTCGCGAAGGCGCGGACCTTGGCCGCGGCCGGCCCCTCCCGCCCGCTGAGCGAGCGGGGGAGGCCGACCACGACTTCGAGGGGCTCGTACTCCTCGACGAGCTGCCGCAGCCGCCGGTGGGCGAAGGGAATGTCCCGGCCCGGAACGGTTTCCACCGGTGTGGCCAGGACCCCGTCGGGGTCGCACGAGGCGACCCCGATCCGGGCGTCCCCGACGTCGATGGCGAGCCGCCGGCCGCGGCGCAGAGTCATCGTCAGACCGTCTCGACGACGAGACGCTCGACGGCGCTGATGGCCTCCGGGACGGCGGCCGGGTTCTGGCCACCGCCCTGGGCCACGTCCGGCTTGCCGCCACCGCCGCCACCGAGGGTCTTGGCGGCCGTACGGACCAGGTCGCCGGCCTTGAGGCCGCGCTCGCGGGCGGCCTCGTTGGTGGCGATGACCGTCAGCGGGCGGCCGCCCGCGACGCTGAACAGGGCCACGACGGCCGGGCGGTCGCCTTGGATGCGGCCGCGGACGTCGAGGACCAGCTTGCGCAGGTCGTCGGCGCCGGTGCCGTCCGGCACCTGGCCGACGACCAGAGCTACACCGCGGATGTCCTGGGCGTTCTCGGCGAGACCGGCGGCGGCCTGGAGGACCTTCTCCGCGCGGAACTTCTCGATCTCCTTCTCGGCGTCCTTCAGCTTGCCGAGCATGGAGGCGATCTTCTCCGGCAGCTCCTCCGGGCGGCCCTTGACCAGCTCCTGGAGCTGGGCGACGACCGTGTGCTCCTTGGCGAGGAAGTTGTACGCGTCGACGCCGACCAGGGCCTCGACGCGGCGCACGCCGGAGCCGATGGAGGACTCGCCGAGCAGCTTCACCAGACCCAGCTGGGCGGTGTTGCCGACGTGCGTGCCGCCGCACAGCTCCTTGGAGAAGTCGCCGATGGTGACCACGCGGACGCGCTCGCCGTACTTCTCGCCGAACTCGGCGATGGCGCCCTGCTTCTTCGCCTCGTCGATGCTCATGATCTCGGCGGTGACGTCGAGCTCGCGCGCGAGCACGTCGTTGATCTTCTGCTCGACGTCGGTGAGGACCGAGCCGGGGACCGCGTTCGGCGAACCGAAGTCGAAACGGAAGCGCCCCGGCGAGTTCTCGGAACCGGCCTGGGCGGCCGTCGGGCCGAGGGCGTCGCGCAGCGCCTGGTGGGTCAGGTGCGTGGCCGAGTGGGCGCGCGCGATGGCCCGGCGCCGGTGGACGTCGATGGCGGCGTACGCGGAGGCGCCCACCGTCACCTCGCCGACCTGGACGGAGCCCTTGTGCACGGAGACGCCCGGAACCGGCTGCTGCACGTCGCGGACGACGATCACGGCGCCCGTGTCGAGCTTGATGCGGCCCTGGTCGGCGAGCTGGCCGCCGCCCTCGGCGTAGAAGGGCGTGCGGTCGAGGACGACCTCGACGTCGTCGCCCTCGGAGGCGGCGGGCGCCGAGACGCCGTTGACCAGCAGGCCGACGATGGTGGACTCGCCCTGGTTGGTGGCGTAGCCGGTGAACTCGGTGGCTCCGGCCCGGTCGGCGATCTCGCGGTACGAGGAGACGTCGGCGTGGCCGGTCTTCTTGGCCTTGGCGTCGGCCTTGGCGCGGTCGCGCTGCTCCTGCATCAGGCGGCGGAAGCCGGCCTCGTCCACGGAGAGGCCCTGCTCGGCGGCCATCTCCAGGGTGAGGTCGATCGGGAAGCCCCAGGTGTCGTGGAGCAGGAACGCCTTGTCGCCGGAGAGGACCGTGCCGCCGGTGGCCTTGGTCTCGGTCACGGCGGTGTCGAGGATGTTCGTGCCGCCCTTCAGCGCCTTGAGGAAGGCGGCCTCTTCGGCGAGCGCGACGGTCTCGATGCGCTTGCGGTCGGTGATCAGCTCCGGGTACTGCTGCCCCATCGTGTTGATCACGACGTCGACCAGGTCCTGGACGACGGGACCCGTGGCGCCCATGAGGCGCATGTTGCGGATGGCGCGGCGCATGATGCGGCGCAGCACGTAGCCGCGGCCCTCGTTGCCGGGGGTGACGCCGTCGCCGATGAGCATGACGGAGGTGCGGATGTGGTCGGCGACCACGCGCATGGACACGTCGGTGTCCTTGGCCGCGCCGTACGGCACGCCGGTGAGCTCGGTGGCCTTGTCCATGACCACGCGCAGGGTGTCGGTCTCGTACATGTTCTGCACGCCCTGCAGGATCATCGCGAGGCGCTCGAGGCCGAGGCCGGTGTCGATGTTCTTGGACGGCAGGTCACCGAGGATCGGGAAGTCTTCCTTCCCGTCGCCGGCGCCGCGCTCGTACTGCATGAAGACCAGGTTCCAGATCTCCACATAGCGCTCGTCGTTGACGGCCGGGCCGCCCTCGACGCCGAACTCGGGACCGCGGTCGTAGTTGATCTCGGAGCACGGGCCGCAGGGACCCGGGACGCCCATGGACCAGAAGTTGTCCTTCTTGCCCAGGCGCTGGATGCGCTCGGCGGGCACGCCGATCTTCTCGCGCCAGATCTGCTCGGCCTCGTCGTCGTCGAGGTAGACCGTGATCCAGAGCTTCTCCGGGTCCAGGCCGTAGCCACCGTCCGCCACGGAGCTGGTCAGCAGCTCCCAGGCGTACTTGATGGCGCCTTCCTTGAAGTAGTCGCCGAAGGAGAAGTTGCCGCACATCTGGAAGAACGTGCCGTGGCGGGTGGTCTTGCCGACCTCTTCGATGTCCGGCGTACGGACGCACTTCTGCACGCTGGTGGCGCGGGCGGCCGGGGGCTTGGTCTCGCCGAGGAAGTACGGCTTGAAGGGAACCATGCCCGCGTTGACCAGCAGCAGAGTCGGGTCGTCCGCGATGAGCGACGCCGAAGGGACAACGGCGTGACCGCGCTCCTCGAAGAAGCTCAGCCAGCGGCGGCGAATTTCAGCCGACTCCATCAGTGGTCCTCATTCCGGTCGTACGAAAACTTTGGTCGGGGGGTGGTCTTGTCGTTCTCGATGGCCCGCAGCCGCCGCGGCCCGGAGAGGGCGGTGACGTTGTCGGGCCGGTCGGGGTCCTGGTGGAGCCCCAACGCGTCGTTCAGCTCGTCCTCGCGCTGCGTCATTCCCGCCTTGACGTCGAGGGCGAAGTCCTTGAGGCGGTGACCCGCCTCCAGGGCCTTGTCGGCCGCCTGGGCTGCCAGACTCTCCGGCGTCAGCTTCTTGAGCTGGCGGTTGACCTTGGTGGTGGCCCACACGCCGGCGGCTGCGCCTGCGGTGAACCAGAAGGCTCGGCGGAACATCGGCGGTCTCAGCCCTTCTGCTTCCGGCGCCGGGCCGCCGGCACCGTACGGCCGACGATCACAGTACGTCGGGATGGTTTCGGCGGCGCGCCGTTGGACGTGGCGGCATCGCCCTTGCCCAGGGCCTTGCGGACGCCGTACCCGAAGGCCGCGACCTTCACCAGCGGTCCGCCGAAAGCGGAGGCCACGGTGGAGGACAGCGCGGAGGCGTTGGAGGTGACCTCCTGGACGTCGCTCGCGATGGCGTCGACCCGGTCGAGCTGGGTGCGCGCGGAGCGGACGGTGGTGGAGGCGTCGGCCAGCAGCGGGACGGCCTGGTCGGTCACGTCGGCCACCAGCCTGGTCGCCGCCTTGAGCACCTGGGCCAGCCTCACCAGCACCACGGCGAGGAAGGAGATCAGGATGGCCCAGAAGACGGCCACGATGATCCCGGCCACCTCTACACCGGACACGTCACACCGCTCTCTGTCTGTACCTGGAACTGCTGGAGATTCGTCCTCCGACCCTATCGCGCCGGGGATCCCCGGCCGTACCGGAATTCCGGGGCGGGCGGGACCGCCTTGAACGCAGCGCATCCGGACCAGTACTCTCCGTGTCCCATGCGACAGCGACCCCTTCGAAACAGGATCCGGGGCAATCTTCCCCCGGAGCTGAGCCGGTTCATCGGGCGGGGTGCCGAACTCGCCGAGCTGAGACGGCTCCTGGGGTCCTCACGGCTGGTGACGGTGACCGGCGTGGGCGGCGTGGGCAAATCCCGTCTCGTCCTGGAGGCGGCCCGGGCGGCCGCCGAGGCGGCAGCGGCCGCCGAGGGAGCGCGAGGGGTCCCGCAGGAAGCGCAGGAAGTGCTGGAAGCGCAGGAAGCGCAGGAAGCGCAGGAAGCGCAGGAACGCTACTGCGACGGCGTCTGGCTGGCCGAGCTGGCCTCCGTACGGGATCCCGCACTGCTGGAGCTGACCCTCTCCGAGGCGCTCGGGCTGACCGACCACACCACCCGGCCGCCCCGGACGGTCCTGGCCGAGCACCTGGCCGGGCGCCGGCTGCTGCTGGTCCTGGACGGCTTCGAGCAGCTGGTCGACGAGACCGCCGAGCTGGTGCGGGAGCTGCTGCGCCGCTCCCCCGGCCTTCGGGTGCTCGCGGCGGGCCGCCGCCCGCTGGACCTGGACGGGGAGCTGGCCCTCCCGCTGGTCCCGCCGGTCCCGGAGGAGGCGCTGGCCCTGCTGGCGGCGCGGGCGTCGGCGGCCGACCCGGCCTTCGCCGTGACCCCGGCGAACCGGGCCGCCCTGGTCGAGGTGTGCGCCCGCCTCGACGGCATCCCGCTCGCTCTGGAGCTGGCGGCGGCGCGGCTGCGGACGCTCTCCCCAGCGCAGGTGCTGGCCCGGCTGGAGGACCGCTTCGCGCTGCTGACGGGCGGCGCGCGCGGGGTGCTGCCCCGCCACCGGGCGCTGCGTACGGCCATCGGCTGGAGCCATGAGCTGTGCACGCCTGCGGAGCGGCTGCTGTGGGCGCGGCTGTCCGTCTTCGCCGGGCAGTTCGACCTCGACGCCGCCGAATACGTGTGCGCGGGTCCGGACCTGCCGGTGGAGGGCGTGCTGGACCTGGTCGGGGAGCTCGTCGCGCAGTCCTTGCTGGTCCGGGAGGAGACGGCCGCCGGGGTGCGCCTGCGGATGCTGGAGACCGTACGGCTGTACGGGGCGGGCTGGCTGGAGTCGCTGGGCGACGCCGGGCGGCTGCGGCGGCGGCACCGGGACTGGTACGTGGGGCTGGCGACCTGGTGCGAGCTGGACTGGTTCAGCCCGCGTCAGCACGAGGTGGCCGCGCTGGTGGAGACGGAGCTGCCGAATCTCCGGCTCGCCCTGGAGTGCTGCCTGGAGGAGCCGGATGAGGCGCATCTGGGCGAGTACCTGGCGGGGACCCTGTGGTTCTACTGGGCGGGCTGCGGGCGCCTGACCGAGGGGCGGCACTGGCTGGACCGGGCCCTGGAGTCCAGGAGCGGGGCGGTGACGGAGTACGAGAGCTCGCGGCTGAAGGCCCTCTGGGTACTGGGCTACGTAGCGGCCCTTCAGGGGGACGCGACGGGCTCGATGCGCGCCCTGCACGAGTGCCGGGACGGGGCGGCGCAGAGCGGGAACCGGGTGGCGGCGGCCTACGCGCTGCACCGGCTCGGGTGTCTGGCGCTGGTCTCGGACGACATGGCGCGGGCCCGGGAGCTGCTGGGCGCGGCGCTGGGGCAGTACCGGGCGGTCGGGGAGCTGAACAGCAACGTGCTGATGTGCCAGGTGGAGCTGGGGATGGCGATGGCATTCCAGGGGGAGCTGCCGGGCGCGCTCACGCTGTGCCGGGAGGTCCGGGAGATCTGCGAGGAGCGCGGGGAGCGCTGGACGAAGGCGTACGCCCTGTACGTTCTCGCGTACGCGGAGCTGGACGCGGGCCGCGCGCAGGAGGCGCGGCGGCTGCTCACCGAGTGCGTGGCGATCAACCACGCCTTCCACGATCTGGTCGGGCTGGTGCTCGCGGTGGAGCTGCTCGCGCTGGTCACGGTCGCGCAGGGCGATCCGGCCGAGGCCGCGGTGCTCCAGGGCGCGGCGGAGCCGTTGTGGGGCGGGGTGGGGCTGCGGCTCTTCGGCTCGGGGTACTTCAACGCCCCGCGGCTGAGGTGCCGGGAACGGGCGGGCGAGCTGCTGGGCGCCGAGCGCTACGCGGCGTACGCGGCCGAGGGGCGGGCGCTCAGCCGCGAGGCGCTGGTCGGGCGCACGCGATTCGGCCCCGGGGAGCGCGGCGACGCGGGCGCGGTGTCCCGGCCGGCGGGGCCGGGCGGTCCGCGCGGCTCGCGGGTGCCGCGCCGCGCCACGGCGGCGGACCAGCCGTAGGCGCGGGCGACTTCCCGGCCATGCCCGGGCATAGGAAAACCCGCCGCCCCCGGAGGGGACGGCGGGCTGTCCAGCCAGTGAGACTAGGCCTGCATCAGCGGGCGTAGTACTCGACGACGAGCTGCTCGTCGCAGATGACCGGGATTTCCTTGCGGTTCGGGTCGCGGTCCAGGCGGAAGGCCAGGGCCTTCAGGTTGACCTGCAGGTAGCGCGGGGTCTCGCCCTCGCCTGCGTAGCCACCCTCACGGGCAACCTGGAACGGAACCTTCTCGCGGCTGCGCTCGCGCACCGTGATGACGTCGTCCGGGCGGACACGGAACGACGGCTTGTCGACCTTGTCGCCGTTGACCTCGATGTGGCCGTGAACGACCATCTGGCGGGCCTGGTAGATGGTGCGGGCGATGCCCGAACGCAGAACCAGGGCGTCGAGACGACGCTCGAGCTCGACGACAAGCGCCTCGCCCGTCTTGCCTTCGGCCTTCTTGGCGCGGTCGTACGCGCGGGCCATCTGACGCTCAGAGATGTCGTACTGAGCGCGCAGACGCTGCTTCTCCAGCAGACGAACCTTGTAGTCCGAGTTCTGCTTGCGGCCACGGCCGTGCTCGCCCGGCGGGTAGGGGCGGGCCTCGAAGTACTTGACGGCCTTCGGGGTCAGCGCAATGCCGAGGGCACGCGACTTCTTGACCTTGGGTCGCTTCTGGTTCACGTGGAACCTACCTCCATGTAAGTTAGGTGAGGCTTACCTTAGCGAGGAGGACGTAATGTCTCGACCACATGGGATCCCCCTGCCCAGTGCGCATCGGAGTTCAGATTCCAACGAAACGGAATCTGCTTTCGACGACGATAAGCAAGGTCAGCCGCGTCCCAGGGAAGGCGTTCGGCAGCTCACCGGAGCCGAACGCGTACGAACCCTCGTAGAGTCCAACGCCTCAGTATCCCTCACCCTGGTCGGTGCTCGTGACAGTCACGCTGCCGAGGAGTTCGGGACAGGGATGCCGGCCGCACGGACCGTCACCCCGGACGGGGACGTGATTCTCCTTGTTTCCGGGGAATCCGCGGCTGCCAGAGCAGCCGCTCACGCCCAGGACGACGACCTCACCGCCGTGATCGAGATCACGGATGTGGCGCCGGTGTCCGTGCCTCATCGTATCCGAGGTCGTGCCTGGCTGGCCGGGTGGCTGACGCCGGTGCGCGGGAGCGAGCGCGCGGTCTGTGCGGCGCTGCTCGCGGAGCGGCATCCGGTGGGCGAGCTGCTCGGCATGCGCGAGTCCCTCGACGCCCCGTCCGGTCGTTTTCAGGACTCCGGCCGCCCGGCCTGGATGATGCTGCGCCTGGAGGTCGGCGAGATCTCGGTGGACGACCTGTGGGGAGCCGAGCACGTGGACCCGGAGGACCTGGCCGCGGCGGAGCCGGACCCGATGGTCGCGCACGAGACGGAACTGCTCCAGCACCTGCACTCCGCCCACGGCGACCGGATCGGCGAGCTGTGCGGCCTGCTCGGCTCCCGCGA
Source organism: Streptomyces sp. NPDC028910 (assembly GCF_055564955.1). NCBI lineage: Bacteria > Bacillati > Actinomycetota > Actinomycetes > Kitasatosporales > Streptomycetaceae > Streptomyces > Streptomyces sp. NPDC028910. The sequence continues at coordinate 44,542 of NZ_JBVHVF010000010.1, read as the reverse complement.
GGACCGGGGCATGACCGCCGTCCCGCTCTCCCTGGACCGCCTGGGCCTGCGCGTCCGCTTCACCGGCGGCCCCGCCGGCTCCTTCGACGCCCGCTTCGACTTCCCGGAGCCGGTGAGGGACATCTGCAGCCTGCGCCACGCGATGCACACCCTCTTCTCGGCGGCCTCGCACTAGGCGTCCTCACACGCCCCGCCGACGATCCAGCTCCGCCCACCATCCAGCCCATCCAGCCCCGCCGGCGTTTGAGGCGCGGGGTCCGGGGCGGAGCCCCGATCTTTCAGCCCCGCCGCACCATCCAGCCCCGCCGGCGTTTGAGGCGCGGGGTCCGGGGCGGAGCCCCGATCTTTCAGCCCCGCCGGCGTTTGAGGCGCGGGGTCCGGGGCGGAGCCCCCGGCAGCGGCGCCGCAGGTCAGGACCCGCCGCGCAGCCGCTCCCGCACCTTCTCCACCACGTCCGCGTAACGCGCCTCCGCCCCGTACCGCGTCGGCTCGTAGTACCGCTTCCCGTGGATCTCGTCCGGCGCGTACTGCTGCGCCGCGATCCCGCCCGGCACGTCGTGCGGGTACACGTACCCCTGCGCGTGCCCCAGCTTCGCCGCGCCCTTGTAGTGCCCGTCCCGCAGGTGCGGCGGGACCGAGCCCGCCAGCCCGGCCCGTACGTCGGCCAGCGCCGCGCCGATCGCGGTCGTGGCGGTGTTCGACTTCGGGGCCAGCGCCAGCGCGATCGTCGCGTGCGACAGGGTCAGCGCGGCCTCCGGGAAGCCGATCAACGCCACCGCCTGGGCCGCGGCCACCGCGATCGGCAGGGCCGTCGGGTCCGCCAGCCCGATGTCCTCGCTCGCCGAGATCATCAGGCGGCGCGCGATGAACCGGGGGTCCTCCCCCGCGTCGATCATCCGCGCGAGGTAGTGCAGCGCGGCGTCCACGTCCGAGCCCCGGATCGACTTGATCAGCGCGCTCGCCACGTCGTAGTGCTGGTCGCCGTCCCGGTCGTACCTGACGGCCGCACGGTCGACCGCCTCCTCCACCGTCTGGAGGGTGATCTCGGCCTCGCCCTTGGCCATGGCCGAACCGGCCCCCGCCTCCAGCGCGGTGAGCGCTCGCCGGGCATCGCCCCCGGCGATCCGCAGCAGGTGCGCCTCGGCGTCCGCCGGCAGTGCCACCGCTCCGCCCAGGCCCCGCTCCTCGTCGAGCGCGCGCCGCATCAGCGCGCTCAGGTCCTCGTCCGTCAGCGGCTCCAGCGTCAGCAGCAGCGAACGCGACAGCAGCGGGGAGATGATCGAGAAGTACGGGTTCTCCGTGGTGGCCGCGATCAGCGTCACCCAGCGGTTCTCGACGGCCGGGAGCAGCGAGTCCTGCTGGGCCTTGCTGAAGCGGTGGATCTCGTCGAGGAAGAGGACGGTCTCCTTGCCGTAGCCGCCGGCCGCGCGCCGCGCGCCCTCGATGACCGCCCGTACCTCTTTGACGCCGGCCGTGATCGCGGAGAGCTCTACGAAACGCTTCTGCGTGGCCTGGCTGACCACATACGCCAGCGTCGTCTTTCCGGTGCCGGGCGGGCCCCAGAGGATCACCGACGAGGCACCTGCCGGGCCGCCGGCCCCTTCCCCGACCAGCCGGCGCAGCGGTGATCCGGGCTTCAGCAGGTGCTGCTGGCCGACGACCTCGTCCAGGGTTCGCGGGCGCATCCGGACGGCGAGCGGGGAGCTGGTCGGGTCCTTCTCCTGGCGGTCTTCGGCAGCGGCGGTGAACAGGTCTGGTTCCACACCTGAAGCCTATGCGAGCCCACTGACAGGCCCGCGCGGCGTCCAGGCGTCAGGAGGTCCAGAAGTCCCACCAGCGGGTCAGGATCAGCATGCCGATGATCCCGACGTGCAGCACCGGCAGGACCCAGGTGAACTCGTCGAGGAAGGCCCTCAGCCAGCCCGGAGCCGGCAGCAGCCCCTGGCGGACGTTGTGCGAGGTGACGTACCAGAACATGAAGATCGTGGCGACCCAGGCCAGGCAGCACCACAGGCACAGCGAGTTGATGGTGTAGAGCGACTGGTAGGTGAGCCAGGCGCAGAAGACGACGCCGAAGAGGGTGCCCGCGTTCAGCGTCAGCCAGTACCAGCGGCGGAAGCGGGCCCCGGCCAGCAGGCTCATGCCGACGCAGATCACGATGGCGTAGGTGACCAGCCCGAGCATGGGGTTCGGGAAGCCGAAGACGGCCGCCTGGTCGCTCGTCATGATGTTGCCGCAGGAGACGACCGGGTTCAGGCTGCAGCCCGGCGTGAAGTTCGGGTCCTCCAGCAGCTTGAACTTGTCGATCGTGATCACCCAGGCGGCGAGCAGACCCGCGGCCCCCGTGATCACCAGCAGCAGGGCCAGGGCCCGGCTCCCGCCGACGGTGTTCGCCGGGGCGGCGTCCGTGTCCGTACCTCGTGTCGTCATACCGCCCGCTCCACATCTGCAAGGTCAACAAGCACCGGTCATTGTGCCGCACCCGGCTGTGTCTCCACCGTTCGATGGAGATAAGGAGGGCGGGACAGGGAACTCCCCCGTCCCGCCCTTCCGGCACGACGCAGCCGTCAGGCCAGGCGGGCCCGGACGGTGGCGACCAGCTCGGCCACGGCCACGGCGGCCTGCTCACCGGACTCCATGTCCTTCAGCTGCACCACGCCGTCGGCGAGGTCGCGGTCGCCCGCGACGACCGCGAAGCGCGCGCCGCTGCGGTTCGCGTCCTTCATGGCGCCCTTGAGGCCCTTGCCGCCGTAGGACATGTCCGCCGCGATGCCCGCCTTGCGCAGCTCGGTGACCAGCCCGAAGAGGATCGGCTTGGCCTCGCCCAGTGCCACGGCGAACACCGACGTCGAAGCGGGGATGTCCAGCTCGACGCCCTCGGCCTCCAGCGCCAGCACGGTACGGTCCACGCCGAGCGCCCAGCCCACCGACGGCAGCGCCGGTCCGCCGATCATCTCGGAGAGGCCGTCGTAACGGCCGCCGCCGCCCACCGCGGACTGCGAGCCCAGTCCGTCGTGGACGAACTCGAAGGTGGTCCGCGTGTAGTAGTCCAGCCCGCGCACGAGCTTCTCGTCGTCCTCGAAGGCGACCCCGGCCGCGGTGATCAGCGCCCGCACCTCCTCGTGGTACGCCTTGCACGCGTCGCACAGGTAGTCCCGCAGCATCGGCGCGCCGACCAGCTGCTTCTGTACGTCGGTCCTCTTGTCGTCGAGGACGCGCAGCGGGTTGATCTCGGCCCGGCGCACGGTCTCCGCGTCGAGGTCCAGCCCGCCCAGGAAGGACTGCAGCGCCTCGCGGTACACCGGGCGGCACTCCTTGTCGCCCAGCGAGTTCAGCAGGATCCGGAAGTCGCGCAGGCCAAGCGAGCGGTAGGCCTGGTCGGCCAGGATGATCAGCTCGGCGTCCAGCGCCGGGTCCTCGGCGCCGATCGCCTCGGCCCCGACCTGCGAGAAGTGGCGGTAGCGGCCCTTCTGCGGCTTCTCGTAGCGGTAGTACGAGCCCGAGTACCAGAGCTTGACCGGCAGGTTGCCCTTCTTGTGCAGGCTCGCCTCCAGCGCCGCGCGCAGCACCGAGGCCGTGCCCTCGGGGCGCAGGGCCAGCTGGTCGCCGCCCTTGGTCTCGAAGGCGTACATCTCCTTGGACACGATGTCGGTGGACTCGCCCACGCCGCGGGCGAAGAGACCGACGTCCTCAAAGCCGGGCGTCTCGATGTAGCCGTAGCCCGAGTTCCTCAGGGGCGCGGAGATGGCCTCGCGCACCGCCAGGTACTTCACGGAGACCGGCGGGATCAGGTCGTACGTGCCCTTGGGGGCCTGAAAAGTAGCCACGAAACTCTCGTCACATTCCTCGTCGTGGAGCGGCTGTCGGATCCGCTGCCAGGCCGGCGGCGACCTCCCGTAGGTACGGGTTGGTCGCGCGCTCGCGGCCGATGGTGGTCTGGGGACCGTGGCCGGACAGCACCACGGTCGAGTCGTCGAGCGGCAGGCACACGCGGCCCAGCGACTCGAGCATCTCGACGTGGGAGCCGCCGGGCAGGTCGGTGCGTCCGATGGAGCCGGCGAAGAGCAGGTCACCGGAGAAGAACACGGACGGGATGTCCGAGGCCTCCGGCATCCGGAAGGTCACCGACCCCTTGGTATGCCCCGGCGCGTGCGCCACGGAGAAGTCCATTCCGGCCAACTTCAGGGCGGCGCCGTCGGTCAGCTCGCGGACGTCGTCCGGCTCCCCGACGGTCAGCTCGCCCATGAGCGGCATGCCGATGGAACGGCCGAGGGCCTTCTCCGGGTCGCTCATCATGTAGCGGTCCTCGGGGTGGATCCAGGCCGGTACGTCGTGTGCTCCGCACACCGGGACCACCGAGGCCACATGATCGATGTGGCCATGGGTCAGCACGACCGCGACGGGCTTGAGCCGGTGCTTCTTCAGCGTCTCCTCGACACCCTGGACGGCCTGGTGGCCCGGGTCGATGATCACGCACTCCTCGCCGGCGGCGGGGGCGACCACGTAACAGTTGGTGCCCCAAGCCCCTGCGGGGAACCCGGCAATCAGCACGTTCGTCCTCAATCGTCGTCCGGTGGGAGGCCGCAGGTCGGAATCCTGCTGCTCAGAGCCTACCGGCGCCGCTCATTACACAGCGAACCCATATACGGTACGGCCTATCCCAGCCCGGACAGCAGTACCAGACACGCACAAGGAGACGACCCGGTGGTCACGAGCGATCAGCGGCGGCGACAGCTCGCCAAGGAGAAGTACGAGCGCCAGCAGAAGCGCCGCGCCGAGGCCCGGAGGAAGGCGCGCCAGCGCGCGGCCGTGATCGGCGCGGCGGTGGCCGTGGTGGTCGCGACGCTCGTCGGCCTGGTCGTGGGCGGTGTCTTCGACAAGGACAAGAAGGAGCCGTCGGACCCGGCGGCGAACCCGACGGCCTCGCCGTCGGCGCCCGCGCCCAAGCAGTCCCCCTCGCCGGAGATGGCGATCGACCAGAAGGCCAAGTACACCTTCGCCCTGAAGACCAGCGCGGGCGACATCAATTTCACGATGGACGCGGCGAAGACCCCGCAGACCGTGAACTCCTTCAAGTCGCTCGCCGACAAGGGCTTCTTCGACAACACGAAGTGCCACCGCCTGACGGCCGGCGGCATCTTCGTGCTCCAGTGCGGCGACCCCGAGGGCACCGGCCGGGGCGGACCCGGCTACACCATCCCGGACGAGAACCTGGACTCGCTGGGCAAGGCGAACGACCAGGGCCAGGTCGTCTATCCGGCGGGCACGGTGGCGATGGCCAACACCGGTCAGCCCGGCTCGGGCGGCAGCCAGTTCTTCCTGGTCTACAAGGACAGCCCGCTGGCGCCGTCGTACACCCCGTTCGGCAAGATCGACGCGGCCGGCCTGAAGGTCCTGGAGGACATCGCCAAGGCCGGTACGGCCGACGGCGGCCAGGACGGTGCGCCGAAGAACGAGGTCAAGATCGAGAAGGGCACCGTCACCCAGAACTGACGGGAAGCGGCGGCCCCGGGCCTGGGCGGCCCGCCGCCCGTACGTCGATATTCCGTCGTGCGGGATGCGGACAGCCGGCCCGGCGGTCGCCTATGTTGGCGTTGTGCAGGGCGGGCGCTGCCCGCCCCAGGAACTGTGGACGATGCCCAGGGGGTGAACCCCTCGCAGGCATCAGGTGGAGGAGGCGCTGTGAGCAGCGACCCGTGGGGCCGAGTCGACGAGACGGGCACCGTGTACGTGCGTACTGCCGACGGCGAGAAGATCGTCGGTTCGTGGCAGGCGGGCACCCCTGAGGAGGCCCTGGCCTATTTCGAGCGCAAGTACGAGGGCCTGGTGGTCGAGATCGGCCTCCTCGAAAAGCGGGTGCGGACCACTGATCTGTCCGCCAAGGACGCCCAGACGGCGATCGACCACCTGCGGACGCAGGTCGACGAGCACCATGCCGTGGGGGACCTGGACGCCCTGCGCGTGCGGCTGGACAAGCTGGTCGCGACCGTGGAGTCCCGGCGCGAGGAGCGCAAGGCCCAGAAGGCCAAGCAGACGGACGAGGCCCGCGCCGCCAAGGAGGCGCTGGTCGTCGAGGCCGAGCAGCTGGCGCAGAGCGACCAGTGGCGCAGCGCCGGCGAGCGGCTGCGCGCCCTGGTGGACATCTGGAAGGGGCTGCCGCGTCTGGACCGCAAGTCGGACGACGAGCTGTGGCACCGGTTCTCGCACGCCCGTTCCGCCTTCTCCAAGCGCCGCAAGGCGCACTTCGCCTCGCTGGACGCGCAGCGCGAGGACGCCCGCAAGGTGAAGGAGAAGCTGGTCGCGGAGGCCGAGTCGCTGTCGAAGTCGACCGACTGGGGGCCGACGGCCGCCCGCTACCGCGAGCTGATGGCGGACTGGAAGGCGGCGGGCCGCGCCCAGCGCGAGGCCGAGGACGATCTGTGGAACCGTTTCCGCGGTGCGCAGGACGTGTTCTTCGCGGCCCGCAGCGAGGTCTTCGCGGAGCGCGACGCCGAGCAGGTGGAGAACCTGAAGCTGAAGGAGGACCTGGCCGACGAGGCCGAGAAGCTCGTCCCCATCACCGACCTGAAGGCGGCCCGCGCCGCGTTCCGCTCCCTGAACGAGCGCTGGGAGGCCATCGGCCACGTGCCGCGCGACGCCCGGCCGAAGGTCGAGGGCCGGATGCACGCGGTGGAGCGGGCGATCCAGGAGGCCGAGGAGGGCGAGTGGCGTCGTACGAATCCGGAGGCGCGGGCGCGCGCGGCCGGTCTGACGGGGCAGCTCCAGGCGGCGGTCGACAAGCTGCGTGAGCAGATCGACGCGGCGCGCGCCGCGGGCAACAACGCGAAGGCCGACAAGCTGGCCCGGGAGCTGGAGGGCCGCCAGGCCCTGCTGGACCAGGCGCTGAAGGGCCTGGAGGAGTTCGGCGGCTAACGCCGGGCCCGCCCGCTACGAACGAGGGCCCTGGTACGCGTTCCGTACCAGGGCCCTCTTCTTGGTGACGGCCACCTCAGCCATCAATTGTTTAGGCGCAAAGGGGGGCTTATGGGCGGCGGGCGGAGGTCACGCGGTAGACGTCGTAGACGCCCTCCACACCCCGCACGGCCTTCAGGACGTGGCCCAGGTGCTTGGGGTCGCCCATCTCGAAGGTGAACCGGGAGGTGGCGACCCGGTCGCGGGAGGTCTGGACGGCCGCCGAGAGGATGTTGACGTGCTGGTCCGAGAGGACCCGGGTGACGTCCGACAGCAGCCGGGACCGGTCCAGTGCCTCGACCTGGATGGCGACCAGGAAGACCGAGGACTGGGTGGGCGCCCACTCGACCTCCAGCATCCGCTCGGGCTGCTGGGAGAGCGAGTCGACGTTGACGCAGTCCGCGCGGTGAACCGATACGCCACTGCCGCGCGTGACGAATCCGATGATCGGGTCGCCCGGCACCGGCGTGCAGCAGCGGGCCAGCTTGACCCACACGTCGTCGACGCCCTTGACGACCACACCCGGGTCGGCGTTGCTGCGCCGCTTGCGACCGCGCGCGGGCGGGATCGACTCCTCGATGTCCTCGCCGGCCGCCTCCTCGCCGCCGAGGGCCGCCACCAGCTTCTGTACGACGCCCTGCGCGGCCACGTGGCCCTCGCCGATCGCCGCGTACAGGGAGGAGATGTCGGGGTAGCGCATCTCGTGCGCGAGGGTGACGAGCGAGTCGCCGGTCAGGATGCGCTGGATGGGCAGGTTCTGCTTGCGCATGGCCCGCGCGATGGCGTCCTTGCCGTGTTCGATGGCCTCGTCGCGCCGCTCCTTGGAGAACCAGGCGCGGATCTTGTTGCGGGCCCTCGGGGACTTGACGAAGCCCAGCCAGTCGCGGGACGGGCCCGCGCCCTCGGCCTTGGAGGTGAAGACCTCGACCAGGTCGCCGTTGTCGAGCGTGGACTCCAGCGGCACCAGGCGGCCGTTGACCCTGGCCCCGATCGTCCGGTGGCCGACCTCGGTGTGGACGGCGTACGCGAAGTCCACGGGGGTGGCACCGGCGGGCAGCGCTATGACGTCGCCCTTGGGGGTGAAGACGAAGACCTCGTTTCGGGAGAGGTCGAAGCGCAGCGAGTCGAGGAACTCGCCCGGGTCCTCGGTCTCCTTCTGCCAGTCCAGCAGCTGGCGCAGCCAGGCCATGTCGTTGACCGTGTCCTGCCCGGCGCTGCCCTTGGCGGCCTGGGGCACGTCGGTCCGTACCTTCGACGTGCCCGCGACGGTCTGCTGCTTGTACTTCCAGTGCGCGGCGATGCCGTACTCGGCGCGGCGGTGCATGTCGAAGGTGCGGATCTGGAGCTCGACGGGCTTGCCGCTGGGCCCGATGACCGTCGTGTGGAGCGACTGGTACATGTTGAACTTGGGCATCGCGATGTAGTCCTTGAACCGGCCGGGGACCGGGTTCCAGCGCGCGTGCACGGTGCCGAGGGCCGCGTAGCAGTCCCGGACGGTGTCGACGAGGACGCGAATGCCCACCAGGTCGTAGATCTCCGCGAAGTCGCGGCCGCGGACGATCATCTTCTGGTAGACGCTGTAGTAGTGCTTCGGGCGGCCCGTCACGGTGGCCTTGATCCGGGCGGCCCTGAGGTCGGCCTGGACCTCGTCGGTGACGACGGCGAGGTACTCGTCGCGCTTGGGCGCGCGCTCGGCGACCAGGCGCACGATCTCGTCGTACATCTTCGGGTAGAGGATCGCGAAGGCGAGGTCCTCGAGCTCCCACTTGATGGTGTTCATGCCCAGCCGGTGGGCCAGCGGGGCGTAGATCTCGAGGGTCTCGCGGGCCTTCTTCTCCTGCTTCTCCCGCTTGAGGTAGCGCATGGTGCGCATGTTGTGCAGCCGGTCGGCGAGCTTGATGACCAGGACGCGCGGGTCCTTGGCCATCGCCACGACCATCTTGCGTACGGTCTCGGCCTGGGCGGCCTCGCCGAACTTGACCCGGTCGAGCTTGGTGACGCCGTCGACGAGCAGGGCCACGGCGTCGCCGAAGTCGCGGCGCAGGTCTTCGAGACCGTACTCGGTGTCCTCGACGGTGTCGTGCAGCAGACCGGCCATCAGGGTGGCCGGGTCCATGCCGAGCTCGGCGAGGATGGTGGTCACGGCGAGCGGGTGGGTGATGTACGGGTCGCCGCTCTTGCGCTTCTGGCCGCGGTGCCAGCGCTCGGCCACCTGGTAGGCCTGCTCCAGCTGGCGCAGCGTCGACGTCTCGATCTTCGGGTCGTTGCTGCGGACTATGCGGAGCAGGGGCTCCAGGACCGGGTTGTACGTGGTGGACCGCTGCACGCCGAGCCGGGCGAGACGGGCGCGCACCCGGTTGGAAGACCCGGCCGACTTCGCCGACGCGGGCTTGACCGGCGGGGCCGGCGGAGCCGGCGGGGGCGTGGCGGCGGCCGCCGTGGCCTGCTCGGCCTGCGGGTCGGGCTGCGCGGCGGAGATTGGCTGGACCTCGTCTGGCAAGAGCGCTCCTCAGCGGATCCGGTGCCCGTGTCCGGTCCGGATAACCCATCGTAGCGAGCGTTCCGCCCCCTCGTTCCCCGAGCCTCCGCCCACTCAGCCCGGGGCCCGGCGCCCGGGGCCCGGGGCGGACCTCCGATCTTTCAGCCTCGCCGGCACAATCCAGCCCCGCCGGCGTTTGAGGCGCGGGGTCCGGGGCGGAGCCCCGATCTTTCAGCCCCGCCGGCACAATCCAGCCCCGCCGGCGTTTGAGGCGCGGGGCCCGGGGCGGAGCCCCGGCATGCGGCCCGCACATGCGAGCGGCGGGCACCCGGGACGTCCCGGATACCCGCCGCTCCCGGCAAGCAGGAGGTCAGATGACGATCAGCGCGTCCAGCGGAGCCCCCGCCAGCGCCCGCGCCAGCCGCACGCGCCCCGGCAGGAACGACAGCTCCATCAGCACCGCCACCCCGGCGACCTCCGCCCCGGCCCGCCGGATCAGCGAGAGCGAGGCTTCCGCCGTACCACCGGTGGCCAGCACGTCGTCGATGACCATGACCCGGTCACCGGACGCCAGGTCCTCCGCGTGGACCTCGATCTCCGCGGTCCCGTACTCCAGCTCGTACGACTGCGCGAGCGTCGCGCCCGGCAGCTTCCCGGCCTTGCGTACGGGCACGAAGCCGATCCCGGCCTGCACCGCCACCGGAGCCGCCAGGATGAACCCCCGCGCCTCCAGCCCGACGATCTTCGTCGCGCCGTACCGCCCGGCCAGCTCCACCAGCGCGTCCGTCAGCGCCGCGAACGCCTTCGCGTCCGCGAGCAGCGGGGTGATGTCCTTGAACATCACGCCCGGCTTCGGGTAGTCCGCCACGTCCTTGATCCGGCTGAGCAGCAGCGCCCGTACGTCCTCGGACAGCGGCGGGGTCAACGCCGCCGCCCGGGCCGGCCCTGCGCCACGACCTGCGGCTCGCCCTCGGCATCGTAGGCCTCGTCCGGGGACTCGCCCTTGGCCGCCGCGGCCGCCCGCTTCGCCAGCACCCGCTTCGTCAGCGCCTTCATCGCCGGCTCGCGCTCCTTGAGGTCCACGACGAGCGGGGTCGCGATGAAGATCGAGGAGTACGCGCCGGCCGCGAGGCCGACGAACAGCGACAGCGAGATGTCGTTCAGCATGCCGGCGCCCAGGAAGCCACCGCCGATGAACAGCAGGGCCGCGACCGGGAGCAGCGCCACGACCGTGGTGTTGATCGAGCGGACCAGGGTGCCGTTGATGCTGCGGTTGGCGATCTCGCTGTACGTCCAGCGCGTCTGCTTGGTGATGTCCTTCGAGCCCTCCTTGAGACCGTCGAAGACGACGACGGTGTCGTAGAGGGAGTAACCGAGGATCGTCAGCAGACCGATGACCGTACCCGGCGTGACCTCGAAACCGACGAGCGCGTACACGCCGACGGTGATCGTGAGGTCGTGGATCAGGGCGATCAGCGCCGCGACCGCCATCCGCCACTCGAAGGCGATGGCCAGGTAGATCACCACGAGGACCATGAAGACGCCGAGGCCGGTCCAGGCCTTGTTCGCGATCTGGGAGCCCCAGCTGGGGCCGACCAGGTCGGCGTTGATGTCGGCCTCGGTGACCTTGAGGTCGGCGGCGAGCTGCTTCTTCACGTCGGTCGCGGCGTCGGTGTCCACGCCGGAGATCTGAATCCGCAGGCCGCCGGTGCCGAGCTCCTGGACGATCGCGTCGTGGCCGGAGGCCTTCTCCGCGAACTCCCGGGCCTTGGGCTCCGATACGGCGGTCTTCGGGGTGGTGAAGACGGCACCGCCCTTGAACTCGATGCCCATGTTGAGGCCCTGAACGGCCAGGGCCACGATCGCCGTGATGGTGATCAGGATGGAAACGCCGTACCAGAGAAAGCGCTTGCCGACGAAGTCGTAGCCGACCTCACCGCGGTACAGCCTGGCGCCGAGATCTCCCAGCTTCGACATCTCTCACGCCTCCTTTGCTTCGACGGGGGCGGGGGCGGGACCGGTACGGCGGGACCGGCGCAGCGGGGGCTTGGCGCCCAGCCGCTTCGGGTCCAGCCCGGACCACGGATGACCGCTGGAGAAGAACTTCGTACGGGCCAGCAGCGTCATGACGGGCTTGGTGAAGAGGAACACCACGACCACGTCGAGCAGGGTGGTCAGACCCAGCGTGAAGGCGAAGCCCTGCACCTTGCCGACGGTGACGATGAACAGCACCGCGGCGGCCAGGAACGACACGAAGTCGGACACCAGGATCGTGCGGCGGGCACGCGGCCAGGCGCGCTCGACGGCCGGACGCAGCGTGCGGCCCTCGCGGATCTCGTCGCGGATGCGCTCGAAGTACACGATGAACGAGTCCGCCGTGATGCCGATCGCCACGATCGCACCGCAGACGGCGGGCAGGTTCAGCGCGAAGCCGATGCCCTTTCCGAGCAGCGCCATGATCGTGTAGGTCAGGATCGCGGACACCAGGAGGCTGATGATGGCGATGAACGCCAGGCCCCGGTAGTAGACCAGCAGGTAGATCACCACGAGGAGGAGGCCGATCGCGCCCGCGATCAGGCCGGCCCGCAGCTGCTCGCCGCCGAGCGCGGCGGTGACGGTGGTGACGCTGTCCTCCTGGAAGGACAGCGGCAGGGCGCCGTACGAGAGCATGTTGCCCAGGTCCTGCGCGGACTGCTGGGTGAAGCCGCCGGAGATCTGGGCGTTGCCGCCCGTGATCGCGGTGCTGACGGACGGGTCCGAGACGACGTCGCCGTCGAGCACGATGGCGAACTGGTTCTGCGGCATCTGCTTGGCCGCCAGCTCGCCGGTGACCTTGGCGAAGGCGTCGGAACCGCGGTCGTTGAAGTCCATCGTGACGATCCACTGACCCGACTGCGGGTCGATGACGCCCTTGGCGCTCTTCACGTCCTTGCCCTCGACCGCGGCCGGGCCGAGGACCCACTTGCCCCACGCCTCGCCGCGCTTGCCGCAGGCGAGCGTCGGGTCCGTGGGCTTGACGCCCTTGCCGACGGTGGCGCGCTGCGCCTCGTCGGTGCAGTCGAGCGCCGCGAACTTGGCCTGGAGGTCGGCGGCGGCGGCCTCGTCACCCGTCGCAGGGGTGGAGGCGGACGGCGACGGAGCCTTGTTGTCGTCTGCCTTCTTCGACTCGCTCGCCGAGGGCGAGGGAGAGGGGGCGTTCGGGGCCTTGAGGGCCTCGCTGAGCGCACGGCCCTGGGAAGTGGCGCTGGACGACGGGGTGGCGGAGGGGCTGGCCTTCTTGCCGTCCTCGGCCTTGGGGGCACCGGAGCCGCTCGCCGAGGGGCTCGGGCTGGGGGTGCCCTCGGGGGCGGCGGGGGCGCCGTCCGCGAACGCGATGACCGGGCGGAAGTAGAGCTGGGCGGTGGTGCCGACCTGCTCGCGCGCCTGCTTCTCGTTCATCCCCTTGGGGATGTTGACGATGATGTGGTCGCGGCCCTGCGTCTGGACCTCGGCCTCGGTCACGCCGAGACCGTTGACGCGGCGCTCGATGATGCCGACCGCCGTGTTCATGTTGGTCTCGTTGACGGCGTTCTCTTTGCCGGGCTCGCTCTTGGCCTTGAGCGTGATGCTCGTACCGCCGGCGAGGTCGATGCCCAGTCGGGGAGTCGTCTGCTTCGAGAGGAACATCCCCGCGGTGAGCGCCACCATCGCGATCAGGATGATCGCCAGGGCACGCCCCGGCCTCCCCTGAGCCCCCGTGGGCCGCCGGCCCTTCTTCGGTGCTGCCACCTTGTCGTTTCTCCCTGTCCAACCGCCCCGCGCCGGGTCAGCGCGCGGACGGCCACGAAATGTGTGGTGGGGACCCCTGCCCCCCGCAGAAGTGTCACTGACGGGGGCCGTGGCGGGCGCCGGTCCGGCGCGCCTCCACGGTCCCCGGCCGGGCGCTACTTCGCGCCGGCCTCGCCGTCTGCCTTGCCGTCCTTGGGCTCGGCGTCGCCCTCGGCCTCGTCCTTCTTGCCGAGGTCGAGCTTGGGAGCCTCGTCCGCGGCCTCGTCCTTGGTGAGGTCCGCCTTCGGAGCCTCGGTCAGGGAGGAGGCGTCGTCGGGGACGACCGGCGTGTCGGTCGTCACGTCATCGTTGATGCCGTGGACGATGCGGTTGTATTCCGCGTCTTCGAGAACGGCGCCGATGGCGTTCTTGGCGAAGATCGCGTGGACGCCGGGAGCCACCTCGAGGGTGACCGTGTCGTCACCGATCTCCTTCACCGTGGCGTACATGCCGCCGATGGTGCGGACGCCGGTGCCGGGCGTCATCTGGTCGCGCATCTGCGCGGCTGCCTGCTGCTTCTTCTTCGCGGAGCGGGTCATCAGGACCATCGCCCCGATGAGCACGATGAACGGGAGGAATGTCACGAGATTCACGGGACGGAGATCCTTCGCACGACCGCACGGGACGGCGGCCTTTTCTACGGGGGGTGGGCATACCGACCCGAAGGGTCGGCATCGGCGGAGTCTAGGCGAGTCCGCACCGATGGAACAACGCCCAGCATGGCACCGCAGTTCCTGAGGGCGCGAACCTCCGCGCCGTCAGGCCCCGAACAAGCCCTGTTGTCCGCTTGATCCACTGGATGATCCACTGATTGATCCACTGCTTGATCCGCTCGCGCCGTGCTGCGGCGGGACGAGTCCCAGGTGAGCCCATGCGGCAGGCGTCGCCACCCGGCCTCGGGGCGTGCGCGCGAGCAGCCCCTCACGGACCAGGAACGGCTCCGCGACCTCCTCCACGGTCTCCCGCTCCTCGCCGACCGCCACGGCGAGCGTGGACAGGCCCACGGGCCCGCCGCCGAACAGCTTGAGCAGGGCCTCCAGAACGGCCCGGTCGAGCCGGTCGAGCCCGCGCGCGTCCACCTCGTACACCTGGAGCGCGGTGCCGGCCACCTCGCGGTTGATCACACCGTCCGCCCTGACCTGGGCGTAGTCGCGGACGCGGCGCAGCAGGCGGTTGGCGATGCGCGGGGTGCCGCGCGAGCGCCCGGCGATCTCGGCGGCGCCGGCGGTGTCGATCTCCACGTCGAGGAGGCGGGCGGAGCGGTGGATGACGCGCTCCAGCTCCTCGGGGGCGTAGAACTCCATGTGCCCGGTGAAGCCGAAGCGGTCCCGCAGCGGCGGGGGCAGCAGTCCGGCCCGGGTGGTGGCCCCGACCAGGGTGAAGGGCGGCAGTTCCAGCGGGATCGCGGTGGCTCCCGGTCCCTTGCCGACGATCACGTCGACGCGGAAGTCCTCCATGGCCATGTAGAGCATCTCCTCGGCGGGCCGGGACATGCGGTGGATCTCGTCGAGGAAGAGGACTTCACCCTCTTGGAGGGAGGAGAGGATGGCGGCGAGGTCGCCGGCGTGCTGGATGGCGGGGCCGGAGGTGATGCGGATGGGGGCGCCCATCTCGGCGGCGATGATCATGGACAGGGTCGTCTTGCCGAGTCCGGGCGCGCCGGAGAGCAGGACGTGGTCGGCGGTGGCTCCGCGCTGGCGGGCCGCCTTGAGGACGAGGTCCAGCTGCTGGCGGACCTTCTCCTGGCCGACGAACTCCCCGAGGTCCTTGGGGCGCAGGGCCGCCTCGACGGCGGTGTCCTCCCCGTCGGCGGCGGCCGCCACGAGCCGCTCGCCGCTGTCGTCCACGTCGGTCTCGTCGGTCTCGTCGTCCCAGTTCACGCTGTCAGTCTGCCTTCTCGGTTCGTACGGTGGTCTGTCGCGTGCCGCGCCGCTGCCACATCAAGCCCCTCCGGCGATTGAGACCCCCAGCCTCGCCGGCGTTTGAGGCGCGGGGTCCGGGGCGGAGCCCCGATCTTTCAGCCTCGCCGGCGTTTGAGGCGCAGGGCCCGGGGCGGAGCCCCGATCCTCCAGCCCCGCCGGCGTTTGAGGCGCGGGGTCCGGGGCGGAGCCCCGGCGGTGGCGCCGCACGGGCGGTCAGCGGGCTCGGTTCAGGGACTGGAGGGCGGCCCGCAGGAGCTGCGGAACCGGGGCGGAGCCACCGGCGGCGATGGCCGCTTCCGCCTGCGGCGTCACCGCCGAGACGGCCTCCTCCGCCTCCCGAGACGCATAGCCCAGCCCGATCAGCGCGGCAGCGAGCTGCTCGCTCCACGGCGCCGGGCCACTGGCCGCCCGCTGGGCACCGACGAGGCCGCTCGTCCCCAGCGGGGCCCCCAGCTTGTCCTTCAGCTCCAGCAGCAGCTTCTGCGCGCCCTTCTTGCCGATGCCCGGCACGGCCATCAGCGCCTTCTCGTCCCCCGTGGACACCGCCAGCCGCAGCGCGTCCGGGCTGTGCACCCCGAGCATCGCCTGCGCCAGCCTCGGCCCGACGCCGCTCGCGGTCTGCAGGAGCTCGAAGACCTGCCGCTCGTCGTCGTCGGCGAAGCCGTACAGGGTGAGCGAGTCCTCCCGTACGACCAGGGAGGTGGCCAGCCGGGCCCGCTCCCCCGTCCGCAGGCCGGCGATGGTGTTCGGCGTGCACTGCACGGCCATGCCCACGCCTCCGACCTCGATCACGGCGAGGGTGGGAGCGAGCGCGGCGACCTGGCCGCTGACGAAGGCGATCATCGGGTACGGCCTTTCGGACCAGAGGCGTGCAGGGCGACCGCCTGCTGGAGGCGGTTCTGGGCGGGGGCGCGCCAGATGTGGCAGATGGCGAGGGCGAGGGCGTCGGCGGCGTCCGCGGGCCTGGGCGGCGCGGCCAGCCGCAGCAGCCGGGTGACCATCGCGCCGACCTGGGCCTTGTCGGCCCGGCCGCTGCCGGTGACGGCGGCCTTGACCTCGCTCGGGGTGTGCAGGGCGACCGGTATCCCGCGGCGGGCGGCGCACAGCATCGCGACGGCGCTCGCCTGGGCGGTGCCCATCACGGTGCTGACGTTGTGCTGGCTGAACACCCGCTCCACGGCGACGACTTCGGGCCGGTGCGTGTCGAGCCACTCCTCGATGCCCTGCTCGATCGCGACGAGCCGGTGGCCCAACTCGGCATCCGCGGGCGTCCGTACGACCCCCACCCCGAGCATGGTCAGGGGGCGCCCGGCGACACCGTCGACGACGCCGACACCGCACCGCGTCAGCCCCGGGTCCACACCGAGTACCCGCACTGGCCCACCCCCCTGCCTGTCGATCGCCTGTCCGTGCAGTGCAGGCTATCCGGCACCACTGACAAAGCGGCGGGCCGACAGGGTGTGTCCTGTCGGCCCGCCGAAGACAGCAGCCGGGTGCGGCTCAGGCGTCGACCTTCTCCATGACCTCGTCCGAGACGTCGAAGTTGGCGAAGACGTTCTGCACGTCGTCGCTGTCCTCCAGCGCGTCGATCAGCTTGAAGATCTTGCGTGCGCCCTCTTCGTCGAGCTCGACCTGCATCGAGGGGACGAAGCTGGCCTCGGCCGAGTCGTAGTCGATGCCGGCGTCCTGGAGCGCGGTGCGGACCGCGACCAGGTCGGTGGCCTCGCTGATGATCTCGAAGGTGTCGCCGTTGTCGTTGACCTCTTCGGCACCGGCCTCGAGCACCGCGCCGAGCACGTCGTCCTCGGACAGCTCGCCCTTGGGCAGGATGATGACGCCCTTGCGGTTGAACAGGTACGAGACCGAGCCCGGGTCGGCCATGGAGCCGCCGTTGCGGGTC
Source organism: Streptomyces sp. NPDC028910 (assembly GCF_055564955.1). Taxonomy (NCBI): domain Bacteria; kingdom Bacillati; phylum Actinomycetota; class Actinomycetes; order Kitasatosporales; family Streptomycetaceae; genus Streptomyces; species Streptomyces sp. NPDC028910. The sequence goes on along the minus strand of NZ_JBVHVF010000010.1, from coordinate 27,483 downwards.
ATGGCGACGCGCACGTCGGAGGCGGCGCGGTTACGGTTGTCGGTGAGGCACTCGATGAGCACCGCGACGCCGTTCGGACCGTAGCCCTCGTACATGATCGTCTCGTAGTCGGCGCCGCCGGCCTCGAGGCCGCCGCCGCGCTTGACCGCGGAGTCGATGTTCTTGTTCGGGACCGAGCTCTTCTTGGCCTTCTGAACGGCGTCGAAGAGCGTCGGGTTGCCGTCGATGTCAGCCCCGCCCATGCGGGCCGCGACCTCGATGTTCTTGATCAGCTTCGCGAAGAGCTTGCCGCGCTTGGCATCGATCACGGCCTTCTTGTGCTTCGTCGTAGCCCATTTAGAGTGGCCGGACATCCGCCTGTCTCCTTCGCGTCACCAACAGTGTTCGTCCCCGATCCTACCGGGAGCTCGTCACAGCCCCGCGCGCACCATGTCGACGAAGTACGCGTGGACGCGGTCGTCGCCGGTCAGTTCGGGGTGGAACGAGGTCGCGAGGACGTTGCCCTGGCGCACGGCGACCGTGTGGCCGTCGTAGGTGGCGAGCACCTCGACGGCGCCGCCGACGGACTCGACCCACGGGGCGCGGATGAAGACGCCCTCGACCGGGCCGTCCGCTATGCCCGCGAAGTCGATCTTCGCCTCGAAGGACTCGTTCTGACGTCCGAAGGCGTTGCGGCGGACGATCATGTCGATGCCGCCCAGGGTCTCCTGGTCCTCGCGGCCGTCCAGGAGCTTGTCCGCCAGCATGATCATGCCGGCGCAGGTGCCGTACACGGGCATGCCGGCTGCCACGCGCTCGCGCAGCGGCTCCAGCATGCCGAACAGCACGGCGAGCTTCGACATGGTCGTGGACTCGCCGCCGGGGATCACCAGGGCGTCGACCTCGGCGAGTTCCTCGGGACGCCGGACCGGCCTGGCCACGGCGTCCGCCGCGGCCAGGGCGATCAGGTGCTCCCGTACGTCGCCCTGGAGAGCCAGGACACCGATCACGGGGGTGTTCGTCATGACCGGTTACCAGCCGCGGTTGGCGTAGCGCTCGGCCTCGGGCAGCGTGTCGCAGTTGATGCCGACCATGGCCTCGCCCAGGTTGCGGGAGGCGTCCGCGATGATCTTCGGGTCGTCGTAGAAGGTGGTGGCCTTCACGATGGCGGCGGCGCGCTTGGCCGGGTCGCCCGACTTGAAGATGCCGGAGCCGACGAAGACACCCTCGGCGCCGAGCTGGCGCATCAGGGCGGCGTCGGCCGGGGTGGCGACGCCACCGGCGGAGAACAGCACGACCGGGAGCTTGCCGAGCTCGGCGACTTCCTTGACGAGCTCGTACGGGGCGCGCAGCTCCTTGGCGGCGGCGTACAGCTCGTTGTTGTCGAAGCCGCGCAGCTTCGCGATCTCGTTCTTGATCTGACGCAGGTGGCGGACGGCCTCGACGACGTTGCCGGTGCCGGCCTCGCCCTTCGAGCGGATCATCGCCGCGCCCTCGGCGATGCGGCGCAGGGCCTCGCCCAGGTTGGTGGCGCCGCAGACGAAGGGGGTGGTGAAGGCCCACTTGTCGGAGTGGTTGACCTCGTCGGCCGGGGTGAGGACCTCGGACTCGTCGATGTAGTCGACGCCGAGGGACTGCAGGACCTGGGCCTCGACGAAGTGGCCGATGCGGGACTTGGCCATGACCGGGATCGAGACGGCCTCGATGATCTCTTCGATCATGTTCGGGTCGGACATGCGGGCCACCCCGCCGTCCTTGCGGATGTCGGCGGGAACCCGCTCCAGGGCCATGACGGCCACGGCGCCGGCGTCCTCGGCGATCTTCGCCTGCTCGGCGTTGACCACGTCCATGATCACGCCGCCCTTCAGCTGCTCGGCCATGCCGCGCTTGACGCGCGAGGTGCCGATCGCCGACTCGGCGGACTGGGGGGAGGTGGGAAGCGTGCTCACGGATTGACCTCACTCGAAAGGAACTCGAAAGGAAGACGGGTACTACCGAACTGAGGAAACCCCACGGGTCAGTCCACTACAAGGGCCAATCTGGAGCCTGTGGCTCCTTCATTTGTCCCCCGCGGCCCTAGGAGGCGTCTAGGCAGGCCGGTCCGCCAGATCTACCGGGGGCTCGTCGTCCATTTCGAAGGCCAGCGGGAAGGGCGCGTGGCCGGCCAGTCTGAACCAGCGGACCTTGCGGTGCTTTCGCAGCGCGCGTGCGGCCCGTACGGAGTCGTTGTGGAACCGGCGGGCCATGGGCACCCGGCGGACGGCCGCCGCCAGCTCCTCCGTGGCCTGCGCCCCGCCGGGAGCCGCCTTGAGCACCTCGACCTGGGCGGCGTCCGCGAAGACCGCCCGCAGCGCCTGGCTGAGCTCGCTCTCGGCGACCTCGCGGTGCTCCTCCTCGGCCTGCCGGGCGGCGTGCGCGGCCTCGTACAGCACGAGCGAGGAGGCGGGGTCGAGCACTCCGGAGGTGGCCACCTCCAGCACCACGGAGGCCCGCCGCACGAGCTGCGCGTCGAGCGCGGCCCGCGCGGCGTCCATCCGCGAGTGCAGCCGGTCCAGCCGACCGGCGGTCCAGCTGAGGTAGACCCCGATGACACCGAGAGCCAGGGCAATCCAGACAAGGGTTTCGATCACGGGCGGCGACTCTACCGCCGACCTGGCCCCGCGCCCCGCCCGGCCCTGGGGCCACCCGGCCGGAACCGGCCGGCGGCCGGTCCGGCGTCCGGTCTCAGGCCGCCCAGCGGTCCACCGCCGCCTCGATGTCCCGGGGCGCGGGTACGGGTGGGGCCCCCGGTCCCCAGTGCGGGCGGGCCGCGGCGATCTTGTCGGCCAGCTCCCGGGCGAGCGTCAGCCGTACGTCCGGATCCCGCGCGTCGCCGATGCGCCGGCCCCAGCGGACCGCGTCGACGACTGCGGACTTCACCGCTTCGTAGGCGAGGTAGTACTCGAGATCAGCCCGCCACCCCTGGCGACACTCGTCCGGCGCGATCCGCTGCCAGCCTTCGGCGACCCTGCGCCGCTCGGCCGGTGTGTAGGACATCTTGTGCAGGTGGTCGGCGAGGTCGTACACGGGGTCGCCCCACAGTGCGAGCTCCCAGTCGAGAAAGGCGACCCGGCCGTCGTCGCCGAGGATCATGTTCTTACGGTGGATGTCCGCGTGCAGCAGCCTGAAGGGCCGTCGGGCCAGCTGGCGCGCCCGGTCCCGGAGCGCCGCGCACGGATCCCCCGGGACACCGAGCGCCTCGTACAGCCGATCGCTCCCTGCGCCGCCCCGCTGGCGAATCTCATCCACGAGCCCCAGCAGGCGCCCGGCGAACCCGGCGGTGTCCGCGTTCCGCGGCCAGTCGGCGGGAATGGCGGGCATGGCCGCGGGCGGCACCCGCAGGAGGTCGCCGAAGAAGGCTTCGACGGCGTCGAGCACGACCTCGGGCAGGGGCTTCCCGTCCGGGACGAGATCGTCGACCCTGCGGCCGGCGACGAACTCGTGGATCTGGAAGTCGGGCTCCCTGCCCGCGTGGAGCAGCCGGGGGGCTGAGGGCACGTGGGGGCCGATCGCCTCCAGCAGCTCTGCCTCGGGCCACAGGGTCAGGTCCATGACCTCCGATGCGCGTGCGCGGATGCGGACGATGACGGGGCCCGCGTCCGCCTGCACCCGAACGTTTCTGTTGTAGTGCCCCGCGAGGGCCGTGCCACGCACGCGGGCTTCTTCGTACAGGGCGACAGCGTCCACGGCTATCCCTTCCACCAAGGGGCGAGTGTCGCGGCCACCCGCTCGGGTGTCAGGTCCGGGGGCGATCCCCAGACCCGGCGTGCGGCGTTCACCTTCTTCGCCAGGCGTCCGATGAGGAATGCGCGCTCCGCCGGTGTGGCAGCCGCGAGCTGCTTCGAGTAGCGGACCGTGTCCACGATCGCCGACTTGATCCGCTCGTGCGTCACGTACAGGTCGAGGTCGTCGAGCGGCCCGGTCGTGGACGGCAGCGGCAGCCGCTCCCGCCACCGGCGCAGCACCTCGGCCCGCTGATCGTCCGGGTAGTCCATCTTGTGGAAGTGGATCCCGATCTCGTACATCGGGTCTCCCCACAGCGCGAGCTCCCAGTCGAGGAACCAGGTGACGTCATCGGTCACGATCATGTTCTTGCGGTGGAGATCGGCATGGAGCACGGCGAACGGACGTGACGTGAGCGTGTCCCACAGCGGTTCGATCACCGCCAGCGGATCTGCGGGGATGCCCAGCTCAGCGAAGGCCCGGCGGTATTCGTCCCGGTACGTCGCATGGACCTCGTGCGTGAGGCCGGCCAGCAGGCGCCCGAAGCTCGCGCTGTCGCCGGAAGCCGGCCAGTCGGCGGGCAGTGACGGGGTCTTCTCCGGCGGGATCCGAACCAGCTGGTCCATGAGCGTGACCACATCGATCAGGACGTTCGGAGGGACGGAACTGCCCCGGGGCGAGAAACTGTCGAGGACCCGCCCCTCGATGAAGTGGTGGACCTGGAAACGGGGTTCCTCGCAGACGTGGCGCAGCTCCGGCACCCGGGACACATACGGCCGGATGCAGGCGAGGACCTCCTCCTCCCGCCAGAGCCGCAGATCCATGGTGTCGGCGGCCGGCAGGGGGATGCGTACGTTGACCTTGCCGTCCGCCGTCCCGAGGCCGACGTTGCGGTTGTAGTACCCGGCGGCCGCGACCTCCGCTTCCCGTGCGCGACCGTACAGCTCCAGCCACGTCACGAGACCACCTCGATGAACATCGACAGGACCTCTTCCGTACGCTGCTCCAGGTCCTCGGCGGCGCCCAGCGGCCGCACGGCCGGGCGGGCGCGCTCGGCCAGCGCGGTGAGTTCGGGGTCGGACAGGCCGACCAGGTCGGCTGCCCGATGGATGGCGAGGATCAGCGAAGGATAGACCTGGCAGGTCTCGAACTCGCGTGCCGCGTGCCGCAGCAGCTCCCGTGTCGCCTCCCGCTCGCCGCGCTTGAGGAGCATGAACGCCCGGAACATGTCGGCCCTGGCGCGGCCGGAGCGGTAACCGGCACGGTCGAGAGCGGTATTGGCGTTCCTGAAGGACAACTCGGCCCGGTCCAGCTGGCCCAGCCGGATCTGCGCGATGCCCATGGCGGTGTACGCCTTACCGATCTCGTGCTGGGCGCCCAGGTCCCGCTGGACTTCGAGGGCCGCGCCGGCCTCGGCGACGGACGCCTCCGGGTCGGTGAACGCCCACAACTCGGCCCGGTTCGTGCGGATGTTGGCCAGGCCGATGACCGCGTCGACGGCGCGGTAGTCCTCCTCCGCCCGCGCCAGCAGTTCTTCGGCCCGGCCGAAGTCCATCAGGAACCGGTGGCCGAGGTGCATCAGGCGCTTGAGGTCGCCCTGGACGGCCCGCTCCCCGGGCGTACAGATCCCGTGGACCTCCTCGGCCAGCGCGAAGGCCCCCTCGAAGTCGCCCTGCCACATCCTGATGTCCGCGACGCAGAGCCCCGCGGAGGTTCTGGCCTCGCCGTCGTGCCCCTCCCAGACCTGCTCGAAGATCCTCGCGGCCAGACTGCTCTCCCCCGCGATCCTCCGTGCGTTCGCCCCGGCCAGCGCCAGTCGGGCGGCGACCACCGACCGGACCGGCGCGTCGAGCACCGGCGTCAGCGCGATCGCCGCACCCGCGTCTCCCAGCTCCAGCTTGGACTCGGCTTCCAGGCAGTCGGCGGCGTCCCGGATGCCGTCGAGGGCGGCGTCCTGCGCGTCCTCGGCCCGCGCCGCCAGATGGTCCCGGAGGTCCTTGACCATGCCGTCGACGGCCTGCCGGCTGCTCATGCCGATGGCGCGGTCGGCGTATTTCAGGATCCGCCCGGGTGACAGGGTCCGCGCCTGCAGCCCGTGGTAGACCGCCTCCCGCCAGGGTGAGGAGCGGGCGACACCCGCGCTCTGCGCCCCCTGCTCCATACGCTCCGCGAGGCCTTCCCAGTGCTCCCGCAGTACGCCGTGCACGTGGCGCTTCACGGCGGGCGAGAGGTGCCGCTGCAGGGCGGCGACCATCAGCTGGTGAAGTCGGTACCAGCCCTCCTGGGCCAGCGGGTACGCGAAGGAGTAGGCGGTCAGCGACTCCCAGGTCAGCAGGTTCGCCGGCAGGTCGAAGTTCCGGCCGATGGCGCGGAAGACCTCCAGGTCGAAGGTGCGCGCGGCGCTGAGCAGCTCCAGGATCCGGACCTCGTCGGGAGCGACGTGCTGGAGGAACCGCTGGACGATCTCCTCAGACGTCCCGGGGTCCTCGGTCCTCGCCGGGTTCTGCAGGTGGGTGTCCACGGCGAGGTGGAGGTAGAAGGGAACCCCCGCGCTGGCTTCGGCGATCGTCCGCTGTCGGGGGACCTCGGTGATCCCCGCCTGCGCCAGCAGGTCGAGCCTGGCTTCCATCGGCAGCCCGCCGACCCAGGCCTTGCGGATCACCGAGTCCCAGTCCTTGTCGTACGCCGCCCACGGCAGAGCTTCCCGGCTGGCCAGGACGGTCAGGCCACCGTGCAACTGGCCCAGCAGGTCCCGCACCCAGGCATCGGAGGCGAAGGTGCGACCGCCCGCCAGCGGCGTGGGGACCAGGGCTTCGTAGGCGTCCACGTACAGCACGTACGGCTGCTCCTCGAAAGACTGCCGCATCTCCTCGGCGAAGAGGTAGACGACCGCGTGCCCCAGGTCCGCGTTCGAGAGGCTGTCGAGCTCTTGGAGGGTCGGATCCGCCTCGATGCGCTGACGGCGCTGGCGGTTGGCCATCGCCCGTCCGGTGAGCCGTACGAGGCCGGCCGCCGTCCCGAACACCGGCAGGCCCATGGCCTCGTCGAGGATCTTCGACAGGACCTCGCTCTCCTCTGCGAGGGGCGTGTTCCTCCGGTTCATCTGCAACTGAGGGTGGACCCGCTGCCAGAGGACCGCGTACGCGATGTCGAAGCGGTCGAACTTCACGCCCTGCGCGCCGAATTCCATGCGCAGGACGGCCAGGGCGTCCTCCTGCTGGCGCAGCGTCGGCAGCTGCAGGTCGAGCCGGGCCGTGCGGTACCCCTCAGGGGTGCGATTGCGCAGCTCCTGGAGCAGGCGCGATTTCCCGATGCCCCCGACGCCGACGACGTTGAGCACGCGCGGGCGCTCGGAGATCCCTCGTAGTTCCTCGTCATAGACGGCGAGCAGTCCTTCACGGTTGAAGAACTGCCGCTGTAAGGCGGAGACCCGTCGATAGCGCGGCCTGATGGACATGGCGACTCCCCCCGAAACCCAGCACGGTACGAAGGCGAGATTACCCACACCACCGAGGCGCCTACGCACTCCTTGTCGGCCCCGAACGGCCTTGGAGCGCACAGCAGTTCGGGGCGGGCCTGAGGTCGTGCCGTCAGTCGCGCGAGAACCCGAGCCGCTGTCGCAGGCCGACCCGCTCGTCCGCGCCGACCGCGGTCGCGCCGTCCGTCACCGTTTCGTAGACGGCCAGGATGTCCGCTCCGACGGTGGACCAGTCGAAGCGGCGTACGTGCGCCGAGCCGCGGGCGCTGAGTTCCGCGCGGCGGGACGGGTCCCGCAGGAGGGCGATCGCCGCCGTCGCCAGGGCGTCGGCGTTCTCGTTGGCGAAGAGGTCCCCCGCCCCGCCCTGGTCCAGGACCTGCGCGAAGGCGTCCAGGTCCGAGGCCAGGACCGCCGCGCCCGCCGACAGGGCCTCGACCAGGATGATGCCGAAGCTCTCGCCGCCGGTGTTCGGGGCGACGTACACGTCGACGCTGCGCAGCAGCCGTGCCTTGTCCTCGTCCGAGACCATGCCGAGGAATTCGACCCGTGCGCGCAGTTCGGCCGGCAGCGAGGCCACCGCCTCCTCCTCGTCGCCGCGGCCCGCGACCAGCAGCCGTACGTCCGGACAGGCCTCCACGATCTTGGGGAAGGCCGCCATCAGCACCGGCAGGCCCTTGCGGGGTTCGTCGATGCGGCCGATGAAGCCCAGCGTCCCGCCGCCCCACTCGGGCTTCGGCTCGGCCTGGGCGAAGAAGTCCACGTCGACCCCGTTCGGGATCACCACCGCGTCCCCGCCCAGGTGCTCCACCAGCGTGCGCCGCGCGTACTCGCTCACCGCGATCCGCGCGCTGATCTTCTCCAGGGCCGGCTGGAGGATCGGGTACGCAGCGATCATCGCCCGGGACCGGGGGTTCGAGGTGTGGAAGGTCGCCACGATCGGCCCCTGCGCCGCCCAGCAGGACAGCAGCCCCAGCGAGGGCGAGGCCGGCTCGTGGATGTGGATCACGTCGAAGGTGCCGTCGTGCAGCCAGCGCCGCACCCGGGCCGCCGACAGGAAGCCGAAGTTCAGCCGGGCCACCGAGCCGTTGTAGGGAACCGGCACCGCCCGGCCCGCCGAGACCACGTACGGCGGCAGCGGGGTCTCGTCGTCCGCCGGAGCCAGGACCGACACCTCGTGGCCGAGGCGGATCAGGTGCTCCGCCAGGTCCCGGATGTGGAACTGGACGCCACCCGGCACGTCCCACGAGTACGGGCACACGATGCCGATCTTCACTGCGCGCGCACCTCCCGGTCGTCCAGGTCCTCCAGGTCGTCCAGCCACAGTCGCTGCAGCATGTGCCAGTCCTCCGGGTGTTCGGCGATCCCCCACGCGAAGGCGTCCGCCACCGCCTGCGTCATGGCGGCTGTCTTCTCGGTGCGGGTCCCGGTCTTCGGCACCTCCACCTCGGGGTGGATGCGGCCGTACATCTTCGGATGGTCCCCGTAGTACAGGGTGGCCGGGAGCAGGACCGCGCCGGTCTGCTGGGCGAGCAGCGCCGGCCCGGCCGGCATGCGCGCCGTGGAGCCGAAGAAGTCGACTTCGACCCCGGAGGACGACAGGTCCCGGTCCGCGACCAGGCAGACCAGGCCACCGGAGCGCAGCCGGCGGGCGAGGGTGCCGAAGGCGGCGCCGCCGTTGTGCGGCAGGACCTCCATGCCCAGGCTCTCCCGGTAGGCCACGAAGCGGTCGTAGAGGCTCTCGGGCTTGAGCCGTTCGGCGACCGTGGTGAAGGGAACTCCTATGTGGCCGATGGCCCAGGCCCCGGCGAGGTCCCAGTTGGCGAGGTGCGGCAGGGCGACGACGACCCCGCGCCCGGAGGCGAGGGCCTCGCGCAGGATGTGCTCGTCCTTCATCTCGACGTCGGTGCTGAACCGTTTCGGATCCATGGCCGGCAGCCGGAAGGATTCCATCCAGTACCGCATGTACGAGCGCATGCCCGCCTGTGACAGCTCGCGCAGCCGCTCCGGGCCGGCCTCGGGCACCACCCGGGCCAGATTCGACTCCAGCCGCAGCACGCTCTTGCCGCGCCGCTTCCACGCGAAGTCGGCGATCCGGCGGCCCAGGGCCACCGCGGCCGGTTCGGGCAGCTTCTTGACCCCCGCCCAGCCGAGTCCGTACAGCCCGTCGACCAGCTTGTCCTGTGCGGCGCCCATCAGGCCGCGCCACCCTCGGAGGCGGCGGCGTCGGCCTCCGCCGACTCACGGCGCACGGTGACGACCCGCTGGATCAGCGTGACGAGCGAGCCCACCGCCACGATCCACAGCGCGATCGGCAGCAGCACCCCGATCCAGGACGGCACCCCGAAGGTCTGCAGCCCGGACAGACCGGCCGCGACCAGCGAGATCACCAGCCGCTCGGCCCGCTCGATGAGCCCGTTGACGGCCACCGGCAGCCCGATCGACTCGCCGCGCGCCTTGGTGTACGAGACCACCTGGCCGCTGGCCAGGCAGAAGATCGCCACCGCGCACAGCGCGTTGTCGTTGCCGGAGCCCGCGTACCAGAGCGCGAGACCACCGAAGATCGCCGCGTCCGCCACCCGGTCGAGGGTGGAGTCGAGGAACGCGCCCCACCGGCTGGAGACCCCGGCCTGGCGGGCCATGTTCCCGTCCACCAGATCGGAGAAGACGAAGAGGGTGATGGTGATGGTGCCCCAGAAGAACTCCCCCCGGGGGAAGAAGACCAGCGCTCCCGCCACCACTCCGGCCGTGCCGATCAGGGTGACCGCGTCCGGGCTCACCCCCCGCCGGAGCAGAAAAGCGGCGAATGGCGTGAGAACACGCGTGAAGAATGCACGCGCGTACTTGTTCAGCATGGCCTTCCCGGAGGGTCGCTGGGCCGCACGGCCACCACGGCCACCGGCTGGCCCATCGTAGCCAGCACGCCGCCGCCCGGGTGCCGCGCACCCACGGTTCGCGCCACGTAAGACGTACTTCACGTCACGCTTCACGTCACGGGCCACCCCCGTGCGTCCCGGGTACGTCAACGGTACGTCCCCGGTACGCCGTATGGACGCGATGTGACACCAGTGCAAAGCTCGAAGAACCCCGTATTCCTCTCCCAGGAAGCGATCAAGGAACCCACCCTCCTCACCGTCACCACCGGGAGGCACGATCACCATGGGATCCACATCACACCAAGCCGGAGCCGCCGGCAGGGCACTGACGGCCGACCGCCCCTCCTCCATCCGGAATGTCGTGCTGGTCGGCCACAGCGGGTCCGGAAAGACAACACTGGTCGAAGCCCTCGCCCTGACCGCCGGAGCGGTCAACCGGGCCGGCCGGGTCGAGGACGGCACCACCGTCTCCGACTACGACGAGATGGAGCACCGCCGGCAACGCTCCGTCCAGCTCTCCCTCGTCCCGGTCCAATGGGACGGAATCAAGATCAACATCCTCGACACCCCCGGATACGCCGACTTCGTCGGGGAGCTCAGGGCCGGTCTGCGCGCCGCGGACGCGGCCCTCTTCGTCGTCTCGGCCTCCGACGGGATCGACGGCGCCACCCGCATGGTCTGGGACGAGTGCGAGGCCGTCGGCATGCCCCGCGCCATCGTCGTGACGCACCTGGAGGCCGCCCGCTCCGACTACGCGCAGATGACCACCGTCTGCGGCGAGATCTTCGGCGCCGACGACCCCGACGCCGTCATCCCGCTCTACCTCCCCCTGCACGGCCCCGCCGGTCCCGACGGGCACGCCCCCGTCACGGGGCTCCTCGGCCTGCTCTCCCAGCGGGTCTACGAGTACACCTCCGGCGAGCGCGTGGAGCGCGCCCCGGATCCCGCCGAGCTCTCCCTCATCACCGACGCGCGCTCCCGCCTCATCGAGGGGATCATCGCCGAGAGCGAGGACGAGAGCCTCATGGACCGCTACCTCGGCGGCGAGGACATCGACATCAAGACCCTCGTCGACGACCTGGAGCGGGCCGTCGCCCGCGGCACCTTCCACCCCGTCCTGATGGCCGCTCCCGCCGCCGAGGGCGCCAGCCAGGGCCTGGGCACCGTGGAACTCCTCGAACTGATCACCGGCGGCTTCCCCACCCCCCTGGAGCGCGCCCCGGTCGCCGTGACCCGCCCCGACGGCTCCCCCCGACCGGCCGTCTCCTGCGATCCCGACGGGCCCCTCGTCGCCGAGGTCGTCAAGACCTCGTCCGACCCGTACGTCGGCCGCGTCTCCCTCGTACGCGTCTTCTCCGGCATCCTGAAACCCGAGGAGACCGTCCACGTCAGCGGGCACGGCCTCGCCGACCGGGGGCACGAGGACCACGATGTCGACGAGCGGATCGGCACCCTCACCTCCCCCTTCGGCAAACAGCAGCGCACCCTCACCCGCTGCATCGCCGGCGACCTCGCCTCCGTGGCCAAACTCACCCGCGCGGAGACCGGCGACACCCTCTCCGCCAAGGACGACCCGCTCCTCATGGAGCCCTGGACCATGCCCGACCCACTGCTCCCCCTCGCCATCGAGGCCCACAGCAAGGCCGACGAGGACAAGCTCTCCCAGGGCCTGGCCCGGCTCGTCGCCGAGGACCCCACCATGCGGCTGGAGCAGAACCCGCACACCCACCAGGTCGTCCTGTGGTGCCTCGGCGAGGCCCACCAGGACCTCGCCCTGGAGCGGCTGCGCACCCGCTACGGCGTCCAGGTCGACCCCGTCCCGCACAAGGTGAGCCTGCGCGAGACCTTCGGCGCGAAGGCCGCCGGCCGCGGCCGGCACGTCAAACAGTCCGGCGGCCACGGCCAGTTCGCCATCTGCGAGATCGAGGTGGAGCCGCTCCCGCCCGGCAGCGGCATCGAGTTCGTCGACAAGGTCGTCGGCGGCGCCGTGCCCCGCCAGTTCATCCCGTCCGTGGAGAAGGGCGTACGCACCCAGGCCGCCCGCGGGGTCGCGGCCGGCTACCCGCTGGTCGACGTACGCGTCACCCTCCTCGACGGCAAGGCGCACTCGGTGGACTCCTCCGACGCCGCCTTCCAGACCGCGGGCGCCCTCGCCCTGCGCGAAGCGGCCGCCGAGGCGCGCATCCACCTGCTCGAACCGGTTGCCGAGCTCTCCGTCCTCGTCCCCGACGAGTACGTCGGCCCCGTCATGAGCGACCTCGCGGGCCGCCGCGGCCGCGTCGTCGGCACCGACCAGGCCGGCCCCGGGCGCACCCGGGTCCGCGCCGAGATCCCCGAGATCGAGCTCGGCCGCTACGCCGTCGAACTGCGCTCCGTCTCGCACGGCACCGGGCGCTTCGCCCGGGCCTACGCCCGCCACGAGCCCATGCCGCCACAGATCGCGGACAAGGTGCGCGAACAGGCCGAGAAGGGAAGCTAGTTGACATAGCACCTGGAAGGCCGCCCACCCAACCTGCTTGCGGTGGGCGGCATTTCCCTGTCCCATGACCATGGGGCGACATCCGCCGATAGGCTCATCGGCGCACCAAAAGAGCACGAACGCACAGCGATGGGGGCAGCGGTGGCGGACGACGGATTCGACTTCAGGCCCGGAGCGCAGATCCCTCTCCAGGGTGGCGGGGGGCAGACGGCGGCGACCAACGCCCTCGCCTCGGCCGCGTACCGCGACGGCGGCAAGGACACCAAACTCGAAAAGATACTCACCGCCAACAGCGAGAACCACCCCGCGACGGTCAAGCCCCCGAAGATCTCCCTCTTCGAGCCCAGCCTCGGCGAGGCCTTCTGCCGGGCCGTCGAGGCCCGCACCCTCGGCCCGGACCGCAAGCCGCTCATCCAGTCCTTCGGCGCCGATCCGCAGACGGTGGTGGAGCACTGCCTCGCCGCCTCCCACATCCGCAAGGAGCGCGACCGCCGGCTCCGGCTGATCATGCTGGTCTGCGGTGTGCTGTTCCTGCCCGGTCTGCTGCTGTGGCTGGGTCTGTTCCAGCTCCGCAAGAGCCTGGCCTCCAAGGAGAGCAAGCACGGCTCCTGGATAGGCACCGTGATCCTGGTCGGCGTCGGCGTCGTGGTGGCCGTCCTGATGTTCAGGCTGCCGCTCACCGGTTTCCCCGGCCTCTACGCGCGCGGCATGATCATCGCCCCCGCCCTGGGCTGGCTGCTGGCCCGCCGGACCTGCGAGAGCACCGCCAGGGACCTGCGCGCCCGCTGGGACGGGCTGCTGGCCGGTGACGGGGTCGGCGCCAAGATCCCGGAGGCGGTGCCCGGCAACCCCGACGAGAAGGCGCGCGAGGACCTGCGCCACCAGCTCGCCAAACTCACCGCGGAGGACCGTAGCAACCAGGTCTTCTACGCGGGCCCCAAGGGCATCCTCGGCATGGGCACCCGCTGGGGCAGCTGGCAGATGGCCGAGGAGCTCGACCCCAAGAGCGAGGGCATGGAGATCCACCCCTTCCGCAGCTGGGACGTCGTACGCGCGATCGACACCCAGCTGCGCAAGCTGGAGCGGGGCCCCCTGCACACCGGCGGCTTCCCGCACGCCGCGATCCAGCACTGGATCGTCACCCCGGTCGGCGAGGGCGCGGCCGAGGTGGCCCGCCCCACCGGCGAGAACGTCGACGCCTTCCTCATCAAGCCGCACGAGATCACCCGGATCTGCAACGAGCAGCAGTTCAGCGCCGGAAACCGGCACTACCTGGGCATCCAGTACCCGCTGTGGGACGGCCAGCTGGTCATCAACATGCTGGTCACGGTCACCGTGCTCTACAAGACGCTGCGCGTGGACGTCACCGCGCACGCCCTGGGTCCCGTACACGGCCTGTTCACGACGAAGTCCGTGGCCCCGGTGGTGGAGGTGCCCAAGAGCATCCGCTTCTGGGAGACCGTGGAGCGCCCGCTGCCGCTGGTGGACGCCCAGGAGGTGGTACGCCTGGCCGTGCGGGCCCCGCTGACCTGGTACCCGCCGATCCTGGACTTCTTCGGCGGCAAGCTGGTCCTGCCCGAGCCCTTCGGCCTGCGCCACGTCTGGGCGAGCTCGATGTGGCGCCACCGGTTCATGGCCGACGACGCCCTGCGCACGGTGGCTCCGGTCCTGCGGTCGATCCACGCCGCGACCTTCAAGGTCCTGGAGGAGAACGGCGTCGACACCGAGCGCTTCACCAACCGCTCCTCGATCATGAGCGGCCTCATCCAGGAACCGGCCCCGCGCAAGGCGGACGTGTACGACGCGTAGCGGGAAGGGTGCGGGGTGGGTGCCTGAGTAGGCTGGGGTGGGGGCCGAGGAGGGAGCATGACCGAGCGCAAGCCGCCTGGTGTCAGCGTCGAGTCCTGGGTGGACCGGCAGATCCGGGAGGCCGCCGAGCGGGGCGACTTCGAGAACCTGCCGGGCTGGGGAAAGCCGCTGGCCTCGCTCGACGAGCCCTACGACGAGCTGTGGTGGATCAAGAGCAAGCTGCACCGCGAGGGCTTCGCCGTACTGCCCCCGGTGCTCGCGCTGCGCAAGGAGGCCGAGGACGCCCTGGAGGCGGTCCGGACCGCCCGCTCCGAGCGCCAGGCACGGGCCGTCCTCACGGAGATCAACGAGAAGATCCGCGCGGCCCTGCGCATGCCCCCGCCGGGACCGCTCCTGGGCCTGACGGAATTCGACGTCGAAGCCGTACTGGAGACCTGGCGCGCGTCCCGCGCGGACACCCCCTGAGGGCGTACGTACGGGCGTACGGGCCCTATCCGACGGGCCAGGCGTCGGCGAGCATCTGGCGGGTGTCCGCGAGGAGTTGCGGCAGCACCTTGGTGTGGCCGACGACCGGCATGAAGTTCGTGTCCCCGCCCCAGCGGGGCACGATGTGCTGGTGCAGGTGCGCGGCGATGCCGGCCCCGGCGGCGGCGCCCTGGTTCATGCCGATGTTGAAACCGTGCGCCCCCGAAGCCTTGCGCAGCGCGACCATCGCCCTCTTGGTGAGGTCGGCGAGCTCGGCCGTCTCAAGGTCGTCGAGCTCGGTGTAGTCGGCGACGTGCCGGTACGGGACGACCATCAGGTGACCGCCGTTGTACGGGTAGAGGTTCAGCACGGCGTAGACGTGCCTGCCCCGGGCCACGACCAGGCCGTCCTCGTCCGACATGTCCGGAATCCCGCAGAAGGGACAGCCGTCCCCGGCCTCCGGGCCGGTCGGCTTGTTCTCCCCCTGGATGTAGGCCATCCGGTGGGGCGTCCACAGACGCTGGAACGCGTCCTGCGTGCCCACACCGATCTGCTGCTCCGGCTCAGTCGTCATGGGATGCAGCATATGACCTCGCCTGGGCGGACGAGGAAGGCCCCCGGAAAGTGATCACTTCCCGGGGGCCCTCACACCGCGAGGATCAGACCTGGACGCGGTCCGCGACGACCTTGGCCAGCTTGGCCAGGGCCTCGTCCTTGGGGATGCCGTTCTCCTGCGAACCGTCGCGGTAGCGGAAGGAGACCGTGCCCGCGGCCATGTCCTCGTCACCGACGATGATCATGAACGGGACCTTGAGCTTCTGGTGGTTGCGGATCTTCTTCTGCATGCGGTCGGAGGAGGCGTCCACCTCGACCCGCAGGCCCTGCTTCTTCGCCGCCGCGGCGAAGTCCTGCAGGTACTCCACGTGCCCGTCGCCGATCGGGATGCCGACGGCCTGGACCGGGGCCAGCCACGGCGGCATGGCGCCCGCGTAGTGCTCCAGCAGCACCGCGAAGAACCGCTCGATCGAGCCGAACAGCGCCCGGTGGATCATGACCGGCCGCTGGCGCGAGCCGTCGGGCGCGGTGTACTCCAGGTTGAACCGCTCCGGCAGGTTGAAGTCGAGCTGCACGGTCGACATCTGCCAGGTACGGCCGATGGCGTCGCGCGCCTGCACGGAGATCTTCGGGCCGTAGAAGGCCGCGCCGCCCGGGTCGGGGGTCAGCGGGAGGCCCTGCTTCTCGGCGACCTGCTGGAGGACCGCGGTGGCCTCCTCCCAGACCTCGTCCGAGCCGACGAACTTCTCCGGGTCCTTGGTGGACAGCTCCAGGTAGAAGTCGGTCAGACCGTAGTCGCGCAGCAGGTTCAGCACGAAGGTGAGCGTGCGGTCGAGCTCCTCCGCCATCTGCTCACGGGTGCAGTAGATGTGCGCGTCGTCCTGGGTGAAGCCCCGGGCGCGGGTCAGGCCGTGCACCACGCCCGACTTCTCGTACCGGTACACGGTGCCGAACTCGAACAGGCGCAGCGGCAGTTCGCGGTAGGAGCGCCCGCGCGCGTCGAAGATCAGGTTGTGCATCGGGCAGTTCATGGGCTTGAGGTAGTAGTCGGTACCACCGTCGAGCTGCATGGGGGGGTACATGCCCTCCGCGTACCAGTCCAGGTGCCCGCTCTTCTCGAAGAGGGCGCCCTTGGTGGCGTGCGGGGAGTAGACGAACTCGTAGCCCTCCTCCTCGTGCCGGCGGCGCGAGTAGTCCTCCATGACCCGGCGGATGATGCCGCCGCGCGGGTGGAAGACGGCGAGGCCGGAGCCGATCTCGTCCGGGATGGAGAAGAGGTCCAGCTCGTTGCCGAGCTTGCGGTGGTCGCGCTTCTCGGCCTCGGCGAGGAAGTCGAGGTGGGCCTTCAGCTCGTCCTTCGACGGCCACGCGGTGCCGTAGATGCGCTGGAGCATCGGGTTCTTCTCGCTGCCGCGCCAGTAGGCGGCCGCGTTGCGCATGAGCTTGAACGCCGGGATGTTGCGGGTGGTGGGCAGGTGGGGACCGCGGCAGAGGTCCTTCCAGCACAGCTCGCCGGTCTTCGCGTCCAGGTTGTCGTAGATGGTCAGCTCGCCGCCGCCCACCTCGACGTTCGCACCGTCGTCGGTCGACGCCGCGCCCTTGATGCCGATGAGCTCCAGCTTGTACGGCTCGTCGGCGAGCTCCTCGCGGGCCGCCTCGTCGGTGACCACGCGGCGGGAGAACTTCTGCCCCCGCTTCTGGATCTCCTGCATCTTCTTCTCGATGGCCTTGAGGTCATCGGGGGTGAAGGGCCTGGCGACGTCGAAGTCGTAGTAGAAGCCGTTCTGGACCGGCGGGCCGATGCCCAGCTTCGCCTCGGGGAAGAGCTCCTGCACGGCCTGCGCCATGACGTGCGCGGTCGAGTGGCGCAGGATGTTCAGGCCGTCCTCGGAGGAGATCTCCACCGGCTCGACGCTCTCGCCGTCCTTCACCTCGTAGCTGAGGTCCTTGAGCTCGCCCGCGACCCGCGCGGCGACGATGGTGCGCTCGCCGGCGAAGAGCTCCGCCGCCGTAGTGCCCGTGGCCACCACGCGCTCGTCCCGCTCGGAATCGCGTTGGATGATCACACGGACGTCTGACACCGGTCTCTCCTGACTCAGGGGATGCGCGAGCGAACACTGCGCGCCTGAATCGTACCGAGCGGAGTGGCCACGCCGCTAAACGGTTACCGGGTGGCGCCCGGACCCCGGTCCGTCGCCGGTCGGCGGCACGGGGCGGAGGGTGCGGCGCCGCTGCTGGGCTCCGCCCCGGGCCCCGCGCCTCAAACGCCGGCGAGGCTGGAATGTCGGTAGCGTGCCCGTATGCCGAGCCCGCAGATACAGCCGCTGGACCTGACCGACGACGCCACCGCTGCCGCCGTGCACCGGATCGGGCGGGCCGCGTACGCGGTGGAGGCCGAGCTGATCGGTTTCGACGGCATCCCTGCGCTGAGCGAGAGCCTCGCGCAGCTGCGGGCGCGGCCGCTGACCTGGCTCGGGGCCGTCTCCGAGGACGGCCAGATCGCCGGCTTCCTCGCCTGGGAGGAGGAGGTGGACGGCGTCGTCTGCCTCGACCGGCTCTGCGTGGCCCCGGCCTGGTTCCGCCGTGGCATCGCCTCGCTGCTGCTGCGCCACGCGCTGACCGATGTCTTCCCCGGCCGCACCGTCACGGTGACGACGGGCGCGGCGAACACCCCGGCCCTGGCCCTGTACGAACGCCTGGGCTTCGCCCGAGGCCCGGATTTCTCCCCGGCCCCGGGCCTCACCATGGCGTCCTACACCCTGCCCACCACCCCTCCCCACTCCAGCCCCGCCGGCGTTTGAGGCGCTCTTCCAGCCCCGCCGGCGTTTGAGGCGCGGGGGTCCGGGGGCAGCGCCCCCGGCAACGGCGCCGCACCCTACTCGTCGACCGCGAGCACATCCGCAGGATCGAACGCGTCGTCCAGCGACTTCATCAGCCGATCCCGCTCCACCTCGTCCAGCCGCACCGGCGTCACGTCCGCCACGTCCGTCAGCCGGCGAAAGCCACCCCGGCGCTGGAGCCGCCCGCTGAGCCGGACCGGCAGGCCCACCAGGTGGGCGTGGCCCGCCACCCGGTACGCCTCCTCGTCGAGCGCGGCCCGGACGTGCGCGACGTCCGCCCCCGCCAGCACCCGCAGCCGGACGGTGCCTCCCCCGCCCCCCGCCGACCGGCGCATGCGGACCACCGCCCCCGAGATCCGCACCGGCACGGCGGGCTCGTCCCGCGTGTAGCGGGCGGCGGCCTCCCGCAGCACCGGCAGGTCCCCGGGCGAGAACTCCACCGGCTCGGGCCGCGCCGCGCAGCCGGCGGGCACCCCCGCCGCCGGAGCCCAGGCCAGCGCGATCCGGGCCCCTTCCGAACCGCGGACCAGCGCGATCAGCGCGTCGGCCAGCTCCCGGCTGACCCCGGCCGCCACCGCCGCGTCGAAGGCGTCCATGCTTCCGGTGGCCCGCCGGTAGTCCACGGCCTCCCGCGCCGCGTGCAGGGCGTGGTGCAGTCGGATCACCGTGCCCCGGCCGCCGTCCACCGGGACGTACGCGGTGAGCCTGCGGCCGCCGGGCGAAGGCCCCACCAGTACGCCGTCCAGGGCCCTTTCGGCCTGTCCGCGGTGGCGGGCCCCGTAGTATCCGGCCCGCGCCCGGTCCGCGAGGGCGCCGGCCAGCAGGAGCTGACGGGCGGCCGAGCGCAGCTGTTCCTGTACCGTCCAGGCGGCCTCGCCCTGGAGCCCGTACGGCCCCTCGGAGCTCTCGCGCTGCCAGCGGATCTCGTCGCTGGGCACGCTCAGCCCGAAGAGCACCTCCCGCGCGGAGGGCAGCGCACAGCGCGCGAGCGCCGTGAGCGCCTCCTCCAGCAGGTCCGGGCAGTCGGGGAAGCCCCGGTTCTCGGGCACGAGGAGGCTGGTGGCGCCCGGGTGGCCCGGGTGGCCCGGCGGGGTCCAGCGCCCATAGCGCCCGACGGCACCGCCCCGGCGCAGCCACCCGTGCCGCCGCAACAGCGCCCCGAGGACCTGGGGGTCGACCTCGGCGGGGTCGGGAAGTCCCGGCGGGCAGTCCGGGGACGGCAGCGGTTCGAGGTTCGGCGAGTGCCAAGTCATCAGGGTGTCCCTCCCGACCCGACCCGGGTCATGATCTCGCACAGCGCCCGGTCGTCGAAGATCCGCGTGGTCGGGATCCGTACGGTGGTCCGGCGCCGGCCGGTCACGGGGTGTCCGGCGAGATTGGTCCAGTAGCAGCAGTGCCGCAGGTCGAGCCGGTCGTGCCCGGCGGCGAGCCACTGGTCGCGTGCCCGCGGGACGAGCATCACGACGAGGATCTTGTGGACGGCGACCGGGCTGCGGGCCAGTTTCACCAGGTGCTCGTTGTCGAGGGTGAAGGCGAAGGTGGGGCCGGCCGGCCTGGGCGGTATCTGGTAGGTCGCCTTCAACTGCACCTTGATGGTGACCTCGTCGTCGACGACGTGTTCGGGGGCGCCGTGGCTGACGTGCCAGTCGATGCCGTTGTCCGGGAAGGGCTGGGAGAGCGAGCAGCCGGCCGCGGCGGCGACTGCGTGCAGGTATCCCACCTGAAGGGTCTCCATGCAGGCGGTGGTGGCGAGTGTGCCGCGCAGCGGTGCGGTCCGCGCCTCGTCCGGTGTGCCGGTCCGCGGATCGATCCGCCCCGCCAGCACCCCGCCCTGTTCGGGCTGCGCGAGCGCCATGGCCGGCTCCCCATGCCTTCCGGGCTCTGCCGTGGGTGGTGGGTGGGGTGACGACCGGTCATGTGCGCGGCCCCCCAAGGTTGTTGTCTCCGGACCCGGGTCCCCGCAAACGGCGTACGGGGCAAACAGCCCGGGTATCACCGATGCGGCGGGGGCGGCACGTTCCGAGGCGGCGGCGTCCGGGTGCACCCCATCTGCCGACCGGGAACGAGGAGTTCGCCATGACACGCTGGTACGAGGGCCCGCTGGCCGCATTTGACACGGAGACCACCGGGGTGGACGTCGAGCAGGACCGGATCGTGTCCGCCGCGCTCGTCGTGCAGGAGTGTGCGGGCGGCCGGGTCCGCACCACGCGCTGGCTGGTCAATCCCGGCGTTCCGGTGCCCGCGGGTGCGACGGAAGTGCACGGGCTCACCGACGACCACCTGCAGCGTCACGGGCGTTGGCCGGCTCCCGTGGTGGAGGAGATAGCCCGTGCGCTCGGGGAGCAGCAGGTGGCCGGCCGGCCCCTGGTGGTGATGAACGCGCCGTTCGATCTGACGCTCCTGGACCGGGAGTTGCGCCGGCACCGGGCCTCCTCGCTGTCGCGGTACCTGGACAACCGGCCGCTGACGGTGCTGGATCCGCGGGTGCTGGACAAGCACTTGGACCGGTACCGCAAGGGCCGCCGGACGCTGACGGACCTGTGCGCGCACTACGGGATCGAGTTGGAGGGCGCGCACGACGCGGCGGCGGACGCGATGGCCTCGCTGGAGCTCGTACGGGCGGTGGGGCGCCGGTTCGCGGCCCGGCTGGAGCGGCTGTCACCGGCCGAGCTGCACACGTTGCAGGCCGTGTGGCACGCGGCGCAGGCGCGCGGGCTGCAGGCGTGGTTCGCGCGTCAGGGGACGCCGGAGCCGGTGGATCCGCACTGGCCGCTGCGGCCGGACCTGTCGACGGCCGCGTAGTGGCGTCCACGGCACCCCGTACATGCGGAAGGCCGGCCCGTCATAGACGGACCGGCCTGTCCCGGTGGGCGATACTGGGATCGAACCAGTGACCCCTTCGGTGTGAACGAAGTGCTCTCCCGCTGAGCTAATCGCCCGGGAACGCACTGAACAATACAGAAGGCTCGGGGCTGGTTCAAACCGCTTCCGGCAGGCCGTCCAGCCGGGCCGCGAGACCGTGGCGCCCGGCGCGCATCATGAGCGCGTGGTTGAGCCGGAACACCGGCCGCCCGGGCAGGGCGAGGAGCCGCATCAGTGGCCTGCGCACCTCGGCCTCCTGCTCGTACAGGACGCGAGCGCGCGCCGTCCCCGTTCCGGCGCGCGGGCGGGGCGTCGAGGTCCCAGACGCTGCGGAAGCGGTAACGGCTCCATCGGTCCCGGCGGTTGCGGTCCATGGATGCAGTCTGGCCCGGCGGGGCGGCCCCCATGCCCGCTGTCCCGGTCCTGTGCGTACTCAGGACGGATCTGAGTACGCAGACCCATGTCCTCACCGCGTGACCGGCGCCACACTCCGCACATGGACACACCTCTGCCGCCGGCCGAAGAGCTGGCGCTCATCGACCGCGAGCTGGCTCAACTCGATGCCCGCCGGTCGTACTTGCTGGGCCGTCGGGACTGGCTGCTGCGGCTGTTGCACCAGCCCGGGCCCGGAGGACCGGTTCCGGTCCGCTGGGGGCCGCCCGCCGCGCCCGCGCAGGAGAGCTCGGGGCCGAGCGCGCAGAACGTGCTGCTGACCCTGGGCGCGGTGCTGCTGGCGGTGGCCGCGCTGGCGTTCACGCTGGTCAGCTGGGGGTCCATGGGGATCGCCGGGCGCTCGGCGGTGCTGGCCGCGGTGACGGCGGCGGCGCTCGGCGCGCCGGTGCCGCTGCTGCGCCGGGGGCTGCGGTCGACGGCGGAGTCGGTCGCCGCGGTGGGGTTGCTGCTGACGGTGCTGGACGCGTACGCGCTGCACGCGGTCGGCATGCCGGACGCCGACGGCACCGGCTACGCGGCCGGGGCGGCGGCGGTCCTCGCGGCGGTGTGGGCCGGGTACGGCTCGGCCTTGCGCACGCTGCGGATCCCGCTGCCGGCGGCGGTGCTGGCGGCGCAGTTCCCGCTGCCGCTGGCGGCGCTGGCCGCGCAGGCGGGCCCGCTGGAGCTGGGCTGGGCGCTGCTGGCGACGGCGGCGCTGGACGCGGCGCTCGCCCTGCGGGCCAGGCCGGCGGCGGTCCCGGCGGCCGTGCTGGGCGCGGCGGCGCTGCTGATCGGCGTGGCCGACGCGTGGTCGGCGGATTCGGCGGCGCGGGCCCTGGCCCCGGCGGCGCTGTTGCTGGCGTGTGCGGCTCTGGGCACGGCGGCGGCGTGGCGGGAGCCGCGGGCCTCGGCCGCCGCACTGGTGGGCGCCCTGGCGGCGGTGGTGGCGCTCGGCGGGGTGGCGCGGCCGTCGCTGGATCCGGCGTGGGCGGTGCTGGTGCACCTGCTGTTGGCGCTGCCGCTGCTGGCGGCGGTACGGGCGCACGCGCTGCCGGAGGCGGTGCGGCGCGGGCTGGCCCGGGCCGGGGCGGTGGTGGCCGTCCTGGCGGCGCTGGCCGCGGTTCCGGCGGTGGCCGCGACGCTGCTGGCCCGGGTCCGGGTGCTGGAGGAGGTCTGGGCGGTGACCACCCCGGCCCCGGATCCGTACGGGACGGGGGCGGCGGTTCCGGTGACCCTGCTGGTGGCGGCGGGGGCGGCCTGGTGGCTGTCCCGGGTGCTGCCGCGGCCGGAGCCGGGCGTGGTGGCGCTGGTCCTGGCCTGGGCGGGGCTGTTCACGGCCCCGGTGCTGCTGGGGCTCCCGGTGGCGGCTGTGTTCGCCGCGCAGCTGGTGGTGACGGGCGCGGCGGGGGTCCTCGCCCTGCGCTCCCCCGCACGCGGGGCCGGGATCGCGGCTGCCGCGTGCGCGCTCCTCGGCGCCGCGAACGTGTCCCTGGGCGCGCTGGACGGCCGGGCGGCGACGTTCGCGGTCTGGGGCCTGCTGGGCGCCGGCTGCGCGGCGGGAGCGGCGTACGGGCCCGCTCCGCGCCGGCTTCGGTCCGTGGCGGCCGTGTGCGCGGTCGGGTATGCCACGGGGGTGCTGGTGGCGGTGGGCGCGGTGACGGACCTGGCGGTGGTCTGGTGGGCGCTCCCGGTGCTCGCGGTCCCCGCGCTGGTGGCGGCGCTCGGGCCGCGCCTCGGCGGCGTACGGGTTCCCGCGGAGATCGCGGCGGCCGCGGCCGGCGCCCTGGCGGTGGCCCTCTCGGCCGGTCGGGCCGGGACGCTGGCGCTGGTCCTGGCGCTGGCCGGGGTGGTCTGCGCGGGGGCAGCGGTGCGGCCGGACCGGCGCGTGCTGGGCTGGGCGGCGGGGACGCTGTTCGTGGCGGCGACCTGGGTCCGGCTGGCCGAGGCCGGGGTGATGGCGCCGGAGGCCTACACGCTGCCTGTGACGGTGCCCGCCCTCGCGGTGGGCTTCCTGCGGCGCCGCGGGGACGCGGAGGCCTCGTCCTGGACGGCGTACGGTCCGGGGCTGGGCGCGACCCTCCTGCCCAGCCTGCTGGCCGCCTGGGCAGACGCCCACTGGCTGCGCCCGCTGCTGCTGGGGCTGGCCGCCCTGGCGGTGACCCTGACGGGTGCCCACCGGCGGCTGCGGGCCCCGCTCCTGCTGGGCGGCGTGGTGCTGGCGGCGGTGGCGCTGCACGAGCTGGCCCCGTACGTGGTGCAGGTCGCGGGGGCGCTCCCGCGCTGGGTGCCGCCGGCCCTGGCGGGCCTGCTGCTGCTGGCGGTGGGCGCGACGTACGAGAAGCGGCTGCGCGACGTCCGGCGGCTGCGGGACGCCTTCGGCCGGCTCCGGTGACGCCAGAGGCCCGGAGACTGTGAAAGTCTCCGGGCCTCTGGTCCGGGTGGGCGATACTGGGTTCGAACCAGTGACCCCTTCGGTGTGAACGAAGTGCTCTCCCACTGAGCTAATCGCCCGGACGCACCGCAAACATTACCGCATGTCAGCGGTGCTCCTTGACCATCACTGGTCCTTGAGGTTCCAGGGCAGGACGAGCCCGTACTTCCACAGGTAGAAGCCGATCAGCGCGCCCGCGATGACGAGGCCCGCGGTGGTCAGGATGATGTTGCGGCGGCGGACCTTCGGGTCGAGCGCCTTCTGCGCGGCCTCGGTGACCTTGCGCTTGGTCCAGCGCAGCACGAGATGGGCCCAGGCGAACTCGGTGGCCCAGATCGCCAGGCCCGCGAAGATCGCGACCCAGCCGGGGCCGGGCAGGACGAGCATGGCGACGCCCGCGCCGATGACGGCCAGGCCGACGATGAAGACGCCGACCTGCCAGCTCAGGTGCAGGCTCCGGCGCGCTTTGATGAAGGCCGGCGCCTTCGACACGTGCACCGCCTCTGCCGCTGCTTCGGCGGCTGCGACGGCCGCGGCTTCAGCGGCCGTGGCCTTCTTGTCGGATTCGCCGGCTGCGGACTCGTTGGTTCCGCGGTCACTCCCCGTATTCATGGGGTCGAATCTACCCGAGCCCGCAGCACACGTGAATGGAGGTTTGGATCCGCCGTTCGAGGGACCCAGAGGTCCGCAAAACGGTCAGAGGGGTTTACAACGGCACCGTAGGTGGCATGTCGATTTCGCCGACGTGCGAATCCCCGAGCGCACACTGAGCGAAAGGCCCTGGCGCTTATGAACACCACGGTCAGCTGCGAGCTGCACCTGCGCCTCGTTGTGTCGAGCGAGTCCTCACTGCCTGTTCCCGCGGGCCTGCGGTATGACACGGCCGACCCCTACGCCGTGCACGCCACCTTCCACACCGGCGCCGAGGAGACGGTCGAATGGGTATTCGCCCGCGACCTCCTCGCGGAGGGCCTCCACCGGCCCACCGGTACCGGCGACGTCCGCGTCTGGCCGTCCCGCAGCCACGGTCAGGGCGTCGTCTGCATCGCCCTGAGCTCACCGGAGGGAGAAGCACTGCTCGAAGCACCCGCCCGAGCACTCGAGTCGTTCCTCAAGCGGACGGACGCCGCGGTTCCGCCCGGGACCGAACACCGGCACTTCGACCTCGACAAGGAGCTCTCCCACATCCTGGCCGAAAGCTGAGCCAGGCCGACGACCGCCGCTCGACACCGTCCGACTCGGGGCGACGGTGCGGGGCGGACAACCCCATACGGCAGTGCCGGCGCTGTTCCCGCGGAAGCCACCCGCGAGGACGGCGCCGGTGTGCTGTGCGCGACCCGCTAGAGTCGGGATGCAGCGGCGGCGTCGTCCGTCGCCGCAGGCCCGGCCCTTGAGGGAGACACCGTGCAGATCCCACACGACACCCGTCGCGCGCTCGACGTCGTCGTCGCGCTGGTGAACACCGCGGCCGAGGCGGACCAGCCAGACGGACTCTCGGACGTCGGCGCGCTGCGCGGATTCGTCCAGGAGTACGCGATCAGCGACGTCGGCGAGCTCAGCGCCCGCGACTTGGCCGGCGTCCGGACCGTGCGCGCCAAATTCGCCCAGGTCTTCGCGGCACCGAACCCCCGCGCGGCGTCCGTACTGATCAACGAGCTCGTGGCGACCGCGGGCACCACCCCGCAGCTGACCGACCACGACGGCTACGACTGGCACGTGCACTACTTCGCCCCGGGCGCGTCGGTGGGCGACCACCTGGCGGCCGACGGCGGCATGGCGCTGGCCTTCATCGTGGTCTCCGGCGAGCAGGAACGCCTGCGCCGCTGCGAGGCCCCGGACTGCCGGCGCGCCTTCGTGGACCTGTCGCGGAACCGCTCCCGGCGCTACTGCGACAGCCGGACCTGCGGGAACCGGCTGCACGTGGCGGCGTACCGGGCCCGGCGCAAGGAGGCCGACGCGGGATCGTCAGAGCATGAAGAGATCGTGCACGGCGGCGAACAGCAGCAGGATGCCGATCACCGCTAGGAAGATCATCAGGGGCGGTTGGGAAAGCGCGAAGAGGCAGCCTCGCGGCTCCTCGGCGACGGGGGCGGCTACCGGCACGGGAACCGGGGGCTCGCTCTGCGATGTCTCGAGCATGTCGGGGCGATGATGACGCAGCGAGCCGCCGTCCCCGCCTCAACACGCCAACATCCGCGCGGCAGTTCGCCCGATCTTGTGGACGGGGCGCCCACACCCGGGCCCGGGGTCAGATGCCGTGCTTCTTGAGGATGGCCTCGATGTCGGAAAAGTCGTCCCCGGGAGCGGCGGCCTGCGGGCCGCGGCGCGCCGCGGGCTCGGACGGTGAACCGGCTCCGGCGGCGCCGAGGGACGGCGCGGAAGCGGCCGGGGCGACGGCCTCGGGGGCCGGGCTCCCCTTGACCTTCTTCGCGGGCTTCCCGGACGCGGCGAGCCTGCGGCGCTCGACGGCGCGGGTGACGACGAAGAGCAGCCAGGCCAGCGCCAGCAGTCCGAAGCCGGCCCAGACGGTCGGCTTGAAGACCATCCCGGACACCCACTGCACGACGCCCGTCAGCACGAGGCCGACCGGCACCAGCGCGTACGCGGTGATCCGCGCGGCGGCCAGGAAGCGCTTGCGGTAGGCGGTCAGCGCGGCGATGCCCAGGCCCGCCGCGGACACCGCGGAGCAAATGGTCTCGGCCAGCATGCGGTCCTCCGGGCTGTCGGGGGGCGATCGTCTGTCCCTGTCCATCCTGCACCGCCCATCGGCGCGGGGGCCAGGTCCGCAGCCGGGCCGGGCGGATCTCCGGGAAATCTCGGGGTCGCGCCTCCTCCTGAGGTGCCGGTCGGTGGGGTGGGCGGGGGCTGGGAGACTGTCCGTATGACCGATTCCGTGATCCTCGACGTCTGGTGCGAACTCCAGTGCCCGGACTGCCACAGCGCGCTGGACGACGTACGCGCCCTGCGGGCCCGCTACGGCGACCGGCTGGACATCCGGCTGCGCCACTTCCCCCTGGAGAAGCACAAGCACTCCTTCGCCGCGGCGCAGGCCGCCGAGGAGGCAGCCGAGCAGGGGCAGGGCTGGCCGTACGCCGAGGCCGTGCTGGCGCGCACCGCGGAGCTGGGCGAACGCGGCGAGGCGGTGCTGCTGGACGTGGCGCGCGACCTGGGTCTCGACGTCGAGGAATTCGACACCGCCCTGATCGACGGGCGGCACATCCTGATCGTCGACGCCGACCAGGCCGAGGGCAAGGCGATCGGCGTGACCGGCACCCCGACGTACGTGATCGGCGGCGAGCGCCTCGACGGCGGCAAGAGCCAGGCCGGCCTGCGCGCCCGCATCGAGGAGATCGCCGACCGCCTGCTCGCCGCCTGAGGATGGGCCCGACAGGACGGGTGCGAGGGGCTAGTGCTGTGGCCGGGAAGGTTTGCCGGGTCGCGGCGTCCGGTGCGGTGCATCGCAAGGCGGAGGATCGCGGCTCGTACTGGACGTACTTGCGCGGTCCGACAACGCCGCG
>NZ_JBVHVF010000009.1:0-216586 GCF_055564955.1 Streptomyces sp. NPDC028910 | reverse complement strand
CGGCTCGTACTGGACGTACTTGCGCGGTCCGACAACGCCGCGAGGTGCCGTGCCGGGGGCCGTGACCCGGTGAACCTTTCCGGTCACAGCACTAGACTGCGCGTGGCTCGATCGCCGCGCTGCTGTTCCGGGGGGAACGCCATGTCGTATCTGCTGCTGCTCGTCGCCGCCGTGCTCAGTGTGCTCGGCTGGATCAACGACAGTGACGGGCTGATCACCGCGAGCTGGGTGGTCTGGGGGGTCGGCATCCTCCTCCTGTTGCGGCGCTGGCGCCGGGGGCGCCACACGTTCGCCTCGGTGGCGGAGGCCGAGACGGCGGCCGCCGCCGGGAACCCCCGCGAGATGCGCGCCCTCGCGCTGCGTCAGAAGCTGCTCGGCGACTTCACCGAAGCCGAGCGGCTGCTGCGCGCCGCGGTCGAGCTGGGTGACGTCGAGGCGATGTGGGAGATGGGGCGGCTCGTCGAGCAGCGGGACGGGCTGCAGGAGTCCGAGCCGTGGTTCCGGATGGCCGCGGAGGTGGACACTTCTTCGCCAGACGGTTCTTCCGGCCCGGACACGCCCTCAACATGAACGGCGAGAACCCCCTGTGAGCCGGACGGCGCGCTCGCGCGCCGTCCGGCCCACCGCGTCACGCGGGGTCAGAAGTCGAACAGCACGCCCGTGGTGTTCCGCAGACCGCACGGATTGCCGAAGGTGTACGTGTAGTTGAGCCGACGGCCCTCCCACACTCCGTCGGCCGTGACCGTCATCGGGTTCCACTCCCTGGTGCACACGGCGTCGGCCGCGGGCGCCGCGAGCGGGTCCAGCTGAGAGCCGGTCGCGCGTAATTCGCCGCACGCGGCGATCGGGTCCGGGTGCGTCCCGCCGGGCGTCGGCGCGCAGACGAGCGTCACCGCACGCAGCACCGTGCCCGTGTCGGCGTCCGGGCCGGCCGTCACGCCGAGCACGAGCGCGGAGGGCGCGTACAGGCTCTCCGTCCCGGCCGGCGCGGCGCCGGCCGCACCGGGCCAGGCCAGTGCGGTGAGCGCGGTGAGCGCCATGGCGGCGGAACCGAGCCCCAGACCCCTTGCGATGGACCGCATTTCGAACACTCCCTTGCGTTGGTGTTTCGGATAGCGGACAGAGTCTTGCCGACAGCGACCATGAACGCCTGTTCGGACCCCCATTTCTCGTCACCCCTCGTGTACGGATGAGTGCAGACCGCAGCGGTGCCGGAGGGCTGACCTGTGCCGGAGCCGGCCGCCGAATCGGCCGAACACCGCCGGGACATCCCCCCGAAACCTTTGAACCCGCGACCGTGATGTGCCGGAAACGGGGTCTGGAACCCCTCCCGGGGTAGGGCCGGCCCTACCCCGGAAACACGGTCCAGGCCCGCTGCGCCGGGCCGCCCGCGACGGTTGGGTCGAGGCATGGAAAACGACGCGATCCAACTCCGGGACCTCAGCAGGGTCTACGGGGCCGGCGACCAGGCGGTCACCGCCCTCGACCAGGTCTCCCTCGACTTCCCCCAGGGCACCTTCACCGCCGTCATGGGCCCCTCCGGCTCCGGCAAGTCCACCTTGCTGCAGTGCGCGGCAGGGCTCGACCGGCCCACCTCCGGCACCGTGACCGTGGGCGGCACCGAACTCAGCGGGCTCAGCGAGACCCGGCTGACCCTTCTGCGCCGCGACCGGATCGGCTTCGTCTTCCAGGCCTTCAACCTGCTGCCCGCCCTGACCGCCGAGCAGAACGTCGCCCTGCCGCTGCGGCTGGCCGGCCGCCGCCCCGCCAAGGCCGAGGTCCGCGAGGTCCTGGCGCGGGTGGGCCTCGGCGAACGGGCCCGGCACCGGCCCGCGGAGATGTCCGGCGGGCAGCAGCAGCGCGTGGCCCTGGCCCGCGCCCTCATCACCCGCCCCGAGGGCTCTTCGGCGACGAGCCCACCGGCGCCCTGGACTCGCAGACCGGCCGCGAGGTGCTCGCCCTGCTCCGGGCCATGGTCGACACCGACCGCCAGACGGTCGTCATGGTCACCCACGACCCGGTGGCCGCCTCCTACGCGGACCGCGTCGTCTTCCTCGCCGACGGCCGCCTGAACGGCGAACTCACCGGCGGGCGCGCCCAGGACATCGCCGCCCACATGACGATGCTGGAGGCCGCACCGTGCTGAGCATCGCCCTGCGCACCGCCCGCACCCGCTGGGTCACCTTCGTCGGAAGCTTCGTCGCACTGGCCCTCGGCGTCGGCCTGATCGCCACCATGGGCCTCGCGCTCGCCGCCACCCTGGACGCCCCGCAGCGCCAGCCTGAACGATTCGCCCAGGCCCCGGTCGTGGTCAAGGGCAACGACATCCTCCGCGTCGCGAGCCCGATCGGAGACCGCACCCGCACGCTGGCCCACCCCAAGCCCGTCACTCCCGAACTCGCGCGGCGGCTGGCCGGCCTGGGCCGGACCACCGAGGACCGGTCCTTCCCCGTCCGCGCCGAGGGCGGCCCGAGGGAACTCGTCGGCCACCCGTGGTCGGTCGCCGCCTTCGCCCCGTACGCCCTCGACGCGGGCCGTGCCCCGCGCTCCGACGAAGAGGTGGTCACCACCGGCTGGGCCCGGCCCGGCTCCCGGCTGACCACCGACCGCGGCCCCGTCACCGTGGTCGGCACCGTTGCGGCCCCCGGCGGCGGACGCGGTTTCGAGGACGCCGTGTTCTGGACCGACGCCCGCGCCGCCCGGCTCTCGCCCCCCATCGACCAGCTCGTCGTCGCCGCCGACCCGGCCGCCGTACGGGCCGCCGTGGGCCAGGACGCGGACGTCCGGGTGCTGACCGGCCGGGACCGCCGCTACGCCGACCCCGACCCGGAGCGCGACAGCGAAGCCCTGCGCGCCGTCAACGCCATGCTCGGCACCTCCGGCGGGGTCACCGGCTTCGTCTCCGTGTTCGTCGTCGCCTCCACCTTCGCCTTCGCCGTCACCCAGCGCCGCAAGGAGTTCGCCCTGCTGCGCACCGCCGGCGCCACCCCGGGGCAGGTCCGCCGCATGGTGTTCGCCGAGGCACTGCTCCTCGGCGTGCTGGCCTCCGCCGCGGGCTGCCTCCTCGGGGCGTATGGGGCCCCCGTGCTCGCCGAGCGGCTGGTGGACGGTGGCATCGCACCCCACTGGTTCGCCATCGGCGACGCCACCTGGCCCTTCCACGCGGCCTTCTGGACCGGCCTGCTCGTCGCCCTCGCGGGAGTCGTCGCCGCGTCGTGGCGAGCGGGCAGGGTGGGGCCCGGCGAGGCGCTGCGCGAAGCCGCCGTCGAGACGAGGACCATGACCCGGGGCCGCTGGATCTTCGGGGGCGCACTGCTGCTGGCCGGCCTCGGCACCCTCGCGCACGCCCTGCTCGCCGATCCGTCGGACCTGCTCCACCGCAAGACGTACACCAGCCGCCCGATGCTGTTCATCGTCGCCTTCGCGCTGCTGGCGCCGGTGCTGGTACGGCCGCTGGTCAGGCTGATCGCCTGGCTCCCGGCCCAACTGCCGGGCGCCGGCGGGATGCTGATCCGGGAGAACGCGGCCGCGGGCATCCGGCGTACGGCGGCCATCGCCGCACCCGTCCTCGTCACCGTCGCCCTCGCCGGATCCCTGCTCGGCACCACCGCCACGCTGAACGAGGCCAAGGCCACGGAGATCCGGCAGCGGACCACCGCCGACTTCGTGATCACGGGCGGCCCGGGCGGCCCGGGCGGATTCGACCGGGCGACCGTCGAACGGGTGCGGGCCGTACCCGGCACGGAGGTCTCCGCCACCGCCGCGACCGCGGTCCACGCACTGGAGGAGGGCGTGGCGCTGATCCGCTCCGACGCCCGCGCCGCCGACCCGCGGGCCCTCGCCCGGACCGCCGAACTGCCCCTCACCGCAGGCCGGATCACCGACCTCGACGACGACTCCATCGTCGTCACCGAGGAATGGGAACGGCACACCGTCGGGTCCACCGTCGACGTGTGGCTCGGCGACGGCACCCGCAAGACCCTGCGGATCGCCGCCGTGATGAGCATCGGCACCGGCAACAACGGGGCCTACGTCACACCCGCCAACGCCCCCGGCGCGACGGTGGACCGGATCGACGTACGGCTCGTCCCCGGCGCGGACGCGGCGACGGCCGGCGCCGGGCTGGCCGACGCCGCCCGGCGGGCCCGGGGCCGGGTCCTCACCAAGGACCAGTGGGTGGCCGCCAGTTACCCCCAGACCAAGCGCACGACCCGGATGGGCTTCCTGCTGGTCCTCGGCATCGCCCTGCTCTACACCGGCATCGCGCTCGCCAACACCCTCGTCATGGCCACCGCCGACCGGGCCCGCGACCTCGCGGTGCTGCGCCTGGCAGGGGCCACCAGGTGGCAGGTGCTCCGGCTGGTGGCCGGGGAGGCGCTGATGGTCGTCCTCGTGGGCGCGGTCGTCGGCTCCCTCGTCGCCGCTCTGAACCTGGCCGGGATCTGGGGCGCCCTGGCGCTCCTGGACGTCTGGAGCGGCATCGTGATCCCGTGGGACGTGATCGGCACGACGGTCGGCGCCTGCGCGGCCCTGGCGGTGGCCTCCGCCGCGGCCCCGGCCGCGCTGTGCCTGCGGCGCCGTCCGGTCGAACTGGCCGGCGTACGGGACTAGGGGTGTCCGGCACGGCTGCGGCCCGCGCCTCCCGGCCGGGGGAGCGGGCCCCGCCGCTGCTGCGCGGCCGCTAGCCCGTAGTGCTCAGGCGGGGGGCGTACAGCTCCAGCAGCCGGGTGCGCGTCTGCTGGAGCCGCATCGCGAGGACGCGCCCGACCCAGTGCCCGATCGCCGACCCGAAGGCGGGATCGGCGTCCATCAGCATCCGTACGCTCGCGGCGTCGAACTCGTACGCGCGCACCGGCGTCATCGCCGCCGCGCCGAGCTGCCACACGTACGGCGGGAACAGCCAGGACCAGCCCACCAGCTCACCGGGGCCGAGGTTCTCCACCGGCGCGGGCCGGCGGCCCGCCACCGGGATCTCCAACGTCACCGTGCCGGAGCGCACGATCCAGAAGGAGTCCGCCCGTGTGCCCTCGTCGAAGATCCGCGCGTTCTCCGGGAAATTGACCTCGCGGGCCTGGGACATCAGCCGTCCACGGTGCTCGGTGGAGAGGACGGCAGCCAGACGGATGGGGGAAGGTGTGCTCACGACGGCCTCCGATCACGACCCCCCGCGACGCTCCTGCTCTCCCAGTGTCGCTGACACCCGCCGGATCCACGCCGGACTGGGCAGGTTTCTTCTCCGGGCCCGGCGCGGAACCGCACCCGAAGCTCCCCAGGCTCCGCCGGAGCCGCGCGGACCTCACCAGGCTAGTCCTCGGCGTTCGCCTCCAGGCAGGCCAGCTCCATCGCGTCCAGCACCGCCTCGTGGCTGCGTCCGCTCAGCTCGGCGACGTTCTCGA
Organism: Streptomyces sp. NPDC028910; assembly: GCF_055564955.1. Classification (NCBI taxonomy): domain Bacteria; kingdom Bacillati; phylum Actinomycetota; class Actinomycetes; order Kitasatosporales; family Streptomycetaceae; genus Streptomyces; species Streptomyces sp. NPDC028910. The sequence goes on along the minus strand of NZ_JBVHVF010000009.1, from coordinate 211,190 downwards.
TCTGGGCCGTCGCCCAGGCCGCCAGGGTCATCACCAGCACGCGGAGCCCGTCCGTGCCGTACTCGTCCAGGATCGTGTCCGCGACGACCATCGCCTCCTCGGGGACCTGCTCGGGTGGCTCCAGGCCCGCGAGGCCGCGCAGCATCGCGAGGGTGCGGCGGGAGATCTCCGGCGTCATCCCCGCCAGCCGCATGTCTTCTTCGTCGTCCATCCGCGCCGCCCTCCGGTGCCGTGCCATTACTTCAGGGCACCGTAGAGGCGCGCGGCCCCGCGCGGGGCGGTTTCGTCAGGGTGACCGTGTGTGAGCGGGCGTCCACCGTCCGGATCCACGGGTGCCTTCCGGTCACGAGACGGCGGCGCGGCGGCGAAAACGGTTGCCCCCCACCGCGACGGCGAGCGCGAGGAGGATCAGCGCTGCCGCGACCAGGAAGGTGATCCGCGTACCGGTGGCCACGGCCTCGGCGGGCGCCGTGGTGATGTCGGTCGTCGCCGACGCGAGCGCGAACACGGCGCCCATGACGGAGGCGCCGGTGACCAGCCCGAGATTGCGCGAGAGGTTGAGCATGCCGGAGACGACGCCTCGCTGATCCGGGAGGACATCCGACATGACGGCGGTGTTGTTGGCCGTCTGGAACACCGCGTAGCCGGCGGTGACGACGGCGAGCGGAGCGACGTATCCGCACACGCCGGACGCCGCCGGTGCCATGGACAGGACGAAGGAGCCGGCCGCCATCGCGACGAGCCCGACGACGGTCATGCGCGGCGCGCCGAACCGGTCCGCGAGGCGACCGGCCGGGACCCCGGTCAACGCGGCGACCAACGGCCCGGCCGACAGGACGAGTCCGACGGGAGCCTCATCGAGCCCGAGCGCACGAGAGAGGTAGAACGGCCCGACCACCAGGGTCGTCATCATCACCGTCGAGACCAGCGCGCTCGTGGCGAGGCCCGCACGGAGCACCGGATCGCGGAACACCGCCCCCCGGATCAACGGTGATGGCGCTCGCGCCTCGGCGCGCGCGAAGAGGCCGGCTCCGAGGGCGGCGGCCAGCAGCAGAGCCGCGTTGAGCGAACCGAAACCGCCGTCACCGGTGGTCATGGCGAGCGCGTAGGCCGCGAGGGTCAGAGAGAGCAGCAGCGTACCCACGTGGTCGAAGCGGCTGCGACCGGCCTTGGACCCCCGCTGGTCGGCGGGCAGATGACGGTGCGCGAGGAGCAAGGTCAGGAGACCCAGAGGTACGTTGACGAGGAAGATCGCCCGCCAGCCGAGCCCGGCGATCAGGGCGCCGCCCAGCGACGGACCGAGAGCCGTGCCCACCGCCGACATCGTGCCGAGCAGCCCCATGGCGCTACCGGTCCTCGCCTTCGGGACCGTCTCCCCGACGAAGGCCATGGTGAGCGCCATCATGACGGCAGCTCCGAGGCCCTGCGCGGCCCGGGCGCCGATCAGCAGCCAGAGCGTGGGCGCGGCGCCGCACAGGAGCGAGGCGACGGTGAACAAGGAGATCCCGCCCAGGAGCAGCCGTCGGCGGCCGACGAGGTCACCGAGCCGCCCGACGGTGACGATCAGGGCGGTGATGGCGAGGAGGTAGGTGAGGACGATCCACTGGACTTCCTGGAAGGAGGCGGAGAACACCTGCGCCAGCGTCGGCAGGCCGACATGGGCGATGCTGGTGCCGAGTGAGGACAGCAGCATGGAGAGGGAGAGGGCGGCGAGCGCCCACCTGGAATCGTTGTGCGGGCTCATGCGGAGGAGCGTGTACGCGCCGGCTGGCGGGCGGCAAACCTTGTTGCCGTTTCCGGGACAGCGCGATGGAATGGCCGCATGGACAAGCCGCCACCCCACCAAGCGGTCCTCGACGAGGTAGCGCCCCGGCTCAGACGGCTGCGAGCCCAGCGCGGGCTCACCCTGGCCGCGCTCTCCGAGGCGACCGGCATCTCGAAGAGCACCCTTTCCCGGCTGGAGTCCGGACAGCGCCGCCCCAGCCTGGAACTGCTGCTGCCGCTCGCCAGCGCGTACCGCGTGCCCCTGGACGACCTGGTCGGCGCTCCCGAAGTGGGGGATCCACGAGTACGGCTGACCCCGCGCACCCTGGCGAACGGCGGCACGGTCGTACCCCTGACCCGCGGCCCGGGCCCCCTGCAGGCGTTCAAGATGCTCATCCCCGACCGGGGCGCCGAGCCGGATCTGCGGACGCACGAGGGCTACGAGTGGCTGTACGTGCTGGACGGCCGGCTGCGGCTCGTCCTCGCCGAGCACGATCTGGTCCTCGGCCCCGGCGAGGCCGCCGAGTTCGACACCCGGCTGCCCCACTGGTTCGCCAGCGCGGACGGGCGGCCCGTGGAGATCCTCAGCCTCTTCGGGCGGCAGGGCGAGCGCATGCACGTCCGCGCCAAGCCGCGGGGGTGAGGGCAGGGCCCGTCGGGGGCCGGGGCGCGCCCAGGGCCGCGGCGCGTCCCGACCAGTGGCGCGATTTGGCATCCGATGTGTCAAGTGGCATGAACCGAGCGTCGATTCACTCTAGGGTGCGCCCGTAAGCATGCCTGCGGACGGCTGTTCGGCGGTTTCCGGCCATGACTCACCCCGGCCGCGCCACACGCCGCGCCGCCGCACACCGAACTGGGGGGTTCATGCGTAGATCCCGAGGGCTGGCCGCCGCTTTGTCCCTGACCCTGGCCGGCACCGGTGCCGGGCTGGGCCTCGGCCTCGTCCCGCAGGCGGCGGCCGTCACCCCGCCCGTCGCCTTCACCGCCGACGCGCTGTCGACCTGGCAGCCCAACGGCGTCGTCTGGGCCCTCGCCGAAGCGGGCGGCCAGGTCTTCGCCGGCGGCACCTTCTCCACCATGCGCCCGCCCGCGGGCGGCGCCGGCAGCGAGCAGTCGGCGGTGAACTTCGTGGCGCTCGACGCCGCGACCGGCGCCCCGACCTCCTGCAAGCTCTCCTTCACCGTCGCCGCCGGCACCGCCACCGTCCGTGCGCTCGCGCTCTCACCGGACAAGTCGACCCTGTACGCGGGCGGTTACTTCGGCGCGGTCAACGGCACCGCCGTGTCCAGTCTCGCCGCCATCGACGTGGCGAGCTGCACGGTGAAGGCCTCCTTCCGCCCGGCCTTCGCGGCCACCGTCCGCGCCCTCGCCGTCACCGGCGACACCGTATACGCGGGCGGTGACTTCCTCAGCGTCTCAGGACAGCCCCGCCAGCGCTTCGCCGCCGTCGGCGCGGCCGACGGGGCGCTGAGGCCCTTCACCGCCAACGCCGACGAGCCCGGACGCGCCGTCGAGGTCACCCCGGACGGGAAGAGCGTGGTCCTCGGCGGCGACTTCTTCACCGTCAACGGTACGAACACGCACGCCCTCGCCGTCGTCGACGCGACGAGCGGTGCGCTCACCAAGACCTACGCCGGCTTCATCGAGACCAACTCCGTCGTCAAGGACATCGCGACCGACGCCACCGGCTTCTACACCGCCAACGAGGGCACGGGCGGCGGCGTCTTCGACGGCCGCATCGCGCTGAACCTCGGCGACTTCGGCCAGCGCTGGCGCGACACCTGCCTCGGCGCCACCCAGGCCGTGCTTCCGTACCAGAGCGTGCTCTACAGCGCCTCGCACGCGCACGACTGCTCCAGCGTCGGCGAGTTCCCCGACGGCCAGCGCCACCACCTGCTCGCCCAGCCCACCAGCGGCACCGGCAAGCTGGGCTGGGCACCCGACACCAACGACGGCATCGGCGAGGGCATCGGTCCGCGCGTGATGACGGTCGGGTCCAAGGGCGGAGTCTCGTACCTGTGGGTCGGCGGGGAGTTCACCACCGTCAACGGATCGGCGCAGCAGAGCCTGACGCGCTTCGCCTCCACCGGCGACACCGGCGCGCCCACCGTGCCCCTGGTCAGCGCGGTCAGCTTCAAGCCGGGCGAGGTCCAGGTGCGCTGGCGCACCAGCCTCGACCTCGACGACAGCGCGCTGACCTACAAGATCTACCGCAACGGCGCGGCCGCGCCGATCGCCACGGTCACCGCCGACTCGCTGTTCTTCAGGCGCCCGCAGGCCTCCTGGACCGACTCCACCGTGGCGGCGGGCCAGTCGTACACGTACCGGGTGACGGCGACCGACGCGGCCGGCAACACCAGCGCCCTGTCCGCGACCGCGAGCGTCACGGTCCCGACCACGGTCGACGGCTACCCGAACCAGGTCCGCACCGACGGAGCCCAGCAGTACTGGCGCTACGACGAGTCGGTCCTGCCCTTCGCCGCCGACTCCTCGGCCGGCGGCAACCAGAGCGGCGTGCACCTGAACGCCCCCGCCCTGCGCCGGACGCCCGGTGCGGTCTCCGGCGCCAGCACGGCGATCGGCTTCAACGGCACGGACACCCAGGTGTACGGGGACAAGCGGCAGACGGTGGGCAGCACCTACACCATCGAGACCTGGTTCAAGACGAACACCACCCGGGGCGGCAAGCTCTTCGGCTTCGGGAGCAACCAGGCGCGCGGCAGCAATCAGTACGACAAGCACATCTACATGACCAATGACGGCCGGCTGGTCTACGGCGTCTACACAGGAGCCACCCGCACCATCACCACGCCCGGGACGTACAACGACAACGCGTGGCACCACGTCGTCGCCACCCAGGGTCCCGGCGGGATGACCCTCTACGTGGACGGTGCCCAGAAGGGCACCCTGGCCGTCACCACGCACGAGAACTTCTCGGGCTACTGGCACGCCGGCGGCGACAGCCTCGGCGGCTGGCCCGACCGCCCGGCGAGCGAGTACTGGGCGGGCCAGCTCGACGAGACCGCCGTCTACCCGACCGTCCTGAGCGCGGCGCAGGTGCAGAACCACTACGCCCTCGCCACCGCCCCGGCCGACTCGGTCGTCCAGGTGACCGCGGCCGAGGACACCTACGCCAACGCGGGCGCGCCCGCCACGAATTACGGGACCTCGGGCTCACTCGCGGTGCGCGGCACCTCGTTCTACGCGAGCTACCTGCGCTTCGACCTGCCCGCCGCGCCCGCGGGCACGGTGCTCAAGTCGGCCGCCCTCAGCGTCAAGACGAGCACGATGAGCGGCGCGGGTACGACCGACACCGTCTCGGTCGTCCCGGTCACCGGGTCGTGGAGCGAGGGCGGCACGACGTACAACAACCGCCCCGCCCTGGGCGGTCCGGCGCTCGGCGCCTTCGCGGGGATCCCGGACGGTTCGGCGGTGCACACGACCGGGCTGACCGCCGCCGCCGTGGCGGCGGCGCTCGGCGGCGGCTACAGCCTGGCGCTGAGCAGCGCCGGTACGGACGCCCTGTGGCTGTGGTCCTCCGAGGCGCCGGCCAACGACGGGACGCCGCGGCTGACGCTGACCTTCGGCGCGCCGTGACGCCGTACGGCCCGGGCGGCCCACCACGCACCCACCCAGCCACCCACCTACCCGGGCCGGTGCTGCGCCTGATCCTCAGTCCAGGTCATAGGTGAAGGAGTAGGCGACGGAGGGTTCACCGTGGCGGAAGGTGAATCCTCCGGAGCCCGTCAGCCCGGCGAGTTCCCCGGTGGCGGAGCCGGGGACCACCTCGAAGCGGCAGACGGTGCCGGCGGCATCGAAGGTGCCGCGCTCCTCCAGGACGAAGCTGCCCTTGCGGCCGTCGACGCTGCCGGCCAGCAGCTCCATGCCGCTGTAGGTGCCGACGTTCTCCCCGGTGTAGGCGATCGTGTAGTCGCAGGTCGTTCCGGAGGCCTCGATCCCGCCGGTGAAGGCGTTGGTGACGCGGGCGTGGGCGAGCCGCGGGGTCGCCTCGGCCGGGCCGACGGGGCTCTCCTCCCAGTCGGCGAAGGTGAAGCGGCCACTGGTCTCTACGGGCGTGGGCGTGGGCGTGGGCGTGGGCATGGCTGTCCTCTCGGCCGGCCGGACGGTGTGCTCCGCCCGGCGGTTCATCAGGCGATGCCTCAGGCTGGCAGCGGTACCTGACACCTTGTGTCAGGTACCGCGGACAATGGGCGTCATGCGCGCCGACCGTCTTCTCTCCCTGCTCCTGCTGCTGCAGAACCGCGGCCGGATGACCGCGCCCGAGCTCGCCGCCGAGCTGGAGGTGTCCGTGCGTACGGTCTACCGCGACATCGAGGCCCTCGGTGCCTCCGGCGTCCCCGTCCTCGCCGACCGGGGCCCGGCCGGCGGGTACCGGCTCGCCGACGGCTACCGCACGCGCCTCACCGGCCTCACCGACACCCAGGCCGGCTCCCTCTTCCTCGCCGGCGCCCCCGGACCCGCGCAGGAGCTCGGCCTCGGCGCGGACCTGGCCGCCGCCCAGCTGAAACTCCAGGCCGCGCTCCCCGCCGCACTCGCCGGACGGGCCCGGCGGATCCAGGACCGCTTCCACCTCGACGCGCCCGCCTGGTTCCGGGAGGCCGACCCCGTCCCGCACCTCGCGCAGATCGCCCAGGCCGTGTGGGACCAGCGCGTCCTGCGCGCCCACTACCGCCGCTGGCGCGGCGAGGTACGGCGCGAGCTGCATCCGCTGGGCCTCGTCCTCAAGGGCGGCATCTGGTACCTCGTGGCGGGGGTCGAGGGCGCCGTACGGACCTACCGGGTCGCCCGGTTCCTGGCGGTGGACACCGCGGCGGAGGGCTTCGAGCGGCCCGCCGGATTCGAACTCGCCACGTACTGGCAGGAGTCCACCAGCCGCCTGGACGCCGCGCTTCACCAGCAGACCGCGGAGCTGCGCCTGTCTCCGCGCGGCCAGCGGCTGCTGCCGATGCGGTTCGGGGCCGCGGGCGCACGGGCGCTCGCCGAAGCCGGCCCGGCCGACGCGGACGGCTGGGTCCGGTTGCGGCTCCCCGTCGAATCCGAGGCCGTCGCCGTCGGCGATCTGCTCCGGCTGGGCACGGAGGCCGAGGTGCTCGGTCCGCCCGCACTGCGCCGAGCCCTGGCCGAGACGGTGACCGCGCTGGCCGGACGCTACGCCTGACGCGCGCGCATCGGCCGTACGCGCCGGGCCGGCCGACGGGCAGGACACGCCCGGACAAGGCCTAGGGTGGACCGTGTGATCGAAGGCCAGGGGAGAGGCGGAGAACACATGCGGATCGAGCTGCGCGAGACGAGGGACAGTGATCTGGCCGTCTTCTGGGAGCAGATGACGGACCCCGTCCTCCAGCACATGGCGGCGATGACCAGGAAGTACCACGACGACCGGGGCCACTTCGACGCTCACTGGGCGAAGATCCGCAACGACCCCGCCGTGACGCTGCGCACGGTGCTGGCCGACGGAGTCGTGGCCGGCCACGCCGCCGTGTTCGGGCCGCCCGAGGAGCGCGAGGTGACGTACGCGATCGGCTCCGAGCACTGGGGGCGCGGCATCGCCACCCGGGCGCTGGCCGAGCTGATCCGGCTGGAGGACACCCGCCCCCTGCACGCCGGGACGGCGGCCGACAACGCGGGCTCGATCCGCGTGCTGGAGAAGTGCGGGTTCACCGTCACCGGCCGCGCCCGCGATTTCGCGCGGGCCCGCGGCGAAGAGGTGGACGTCGTCCTGCTCACCCTGACCAGTCGCGGGCCCAGTTGACGACGGGGCCGGAGCCGGAATCCGGGCTTATCCAAGCGTCGGGTCCTGGTGACGACGACTCCCGGCGGCGGCCGCCGGGCATGAGGGCCTCGTCCCTCGTCCTGCTTCCGCACGGGTGGCGCGTACGCATCGATCCGCGAGGTCGAACCCCCGCCTCAGCGTGGGGGTTCCACCTCCAGGAAGCGGCGCCGGCGAGGGCCCCGGTACAGCAGGCACACCCATCCCAGCCCTTCCAGCACGGCCGCACAGGCCGTCAGCCGCTCCTGCTCCTCCTCGGCCGCGCCGCCGCCCGGGGGCCCGAGCCAGGTCACCTCCACCCGTCCGGGCTCCGGGCCGGCGGCGACGCGATATCCCGTTCGCGTACGCCGCCCCCGCGCGTCCAGCGCCGACGGCGGGATCCCCGACGCCTCCAGCACGAGGGCCACCGCGCGCGGCAGCTGCCGTACCTCCCACGGCGCGGGAACCGCCGTGCCCGCCGGGCCGTTGACCAGGCGGCGGATCTGCAGCAGCCCCTCGTACGCCGTGCGCAGCTCCGCCTCCCGGCGGCCGGGCGGCGCGGCCGGGCCGTCGCCGGTCGCGGGCTCGAAGCCCTGCCCCGGTTCCGCCATCGCGCACCACCCCGCCCGCCCGTCACGCCCGTCTGAGTACGTTGTGCCCAACGGCCTGAGTATCCGCCCCGATTCCCCGCAGCGCCGCCGCTGATCGAATGGGGTCATGACTTCCGACGCCCCGCGCGGCGAGACCGCCCGCCCGCGCATGCAGCACGTGACCACCGCCGGCTCGGCCCTGGCCGTGGCCCTGGTCCCGCTCGTGGTCGGCGTCCTGCTCGCCAAGTCGCTGGCCGCCGACCCGATGACCCCGGTCAACGCCCTGATCGCGGGCGGCGGCCAGCGGGCCGCCCTGCCGCGGGGCGAGTGGAAGCGGCGCGGCCACAGCACCCTGCGCAGGCTGCGCACGGCCCGGCGCGACACGGCCCGGCGGTGTGCCCACGCCTGCGGCCGCCGCCCCTGAGGTCCCGACCGTCAGGGTCAGCGGCCGTACTGCCGCAGGCACAGGTCGACGATGGACGGCGGTACGACGCCCTCCGCGGCCGCGCACATCTCGTCCATCCCGTGAGGCGGGGCCGGCCGCCGGCGCGGGTGGGCGCTCTGCGGCCCCGGCAGGCGCGTCCGCCGGTGAGGCGGCGCCGCCTTCGCGGGGGCCCGCACGGCAGACGGCTTCGGCCGGGAGTCCCGGTCCTGGTCCCGGTCCGGGTCCGCGTCCGGGCGCGGGTCCTGCGGTGCGGACAGGGGCAGCGACCCCAGGGGCAGGGCCGGCGGCGTCGGAAGGTCGGGTGCGTCGGCGGGCGGTGCGGCGGCGGCCAGTACGGGAGCCGGAGCCGCGTCCTGCGGTCCGACGGAGACACAGCCGGCGCTCGCGAGGAGCGCGGCGAGGGAGAGGGGCACGGCCCGGCGTAACTGCATCCGACCACCTTGCCGTACCTCGCGGCCGGGCCGGTTCCCCGCCTCACGCCTGCGGGTGACCCCGCCCCCTCCGGGGACGGCCGGGGCGTGTGGGACATTGGAACGGCAGTGCGGGTGACGGGGAGGCGCGACCCCGGAGCGCCGGGCTGCCGTGTCGTGCCCGCCGATCGCCCGTACGGAGTACCGATCCATGACCTCAGCCGCCGCGCCCGGCAACCCCGCGCCGCCCCCCGAGTCCGGACCGCGACAGTCCGGACCGCCCGAGTCCGCACCGCCCCCCGGCGCCGGGCCCACGGCCCGGCCGGGGGCGGGCTCCGGACCGTGGAGCGGACCCGCGCCGTGGAAGGGCTGGGCGGCCGTGTCCGCCGTCGCGCTCGGGATCTTCTGCCTGATCACCTCCGAGCTGCTGCCCATCGGCCTGCTCACACCCGTCGGCGGCGACCTCGGCGTCTCCGACGGAACCGCCGGGCTGATGGTCACCGTGCCCGGGCTGGTCGCCGGATTCTGCGCGCCGCTGGTCACCGTTGGCGCCGGGCGGCTCGACCGGCGGCTCGTGCTGTGCGTGCTCATCGCCCTGATGGCCGCCGCCAACCTCGCCGCCGCCCTCGCCCCGGACTTCGCCGTCGTACTGGCGGCCCGCCTGCTCGTCGGAATCAGCGTCGGCGGGTTCTGGGCCATCGCGGGTGGACTGGCCGTACGCCTCGTCCCGGAGCGCCACGTCGGCCGGGCGACCGCGCTCGTCTTCGGCGGTGTCCCCACCGCCTCCGTGCTCGGCGTGCCCGCCGGCACCCTGCTCGGTGAACTCGGCGGCTGGCGCACCGCCTTCGCCGCCGTCGGCGCCCTCGGCCTCGTCACGCTGACCGCCCTGCTCCTGCTGCTGCCCCCGCTGCCGCCCACCCGGCACATCACCTTCCCCGAGCTCCCCGCCCTGTTCCGCGAGAACCGTGCCGTCCGGGCCGGCGTGATCGTCACCTTCCTCGTCGTGACGGGGCAGTTCGCCGCCTACACCTTCGTTCGGCCGATCCTGCAGGACGTCTCCGGCATCGACGCCGGCTACGTCAGCACCCTCCTGCTCGGCTACGGCGTCGCGGGTGTCGCAGGCAACTTCCTGGCCGGGGCGCGCGACGCGTACCGGACCCTGCTCGTGGTCAGCGCCTCCCTCACCGTGGTCCTCGCCCTCATCGCCGTCCTTCCGGGACCGGTCGCCGGAACCACGCTGCTGCTCGCCTGGGGGCTCGTCTACGGCGGGGTCTCGGTGAGCCTGCAGAGCTGGATGATCAAGGCGGCCCCGGCCGCCACCGAGGCCGCGTCCTCGCTCATGGTGTCCATGTTCAACCTCGCCATAGCGGCGGGCGCGCTGTTCGGCGGCCTCGCGGTCGACGCCCTCTCCGCACCTGCCGCGCCGCTCGGCGCAGCCGCCCTGATGCTCGTCGCCGCCGGCACCGTCTGGGCCACCGCCATCCGCCGCGCACCCGGCACCCTCGACTGATCAGCGGGGCGAAAGCGGAAGGACCGCACCCGACAGACGGGATGGACGGGAGCAGATCGGACATCCGGCTTGACCCGGCCCGTGCCGGAGGGAAAGAGTGCGCCGATCAAGAACCACCGCACTGCTTGAGCCGCACTTCGGAGATACGCCAGATGTCCCTATCCGTTCGCTCATCGCTCGCACCGGCCACGATCGGCGGTTCTCCGGCACTCGGCACACCCGGCGTTCCCGCCGCCGCGGCGGCCCCGGCTCCGGCCGCCCGGCGGCGCAGAGCCTGACCGGCCGGGTGGGGGCCGGCGCCGCACCGCCGCGCCGGCCCCCGTCCCAGCCGGGGAGACCACCATGTCCCAGGACCCTGATGAGAGCGGGATCGTCCCCGACGACCGCCTGTTCGTGCGCCCTTACGTCGGTCCCTCGGGCCGACCGCCCCGGTCGACGGCGCCCGCCTGGCCGCAGACCGGAGCCTTCGCCTTCCCCGGCCCGGCACATGGCCCGGCACCCGGCCCGGACCCCGGCGCCCCCGCCGACGCTGCCGCTCCTGCTCCCGGGCCTGTTCCGGCACGCGGCGCCCGCGCCGCCCGGGGCCGCGGCAGCGGCAGCCGGCTTCCGCTGACCGTCATCACCCTGCTCGCGCTCGCCGGGGTGGGCGCCCTGGTGCTCCTCCTGGACGGTCCCGAACCGGAACCGCCCCGGCCCGGGCCGCCGGCCGAGCTGTCCGTACCGATGCTTCGGGCGCCCGGCCCGGGGGCCGGCGAGGAGCCCGGACCCGGCGCGTCCAGTGGGTCCAACGCGCCCTCGGCCGCGGCCACGGGCTCGTCGAGCCCGGCCGCGAGCCAGAGCCAGAGTGCGAAGCCCACGCCCGCGCCGAGCGGATCGGCCGCGCGACCGTCGGGCGCCTTCCGCACGCTGCGGATGGGGGACACCGGCCCCGAGGTGCGCGCCCTGCAGGAACTGCTCTACGGGCAGGGGTTCACGTACGTCTCCGTCACCGGGGTCTACGACGGCCAGACCAAGCGCGGGGTCAGCCAGCTCCAGCGCGACCGGTCCATCAAGGGCGACCCCCAGGGCGTCTACGGACCGGCCACGCACGCGGCGATGCAGTAGCCGCCGCGGGTCTTCGGGAGAGCGGGGATCAGCGCCCGCCGGAGACCCGCAGCACGGTGCCCGTCGTGTACGAGGCGTCCGCGGACAGCAGCCAGGCGATCGCCCCGGCGATCTCCTCGGGCTGACCGGGCCGCCCGAGCGGGATCCCGGCCGCGGCCCGGGCCGGGCGGCCGGGGTCGCCCATCGCCGCGTGCATGCCGGTCTCGATGATGCCGGGCGCCACCGCGTTCACCCGGATGCCGTCCGGCCCGAGCTCCTTGGAGAGCCCCACGGTCAGTGCGTCGGCGGCGGCCTTGGTCGCCGCGTAGTGGACGTAGTCCCCGGGACCGCCGAGGGTGGCGGCCGCGGAGGAGACGTTCACGATCGCCCCGCCGCCGGCCTTCGCCATGTCCCGGGCGGCCCGGCGGCAGCACAGCAGGTACCCGAGGAGGTTCACCTCGACGACCCGGCGCAGGTTCTCGGTCCGGGCGTCGGCGAGCCGGCCCAGCGGGCCGGTCACCCCGGCGTTGTTGACCAGACCGGTCACGGTACCGAGTTCGGCGCCGGCGGTGTCGAAGAGCCGCTCGACGGCGCGCTCCTCGGAGGTGTCGCCGCGTACGGTCACACAGCGGGCCCCGGTGGACCGTACGCGCTCGGCGACGGCCCCGGCCGCCGCCTCGTCGCGGGCGTAACCCAGCACCAGGTCATGCCCGTCGGCGGCCAGCCGCAGACAGGTCGCCGCACCAATGCCCCTGCTGCCGCCGGTGACGACGGTGACCGGGCGACGTGACATGTGAGCCTCCTGAGTACGCGGTACGCGGTACGCGGTACGCGGTACGCGGAACACGGACGCGCGTGACGTCGCGCGGTGCGGCAGGCTAACACCGCGATATTCGCTGGACCAGCGCAAACTGCGGCACGGACAGTGGTGGTCACCGACGCGCCGCACCACCGGGCGTCGGCCGCGTCCCTGCCGACCGTTGGAGCCTCCCATGTCGACTTTGCGAGTCACCGTAGAAGAACTGACCGTCCATGAGCATCCGAACGCCGACGCGCTGGAGCTGGCCCAGGTGGGCCTGTACCGCGCCGTTATCGCCAAGGGCGCCTACCGCACCGGGGAGTTCGCGCTCTACATACCCGAACAGGCCGTGCTGCCCGCCGATCTGATCGAGGAGCTCGGCCTCACCGGGCGGCTCGCCGGCAGCTCCGCTGACCGGGTCAAGGCCGTCCGGCTGCGCGGCGAACTCTCGCAGGGCCTGGTGTGCCGGCCGCGCGCGCTCGCCGGCGTCGACCTGGTGCAGGCGGCCAAGGAGGGCACGGACTTCGCGGAGTCGCTCGGCATCACCAAATGGGCTCCGCCCGTCCCCACCACCATGAACGGCGACATCGAGGCCGCCGCCGACCTCCTGCCGTGGGTCGACATCGAGAACCTCCAGCGCTACCCGCACCTCTTCGAGTCCGGCGAGCCGGTCGTCCTCACCGAGAAACTGCACGGCACCGCCTGCCTGTTCACGTACGTCGTCCAGGACGAGCGGTCCCTCGTCTCCTCCAAGGGATACGGCTCGAAGGGCCTGGCACTCAAGGAGGACGAGCGCAACGTCTACTGGCGGGCCGTACGCGGCCACGACGTGCCGGCCGTCGCGGCGGCCCTCGCCGCCCGGCTCGGCGCGACCCGGGTCGGGATCTTCGGCGAGGTGTACGGCGCGGGCGTCCAGGACCTGGCGTACGGGACCGACGTACGCGCAGCCGACACACCGCCCGGATACGCCGTCTTCGACGTGTCCGCCGAGATCGACGGACAGGTGCGCTGGCTGGACCCGGCCGCCGTCCTCACGGACGGTGAACTGCCACTGGTGCCACGGCTGTACGAGGGCCCGTACGACCTCGACACGGTGCTGGAGCTGGCGAGCGGCCGCGAGACCGTCTCCGGCCGGGGCGTGCACCTGCGCGAGGGCGTCGTCATCCGCCCCTCCACGGAGCGGTACAGCCCCGTCGTGGGCGGCCGCGCCATCGCCAAGGCGGTCAGCCCGGCGTACCTGACCCGCAAGGGCGGCACGGAGTACGAGTGATCACGGCCGTTGCGCACGCTGGCCGCCCCGCCCCGGCTGGCCGCGCACCTGCGGCTCGTGCACGACGTCGCGTACGAGTTGGCGAGCGGATCGCCGAGGGGGCGGACGCGCGGCTCGGGTTCCAGGCCGCCTTTCTCGTGCACGCCTGGACCGGACACGCCCGGACCGGACACGCCGGACCGGACATGCCGCGCGTGGTGGGATGGGCCGGGGCGGGTCCACGAGCACGCGGAGAGGTCGGGTACATGTCCCAGTCGGGCCGGAGCAGCCAGAGCCAGGAGACGATGCGGGCGATGGCGTACGAGAGGTACGGCGGGACGGAGGTGCTCTCCGAGACACGGCTGCCGATGCCCAAGTTCGGCCCCGGTGAGATCCTCGTCCGGGTCAAGTGCGCCGCCGTCAACCCCGTCGACTGGAAGATCATGGCGGGCGGGCTCGACGCGATGATGGACGTCGTCTACCCGGTGGTCCCCGGCTGGGACGTGTCCGGCACCGTCGAGCGGCTCGGCATCGACTGCCCCGAGTTCGCCGAGGGCGACGAGGTCATCGCGTACGCCCGCAAGGACTACGTGCACGGCGGGACCTGCGCGGAGTTCGTCACCGTGCCCGTGCGCGCCCTAGCGCACAAACCCGCCTCGCTCAACTGGGCCGAGGCCGCCGGGCTCCCGCTCGCCGGGCTCACCGCCTACCAGGTGCTCACCCGACTCGGCACCGGCAAGGACGACACCGTCCTGATCCACGGAGCCGCGGGCGGCGTGGGATCCCTCGGCGTGCAGATCGCCCGCACGCTGGGCGCCCGCGTCATCGGCACCGCCTCCCCCCGCAATCACGACCGGGTACGCGAACTCGGCGCCGAACCCGTCGCGTACGGGGACGGACTCGCCGACCGCGTGCGCGCCCTCGTGCCCGAGGGGGTCACCGTCGTCGCGGACTTCGTCGGCGGGGTCCTCGCCGCCACCCGGGAAGTGCTGCGCGAGGACGGGCGGCACGCCTCCATCGCGGATCACACCGTGGTCGGCTCGGGCGGCCACTGGATGTGGGTCCGCCCCGTCGGCAGTGATCTGGCCGAACTGGGGCGGCTCGCCGACCGCGGGCAGCTCACGGTGCCGGTCGCCCGGACCTTCCCGCTGGCCGAGCTGGCGGCGGCCTTCGAGCTGAGCCGGGCCGGACACGCGGCCGGGAAGATCGTCGTCGAGGTCTGATCCCTCCGGCGCGCTCAGGCCAGGTCCGGCACCTCACCGCAGGCCGCCCAGGCGACCTCGACCCCCGGCAGGCCGGCCCTCCAGGGGCCGGCCAGGGCGGCCAGACGGGCCGCGTCGGGCGGCCCGGCGCCGAGGCCGATCGCGTAGCGGGCGAGGGCCGGGCCGGACTCGAAGGGCCGCGGCCAGGCGTGCGCGTCCGTGACCCCGGCCTCCTCCAGGGCTCCGAGCAGCGCCCGCAGCCGCCCGCGCACCCGGCCCAGGGTCTCCTCGAACTCCCCGTCGGACGTCCGTACGGTCACCACCGCCCAGGCGGCGTGCCGACGGTGCAGCGGCGGCGGCGTCGCCAGGGCCGCCGCCCCGAGGCCGGCCTCCAGCAGCTCCCAGGCCCGGTACAACTCCTGAACCAGCAGGTCACACATGCCCGGCCCCACCTGGGCCGTGCAACTACGCACCGGCCCAGAAGGCGTAAGGACCACGACCGGCCCCGGCCCGCCCGCCGCCCCCGCCGCCTGCGGTGCCCCCGGCCCGCCCGGTGTCCCCGGCCCGCCCGCCGCCCCCGGCGCGTTCGGCGTCGCGGGCGGGAGCGCGACCGGCTGGCGCCAGTCCCAGGCGGCCCAGCCGCCGAAGAACTCACGCAGCAGGGCCTCGGGCGGCTGCGCCCCGGCCTCCTGGACCGTCCGCGCCGCGAGGACCGCCCAAGCCAGCCCCGGCAGCCCGCCGAACGGCGCCGCGTCCAGCCCCCGTGCCCGGGCCCACGCCTTCACCTCCCGGGCCAGCCCGGCGAACGCGGCGTGGTCCGCTCCGACCGCGTCCCGTACGGCATCCGCGTCGCTCACCGCGCCGAGCGCGACGGCGGCCGCCTCGCCCAGCTCCGCGCGCCGTGCCACCGCTTGCGCCGGATCCAGCCCGCCGGTCGCGACCGCCACCAGATCCACCGGCAGCGACCCGACGCGGAACCGCAGGCCCGGCACCCGGGCCCCCGTCACCTCGCGCAGCCGCTCGGCCTCCGGGAAGGCCGCCGCCACCCGGTCCCGTACCCCGGCGAGGTCGGCCGGTCCCGGAAGCGCCGCCACCAGGTCCAGGTCGGCCTGCGGCAGTGCGCAGCCCATGCGCCGGGATCCGGCCACATGCACCTCCGCACCGGGCAGAGCCGCCCGGACGCGCGCGGTGACCGATGCGGCGTGACCGTCCGGCGCCGCCGCCGCGAGCCGGTGTCCGGGCCCGGGTCCCAGCTCCGGGGACGGCTCCGGCTCCCAGCGCACCTCGCCCGTCCCCAGCACCACCCGCGCCCGGACCCGCATCGGCCCGTCCCCGCGCCGCGAGAGCACCGCCAGCTCCCCGACCCGCGCGGACACCCCCGCACCGAGCCGCGCCGCGAAGGCCGCGACCGCCCGCTGCGGGTCCCGGCTGCGCCCCAGCGTCAGATGCGGGGTGTACCCCTGCTGCCCGTACCCCCGTTGCCCCTCCGCGCGCCCGCGGCACCCCGGGAACCGCTCCGCCAAGGCCCGCCGGAGCTCCTGCCACGGCGCTTCACCGGCCGCCGCGGGGTCGAGCCAGATGGTGGCGTCCTCGCGGTGCCCGAAGCTGTCCACGCCCTCCAGCCGGGCGTCGAACGGCCGGGTCGCGGCGGCTACTTCGGCCAGCATCGGCAGGGCCTCGGCGAAGGAGGACTCCGGCACGAAGCCGAAGAGCAGGTTCACGTGCGCGGGCCAGCGGCCGGCCTGCGGGTCGTGTTCCCGGCGCAACTCCCGCACCGCCTCGGGGAGGCGGGGCGGCAGCCACGCCACCGCCGTCCGCGCCGTAGCAGGCACGTCCAGCCGCGCCGGCCCGCCGTCTGCGTCCCGCTCCCCGAACTCGACGGTGACCTCCACCCCGAAGTGGTCGGAGATGAACAGCCCCTCCGGGGTCGGCGCGTCGCCGCGCAGCGCCGCCCGCGTCACCCGCGCCCCCGTGGAGCGCAGCAGGATCCGGTCCAGCCGGGACGCCCGCCCCGACAGCGAACCCACCGCGGCCAGCGGGTTGGCCACCGGGTCGAAGGTCGGCGTACGGTCCGCCGCCCCGTGTACGTCGCTCCAGGCATCCCGCATCCCGAGCGCCGCGGCGGGCCCCTCGGCCCCGTCGCGGCCGTCGTTGAAGTCGCCCAGCAGTGCCACCCCGGCTTCGATGCCGCCCAGTCCCTCCGCGAGCCGGGCCAGCTCGGCGTCCCGCCGGACGTCCCCGTTCTCCGTGTGGTCGCTGGTCAGGTGGGTGGCGGCGACGACCAGGGGGCCCGTCGCCGTGTCCACCGTCACGGCGGTGACCGCCTTGTGCGGGCCGAACAGGTGGATCCCCGCCTCCCGCACCGGCAGCCGGCTCAGCACCAGCAGCCCGCACCCGGCGACGTCCGGGCCGCCCGGATCCGTGCCGAGGGTGTAGCCGGCCCGCACCCACCGGGCCGCCAGCAGCATGCCGAGCAGCTCGGGCTCGACCTCCTGCAGCGCGATGACATCGGCATCGGCCGCTTCCAGATCGGCCAGCAGCAGCGGCCTGCGCAGGGCGGTGGCGATGCGCAGGGCGTCGTACCGGTCCCAGAGCGTGTTCCAGGTCAGCAGCCGCACCGTGGCGGGGGCGGCCGCCGCGCTGCGGGGTCCCGCCTGCGCCGGCCGCCAGGCGCCGCCGCCCGCCGGGTCCCACGCGTGCGGGGTCCGCGCGGTGAAGAACGGGGCCCGCAGCAGGCGCGGATCGCGGACCCGCCCCGCCGCGCTGACATCGATCCGGTCGACGCCAGTGGCCCGGTCCCACACCAGCTCGCCGTCCGCCTCGACGAACAGCACCCGGTGCCAGGGAATGTCCCCGCCGGGCACGAAGGAGGGCAGCGGCACCCGCTTCGGTGGAGCCCCGCGCTGGAGCAGCCCGAGGACGAACCGCGCCGGATCGAACCGCGGATCCCACCGGACCTGGTGGTAGAGCTCCTCACTGGTACGCATCAGCACTCCCCGCCTGCCGTGGCCGGGTCGCCCGCGAGGCCGCCCGCCGTGTCCTCGACGTCCCCGCCCGCACCGATGTACCACGTACGGTGCGCCTGACCGGCATACGGCGGGCTGAACCGGTGCAGCTGCGAGGTCAGCACCTGCCGCGGCACCGGATGGGGGCGCACGGCGTTGCGCCGCAGCAGCTCCGGCTCGTCGACCAGCGCCACGGCGTGCGTGACCAGCGCGTCACGCCGCCGCGCGACCGAGCCGGCCAGGCCGCGCTGCTGGTCGGTGAGCGAAGTGGCGTCCCACACCACTGTCCCACCGCGGGCCAGGGCGGCGTCGAGGCGGTCCAGGCCCTCGCTCAACACGTCCGCGTTGGCCCGCTGGTCCGCACGGGAACCCCGGGCGGTGCGCAGGTCGTCGAGACTGATGTAGGTGTCCACGCCGGACAGGCCGCGGCCGAAGGTGCTCTTCCCGCTGCCCGAGGGCCCGCAGAGCTGCACCAGCCGCGGAAACGTTCCGTCGCGCCACTGCCACGTCGCCGCCACCGCCTCCTCGACGACGACGCAGCTGACGCCGGGGCCCCAGCCGAGGCGCGCGGCCGCGATCCCGCCCCGCGCGAACGCGCGCCGGGCCTCCGCCCAGCAGCGGTCGGCCGCCTCCGCGCCCAGCCCGGCGAGGGGCTCGCGCAGCGCGGCCCGCAAGGAATCCAGCGGATCGGGGCCGCCGAGCAGCCCCGCCTCCTCGGCCCACAGCGCGGACCACTCCACGCACTCCCGCGCCTCCGGCTCGCGGGCCAGCGCCCCGGCGAGCGCGTGCAGCAGCCCGAGATCGGCCGCCGCGGCCATCCGGACCAGCCCGGCCCGCCGGTCCGGGTCGGGGAACGGCCGCTGCAGGTACGGGTACAGCCCCACCAGGTCACCGACCCGCCGCGCGAGCCCCATCCCGACCGGACCCGCCGCGAGCCGCGCCACCGTCCGGGCCCGGGGCTCGCGGTGCAGTACGGCGGCCAGCACACCGGCCAGCCGGTCCTCCCCGGTCCGCCCCGCCCCGTCGATCCGGGCGGCGACCTCGGCGACCTCACCCGCGTCGGCGGTAGCGGCCCCGGTCATCCCGACGGCAGCGGTCAGCCCCGCCACATCGGTCTCGGCACCCGAGCGCACCGCCCACAACGGCGCCGTCGGCCCCAGCCCGTTCGGCACCACGCGCGCGAACATCCAGTGCGTGTCCGTCCGCACATGGCCGCCCCGCACCCACTTGGCCACGCACCGCCCGAAGTCCTCGCGCGCGAAACCGGCCGTCGTCCGTACGACGTACCCCTCCTGCCGCGCGGTGTCGAGCCTCAGCTTGCGCAGCGCGCGCTGGTCGAAGGTGCCCCGCCACAGCACGCGCGGGCTGGGCACACCCAGGCCCCGCAGGAACCGTACGGTCCGGTCCCAGTCCAGGCACTGTTCCCCGTCCCACACCGAGAACCCGTAGAACCAGCTGTCGAGATCCTCGTACGGGATCGAGTGCCGGGCGTACAGATTCTCCCCGCACACCCGCCAGCCGGCCGGGATCCCGGGGCCGATCCGGCCCTGGAGGCCCTTGACCCATGCCCGCGAGGGGTGGTGCGCCGAGTCGAGCGACCGCGCGTGCAGGCCGTCCGCGTACAGCGTGGTGTTCTCCCCGTCGAGCTTCTCCGTCACCACGACCTCGCGGCCCGCCAGCCCCGCGAGTCCGACGGCCCGGACATCGTCGGCCGTCGCCCCCGGAGACCAGGGCAGATGCGGCGTGCGGGGATAGTGGGTGCGCATGATCCGCTCCTGCTCGACGACGTGGTGCCCCGTCACTGTAGGTATCCGGAGCAGACACATCCACCCATTAACCCCGCCCGGGCGCCCGGGCCTTCGGGGTGCCGGCGGGGGCCGGCGGAGACCGGCCGCACCCTGCGGCGGCCAGGCTGGCCCGGGCGCCGTCAGTCGCCGACCGGCACCGCCGCGGCCGGCTGACCGGCCGCCACGAAGTGCAAATCGAATCGTCCTGCGGCTCCGAGGGTATGGCCGCCTGAACAACCGCCTAGCGGCACAGGGCCACGATGGCCGGAGGCACCGTGCCCCGGGCCGCTTCGCACAGGGAGGCCATGTCGTACGCGTGCGGCGGCGTGGGCCGGAACTTCGCCGGCGTCGGAGAGCGCTTGCGGGGCTTCGCCGGGGCTGCCGGCTTCGCCTGCTGCGCGGGCCGCGCGGGTTTGGCCCGGCGCGGCCGGTGCGACTGGTCAACTGCGGTCGGCCGCCTGGAAGTCGAGACCGGAGCCGAGACCGGCACCGAGACCGGAGCCGAGACCGGCACCGAGACCGGAGCCGAGACCGGCACCGAGACGGGGACCGGGGCCGAGAGCGGTTCGGGGCCGAGCGGTGTGGCCGCGGGCTCCGCCGTAGTCGGAAGCCGGCCCAACGGCCAGGCGGGAGGCGTGCGTTGGGGTTCCGGGTCGGCGGCCGCGGGCGCCCGGTGCGGCGCGTACGGCGGAGCGGTGGGACGCACCGTCACGCATCCGGTGGCCAGGAGGAGCGCGGCAAGGGTCAGGGGCAAGGCCCGGCGCAGCTGCATCCGCTCACCCTGCCGTACGGGCACCCCGCGAGCCGAACCCGTGACACGGATAGGTGATGATAGGCCCGCCTACCCCCGCCTACCCCCGGCTCCGGCCCTGCGTGGCCAGCCGGAGCGCGTGTTCCAGCGGGCCCCGGCGCAGCGGGCTGTCGGCCCAGATCCGTTGCCAGGCCCACGTCAGGGCAAGCGCCGCGCCGCTGAAGGCGATCCACGCGGACCAGGACGCGGCGCCGTGGGCCGGGCCGGCCAGCACCAGCGCGTGGACGACGTACGCGCTCAGCGCCATCGCCCCGAGCACCGCGAGCGGCCGCAGCAGGCGGGCGCCCGCCCCGTGGCGCGCGGCGAGTGCGCAGAGGCCGATGAGGGCGCATCCCACGCCCGCGTTGCCCAGGGTCTCCAGCGGCGTCTGGCTGTAGGGGTCCGCCACCAGCAGCCAGTCCCACGAGGTGCTCGGCACGGCGCCGTACTGCCCGCGCAGCACCTCCCGCACGGGGTCGGAGGCGGCCAGCGCCTCCGGGTGATGGACGGCTATCGCTTCCAGTAGCCGCTGCCGGGTGCCGAACACATGGGCGGCGAGCCAGGCGGAGCCGTATCCGGCGACCGCGGCCGCCGTGCCCCAGACGGCCATGCTCCGGGCCGCCCTCCGCTCCCGCACGTCGCACAAGCGGGCGAGCGCCATCCCGGCCAGGACGTACGGGAAGTAAGTGGCCAGCGGATACGCCCCGGTGAGCAGCAGCTCGCACAGCACCGAGCCCAGCCCGGACCAACCGGTCAGATCGGCCGCCTCGGGGACCAGCCCGCGTCCGGACGCCGCGTACCCGAACACCGGACCCAGCAGGAACGACAGCAGCGGGCCCACCACCACGGAGCCGCCCGCCACGGCGGTGAGCACCGGGGTGGAGAGCCGGGTGAAGGGCTCCGCCGCCAGGAAGTACACGGCGAAGAAGGCCAGGATGACCAGGATCCCGGGCCACAACGAGGCCAGCCACACGCCGAGCACGGCCAGAAGGGCGCAGCGGATCAGCAGCGGGCGCCAGCGCTCCGCCCAGCCGTCGGGCCCCCGCGCCGGGTCCGTGCCGCGCTGGGCGAGGACCAGGGAGAAACCGGCGAGGAGGGTGAAGAGCGCCGGGGCGCGTCCGTCGGCCGCGACGAGCAGGTATCCGGCGCCTTCGGGCCGGGGGCCGGGGCCGACGTGCACCGCGAACATGCCGAGGACGGCGATCCCGCGCACGGCGTCGATCGCGGCCAGCCTGCCGGAGCCCCTCACGCCACGCCACCGAGACGCGCCGCGGTCCGCCGCTCTCGGGTGTCCCGCCGGGTGCCCGTGGGGGAAGCGCGTCGCATGGGTGGGGCTCTCCTCGGGGCGGTGCGGGTGCGGCTGCGGCTGAAGCTGCAGTGCCGCGCGGTGCCGTGCGGTGCGGTGTCCGACGTTGGTCGGACCGGCGGTTTTCAGGCCGCCAGTCCGCCTGCGGAACGTACCAAGGGAGAGATAACCAAGTAATAAGGAGGTATAGGAGTGGCAAAGGCGGGCCGTCGGCCCCGGTGCGCGGGCCGCCGTAACCCCGGGGCCGCGCCCGCTGTTGCACAGCCGACGGGTCCACCCACGGTGAACGGAGTCCCGATGCCGCAGCTGACCGACCAGGGCGCGAGCGACCAGGCCGCGATCGACGAAGACGAGCAGCAGCGGGCGGGAACCTGGATGACCCCGGAGGAGTACGGCGCCTCGCGGGCCGCCGTATGGACCGCGGCCGTCGTCCTCGTCACCGACGCCGACGGCCGGATCCTCATCCAGAGCGTCGACTACCGCGCCGACCGGCTGCTCCCCGGCGGAGCCGTGGACGCGGGCGAGGCGCCGTCCGCCGCGGCCGCCCGCGAGCTGCGCGAGGAGCTCGGTGTCGACGGCCGCTACCCGCGCGGCCTCGCCGTGGACTGGATCCCGGCCGACACCCCCGGTTTCCCGCCCGAGATGCGGTTCCCCGGCGAGATCCTGCACGTCTACGACGGCGGCACCTGGACCCCCGACCGGATCGACGCCGTCCGCCTCCCGGCCCAGGAGATCACGGGCATCCAGTTCGCCGAGCCGGCCGACCTGCCCGCCCTGATGGACGCGGGCGACGCCCGCCGCGCCATGTCCGCCCTGCGCGCCCGCATCAACGGCTGCGGCACCGCCCTGCTGGAGGACGGCCGCCCCACGGCGCCGACCGCCCTCGACCGGCTCGGCGTGCTCCGCACCCGCCGGATCCCGCAGCACGGCGCCTGGCACTCGGGTCCGGTCCCCGTACAGCTGCCCGTACGGGACCGCTCGGCCTGGCTGTTCGCCCCCGACGGCCGGGTCCTGCTCCTGATCGCCCGGGCCACCGGGGCAGCCCACCTCCCGCCCCCGACGGCCGGCTCGACCGCAGGGCTCCTCCCGCTCGGCTACCGCTGCGGCGGCCAGGGCGCCCACGTCCGCGTCGCGGCCCGCCTCACCGGCCTCCCCCCGGCCGCGGACCCGGCGTACGCCCGTCTGCTGGCCACCCCCGAACAGGTCCGCGAACTGAGCGACTGGGGTCCGGCCGGCGTGGACGAGCTCGCGGCGGTGCACACCGCCCGGGCGCGTCTCTCCCTCCCCGCGCCCACCCGCACTGCGCCCACGGAGCTCCCCGAGGAGGGCGTGCGCTGGTGACGGCCACCGCCGTGTTCGGGAAATCCGGCATCCGAGGTCCGCGGTCCCGCAGCATGGGGCCATGAGCGACAGTGCGATCACCTACACCTTGTATATCCAGGCCGATCCCGCCCGGGTCTGGCAGGCCCTCACCGAACCCGCCTTCACCCGCCGGTACTGGGGCCTGAGCTTCGAGACCGACTGGGCGGTGGGCTCGGCGATGAACTGGGTCGAGCGCGGGACCCGCATCAGCGACCCGGAGCAGGTGGTCCTCGACTGCGTCCCGGACCGGCGGCTCTCCTACACCTGGCACACCTTCACCCCGCAGTGGGCGGCCGCGGTCGGGATCGACGAGGAACTGCGCGCCGAACTGGCGAAGGAGCGGCGCACGAAGGTCACGTACGAGATCGAGCCGGTCGGCGACACCCTCGCGCGGCTCACCATCCTGCACGAGGGCTTCACGCCCGGCGGCACCCTGATCGGCATGTGCGGGCGCGCCTGGCCGATGCTCGCGTCGAGCCTCAAGACCCTCCTGGAGACCGGCGCTCCGCTGCCCGAGCCGGAGCAGGAGACGGGACAGGGGGCCGGCGGATACGAGGCGTACGAGACCCGCCCCGGCGGCGGGACGCGCGAGGACTGACCCGCGGAGCGGAGAGCCGGCGCGTCGCCGTACCCGGATCGCCCGAGGGCCCGGCTCTCCGCATTCCCGCCGGCCGCGACGTCGGGGCGTACCCTCGCCCTCCGCTTCGCGAGCCGGGCGCCGAGGCCTACTGCCCCGCATGCGTCCCAGGCCCTGTCCGGGCGCTCTTCGCGGGCCCGCGACTCACCTGGGCTACCGCCCTACATCGCGACGCAGGGCGCGGCCCGGGTCTGCGGCCGGGCCGCGGCCGAGGTGATCGCGGGGTTGTAGCGCGCCTGCGGCGCCGCTGCTGGGGCTCCGCCCAGACCCCGCGCCTCAAACTCCCCCAGACTCCGTCCGGGGGGACCCCCTGGCGGGGCTGAAGCCCGCTGGGACGGCCCGGGCACGTCACCTCTGAGAACGCCCTGAGGGCACCCTGGCCGCCGGCCGTTCACGGAGGTCGTGTGGAATGGGTGCCATGGGGAGAGGGAAGAGCAAGCAGCAACCCGCCACCGGCACGCCGGCGCGGATCCGGTCCGCGGACGCGGCCACGCCCCCCGAGCACTGGCGCTACGGTCGTCACCTGGAGTCCCTGGCCCTGGCGCCGGGCGGCAGCGCCGAAGCCGAGGCCGTGGCCGCCGTGCTGCGCGACCCCGACCCGGTGATGGCCGAGAGCGCGGTGGTCACCCACCTCGACCGCCGGGCGGCGCGGCTGCTGGCCGACGACGGGTTCCCCGCCTGGGCCCGGGCCATGGCCTCCGCGCTCGCCGGCCGGGCCTTCCCCGAGCGCCGGCTGCGGGAGTGGATCCTGCTCAGGACCATCACCCGCGGCGAGCCCTGGTCCGCCGCGGAGCTCACCGCCGCGTCCGACTGGTGTCAGCGCACCGCTGCCCAGTCCCCGACCTCGTACGAGGCCCTGAGCCTGCTCGCCGCCGGCGCCCGTACCCGCCGCGTGCGCAACACCGCCGCCGAGCGCCTGCGCCGCCGTGGCGCGCTCCGCGGCGGACGCCTCACGACCGCCCGGGCCGCCGCGTGCGCGACGCCATCCGCGCCGACCCCCTGAGGACGCCGGACCGGCGCCCGTCCGCCGCCGTGGCGACGAGGATCGTCAGACGCCCCGGCGCACCCGGGCCGCGCGGCGCGCCTCGGCCTGCTGCCGGGCCTCCAGCGTCTTGCGGGACTCCTTGCCCTTGCCCGGCCGGCCGGGCCGGGTGCCGATGCCACGGAAGCCCAGGTCCGATCCGGAGGGCTTGCCCTTGGCGTCGGTCGGCGCGGAGCCGGCCAGCGGCACCCCGGAGGGTGCCTTCGCGCCGGTGATCCGGCTCAGCGCCGCCTCACCGGACCGCACCTGCGTGATCGTGGGCCGGACGCGGGCGTCCGCCATCAGCCGGACCATGTCCCGGCGCTGGTTCGGGGTGACGAGGGTGACGACCTTGCCGGACTCGCCGGCCCGGGCGGTACGGCCGCCCCGGTGCAGGTAGTCCTTGTGGTCGGCGGGCGGGTCGACGTTGACCACGAGGTCGAGGTCGTCGATGTGGATCCCGCGCGCCGCCACGTTGGTCGCGACCAGGACGGTGACGGCCCCGCTCTTGAACTGCGCCAGGGTCCGGGTGCGCTGCGGCTGCGACTTGCCGCTGTGCAGCCCCTCCGCCCGTACGCCCATGGCGCGCAGGTGCTTCACGAACTGGTCGACCCCGTGCTTGGTGTCGAGGAACATCAGCACCCGGTTGTCGCGGGCCGCGATCTCGGTCGCCGCCGAGATCTTGTCGGCCGCGTGGATGTGCAGCACGTGGTGGTCCATCGTGGTCACCGTGCCCGCCTGCGGGTCGACGGAGTGCGAGACCGGGTCCTTCAGGTACGTACGGACCAGCTGGTCCACATTGCGGTCCAGGGTCGCCGAGAACAGCATCCGCTGCCCCGCGTGGTGCACCTGGTCCAGGATCTCGGTGACCTGCGGCATGAAGCCCATGTCGCACATCTGGTCGGCCTCGTCGAGCACGGTGATCCTCACCCGCTCCAGGTGCACGTCCCGCCGCCCGACCAGGTCGCTGAGCCGCCCCGGGGTGGCCACGACGACCTCGGCGCCGGTGCGCAGCGCGCTCACCTGCCGGCCGATGGACAGCCCGCCGACCACCGTGGCCATCCGCAGCTTCAGCGCCGCCGCGTACGGCTCCAGCGCCTCGGTCACCTGCTGCGCCAGTTCGCGCGTCGGTACGAGGACCAGCGCCAGCGGGCGCTTCGGGTCCGCCTGCTGTCCCGCGGTGCGGGCCAGCAGCGCCAGGCCGAAGGCGAGGGTCTTGCCCGATCCGGTCCGGCCGCGGCCGAGCACGTCGCGGCCGGCCAGCGCGTTCGGGAGCGTCGCGGCCTGGATGGGGAACGGTTCCTTGACCTCCAGCGAGGCCATGGTCGTCACCAGCTCAAGGGGCAGGTCGAGCTCGGCGAACGACTCCACCGGCGCCAGCGCCGGATTCTTCGGTTCGTGCATCGTGAACTCGCCCTGCGGTCCGATGCTCCGGGGGGTCTTGCCGCCGGACTTGGCCGCGGCCCTGGCACCGCCCTTCACACCGAAGCGTCCGTGAACTGACGGGTTCCTCATGCAGGACCTTTCGAAGCAAGGAAGAAGATGGTCAACCGCCCATGGTACCAGCGGGCGCTACGGCCTCCCGGCGTCCGGTTCTCCGGGAGCGGGCGCCCCCGACCGCACCTGTGCGCAGTGGGCGCGGACCTCGGCCGAGGCGCGCTCGAACCAGTCGGCGATCACGGCGATCTCGTCGGGGGTGTAGTCGGCGAACAGGGCGCCCAGCCTGTCGTAGAACGGCTGGTAGACCGCGACGACCCGGGCGGCGGCCTCGGGGTCGGCCACCACCCGCACCCGGCGCCGGTCGGCGGGGTCGGGCCGGCGCCGCGCGTACCCGGCGCGTTCGAGGCGGTTGAGCACTCCGGTGACGGCGCCGGTGGTGAGGTCCAGCAGCTCGGCGAGGTCGCCGGCGGCGAGCGGGGTGTCACCGGCGCCCAGGACGTGGCCGAGGCAGGTCAGGTCGGTGACGTTGAGCCCGAGCCGCTGTGCCACCTCCTGCTGGCCGACGATGCCGAGGGCGACGAACTGGTCCATGCGTGCCATCGCCTCCGCGGCCGTGGCCGGGGGACGGGTCTTGCCCTCCACACAGATACTCCTTAGCATCTAAATTACTTAGCAAGTGAGATGCTTACCTCACCAAATAAGTTTCTCGCCTCCGAGCCTACTGCCGTCCCTCCGACCAGGGAGAACCATGAGCGCGCACGGCCACGTCGACCTCGGCCACACGGTGGCCGGCTGGACCGGTACCACCCTGGCCCTCCTGGGCTTCACCGGAGCGGGCATCTCCGTGTGCGCGGCCTGGGCCCCCGGGATCTGGCTCGGCCTCGGCGTCGTCGCCGTGGCCGGGATCGTCACCTGGCTGCTGCACCTCGCCGGGTGGGGCAAGCCGAGCGGCCCCCGGCCGGAAGCCGACTGGGACTGGCGCACCCGGGACACCGTCGCCCGGACGGGTCACGCCGACTGCCTCGGCTGCCGGGTCGGCGGACCGCGCCGAGCCGTCGCATAAGGGCCCGCTCCCCCTTTTCACGGACAAGGCGACCATAAGTTCGAATGCGCGCCGCGCCACGGTTGGCCGCGTCCAGCGTGTGCTGTGGGGGACCGTTGGGCAGGATCGAGACGGCCGCGTGTGCGGCCCGCAGTGGAACGTTGAGAAGGATCAGCCAGATGGCAACAGGCATCGTGAAGTGGTTCAACTCGGAGAAGGGGTTCGGCTTCATCCAGCAGGACGACGGCGGCCCCGACGTGTTCGTGCACTTCTCCGCGATCGAGACCACCGGTTTCAAGTCGCTGGAAGAGAACGCGCGAGTCGAGTACGACGTCACCCAAGGCCCCAAGGGCCCCCAGGCTGAGCGGGTGGTCCCCCTCAGCTAGACCGCTTCACGAGCCCCGCCCGTGAACGAGACCCCGCCGGTCCGCCCGGCGGGGTTCGGCGCGTCCGGGGCCCGAGCCGCCTGCGGCCGGCCGATGGCGCGGCTCAGACGTGGGCGTCCAGGAACGCCCGGAACTCCTCGCGCGTCATCGGCCCGGCCTGGCTCGCCACCGCCTCGCCGTCCTTGATGAGCACCGCGGTCGGCGCGCCGGTCACGCCGTAGCGCCTGGTCGGCCCGGGGCACCGGGTCATGTCGGTGCGGACGGCGGTGAACCGCGTCCCGTACTCCTGCGTCAGTTCGCCGACGAGCGCGTCCATCGCGCGGCACGGCTCCACGGCCTTCGGCCAGCTGCCGCAGAAGTACGCGAGAACGGGTCCCGACGTCATCGACAGGATGAAGTCGAACTCCTGGTCCTCCAGTGGCTGGTGTACCCGACGTGCCATGCGTACCGCTCCTCGCTCGTGCGCGCCCCTGCGCCCGCGACCGGGGGAGGCGGCCACCATCATCGCCCGTTGTCAGTGCCGCCTGTGAAGCTGAGTGCCATGGACGACAGGATGCTCCGGCGCCGGGTCTACGGCGCCGACCACGACGACCCCGACCCGGGCCCGCGCCCCGGCCACGTCTACGGCGAGCTCGTGGGCGGCCCCCTCGACGGGCTCCTGCTCGACGTCACCGCCTGGAGCGCGCCCCAGCTCGCCGAAGAGGCCCGCCTCCCGACGGAGATAGGGCGCTACGGGGCGGGCGGCCGTGCCCACTACCGCCGCCGCGCGGCGGACCCGGACCACTGGGACTGGGTGGGCGACAGCCGCTGACGGGGGTCGCGCAACCGGCCGGGCAGGTCCGTCCAGGTCCGCTCCGGTGGTCCGGTGGCCGCCCCGGGAAATTCTCTGAAGAATTTCCCGGGAGCTGTCGATCCGGGCGCCTCCCGTTCGACGCAGGGGTGAGAGGCGGGGGAAGCCCCCGTCCACCCGACCGAGGAGTCACCATGCCGCGCTTCCTGACGATGATCCGCATCGACGAGCAGAACCTGCCGCCCGAGGAGTTCCCCGCCGAGTTCCAGCAGCGGATGGGCGCCCTCCTGGAGGAGATCACCAAGGCCGGCGTCATGCTCGACACGGCCGGCCTGCTGCCCACCGCCGAAGGCACCCGGCTCAGCTGGTCCGGTGGGAAGATCAGCTACACCGACGGTCCCTTCACCGAGACCAAGGAGGTCGTCGGCGGGTACTCCCTCACCCAGTGCAAGGACAAGGCCGAGGCCATCGAGTGGACCCGCCGCTTCCTGGAGATCCACCCGGCGCACTGGAACGTCAGCGCGGAGGTCCGGGAGATCCAGGAGATGTGATCCTCGCGCGAAGACCGCGCCGCGTTTGCCCTGCCTCGTCACGGCTGCTCTGATGGGTGGCCGTGACGGCAGCGAGTACGGCCCAGGCGGTCGAAGCGGTGTTCAGGATCGAGTCCGCGCGGATCATCGCCGGTGTCGCGCGCATCGTCCGGGACGTCGGCATCGCCGAGGAGATCGCGCAGGACGCCCTCGTCGCCGCGCTGGAACAGTGGCCGCAGGCGGGCGTCCCGGACCGGCCGGGCGCCTGGCTCATGGCCACCGCCAAGCACCGCGCGATCGACCTGGTCCGCCGCAAGGAGACGTACGCGCGCAAGCTCGCGGAGGTCGGCCGGAGCCTGGAGGACGCGGCGCCGTCCGGCGAACCGGCGGACCCGGACGACATCGACGACGACCTGCTCCGGTTGATCTTCACCTCCTGCCATCCCGTCCTGGCCACCGAGGCCCGGATCGCGCTCACCCTGCGCCTCGTGGGGGGACTGACGACCCAGGAGATCGCCCGCGCCTTCCTCACCTCCGAACCGACCGTCGCCCAGCGCATCGTCCGCGCGAAGCGGACGCTGGCCAAGGCCGGGGTGCCCTTCGAGGTCCCGTACGGCGCCGACCGCGAGGCACGGCTCTCCTCGGTCCTGGAGGTCATCTACCTCGTCTTCAACGAGGGCTACTCGGCCACCGCCGGCGACGACCTCGTCCGCCCCGCCCTGTGCGAGGACGCCCTGCGGCTGGCCCGCCTCCTGGCCGCCCTGGTGCCCAAGGAACCCGAGGCGCACGGCCTCGCGGCGCTCCTGGAGTTCCAGGCCTCCCGGATCGCCACCCGCACCGGCCCCGACGGGGAGCCCGTACTGCTCGCCGACCAGAACCGGGCCAAGTGGAACCGCATGCTGATCCGCCGGGGAGTCCAGGCCCTGAGCCGGGCGGGGAGCGGCCCGTACTCCCTCCAGGCCGCGATCGCCGGCTGCCACGCGGCCGCCGTCCGCTACGAGGACACCGACTGGCCGACGATCGCCGCACTGTACGGGCGGCTCGTCCTGCTGATCCCGTCACCCGTGGTGGAACTCAACCGCGCGGTCGCCGTGTCGATGGCCGAAGGACCGGAGGCCGCCCTGCCGCTCGTCGACGCCCTGGCGCGGGAACCGGCCCTGCGCGCCTACCACTTGCTGCCGAGCGTACGGGGAGACCTGCTGGAGCGGCTCGGCCGGCAGCAGGAGGCCCGCGCGGAGTTCGAGCGGGCGGCCTCCCTCACCCGCAACGCGCGGGAACGCGCCCTGCTCCTGCGCCGCGCGGCCCGCCTCTGAGGCCGCGGAACGCCCGGCTCAGCGGCGGCGCGTCGCGTACGCGGCCACGTCCAGCGGGGTCCGTACGGGCCGCCGCGGCGAGGTCAGCGCGATGGGCCGGCGGAAGCCGCCCGAGCGGGCGATCTCCTGGACCGTGAGGCGCAGCGCCTCCTGTAGGCCGCCCATGGTCCGTCGGGCCGCCGGGGTGTCGACGTAGAGGGAGTTCATGTGCAGCCCGTCCGCGTCCCGCTGGAACCAGGAACAGGCCCCGTTGGCGCGCGCCGACCACACGTGGGTGGTGGGCCGCCACTCGTCGTGGCGCTCGGCGCCCTCGAACTTGCGCATGTCGATGTACGAGAAGAAGTTCACCGGATACGGCCAGGAGCGGGCGGCGAACTCCTCGGGCGCCAACAGCTCCCACGCCCGGACGAACGGCACGTCGACATGACTGATCATCTCGCTGAAGCCGGCCCGGACCGAGGCCATGACCTGGGCGAAGTCCCGGCCGGGCGAGGCGTCGAACTCGATGGGCATGGTGTTGACGAACCAGCCCACCGAGTTCGTCCAGGCCCCCCGGCCGCGCTCGCTGACCGGCATGAGGCCGCGGTAGACGCCGGGCCCGCCGGCCTCCCGCAGGCACACGGCGACGGAGGCGAGCACCCCCATGAACGGCTTGCCGCCGGCCGTCAGGCAGGTCTTCTCGAATACCTCCGCCTCGGCGGCGTCCAGCAGCGGTGAGGCCTCGTTGACGATCGGGTACATCCGGTCGGGCTCGACACCGAGGTCGAGCGGGAAACGGGGGAAGAACTCGCCGCCCCGCCCGATGAAGGCCTTCCAGTAGTCCAGACGTTCGTCGCGGGCGTCGATGGAGAGGTAGCGGCGGCGCTGCTCGTCGGCGAAGTCGAGGTAGCTGGGGGCGGGCGGTAGTTCCACGGCCTCGCCCCGGCACAGGGCCTCGTAGGAGGTCAGCACCTCGCGGACGACGATCGGCATCGACATGCCGTCGCAGACGATGTGGTCGAAGGCGAGGTAGACGGTGGCGGAGTCCTCGCGGAGCACCGCCCCCATGATGAACAGCGGCCAGGAGAGGGTGTCGATGCTGCGCTTGAACCGATCGACGAGGAAGTCGCGCAGCAGGTCGGAAGTGTCGAAGGTGCCCACGTGCTGGGCGTCGAGGGCGAGTTCGGCCGGGTCGAAGGGCTCGCAGGCCAGCTGCCCGGCGAGACGGCGGAAGGCACACCGCAGCACCTCGTGCCGCTGGACGAAGGAGAGCAGGGACTGCGCGAGGGCCTGCTCGTCCAGCGCGCCGTCCACTTCGAAGGTGACCGCGACCCAGGACGCGACCGGGTCGTCGGCGGCCCTGCTCTCCTCGGCGACGGTGAAGTGCTTGTCCTGGTTGAAGGACGCCTTCCTGCTCGCCGGGTCACGCGTGCCGCCGGCCTCCGCCGCCGCCGTGGACCTGAGCCGCCACTCGACCACCCGTCCGGGTGCCACGTGGTGCATCTCCAGAGGAAACTGCCGCATACCGTCATCCCTTCGCCCCCGAGTCAACCCCCCAGGCCCTAACGACCCCCGGCCCGGGGAGGTGACGAAATCACTCGACGGTCCGGGAAGCGGCCCCGGTGGCGGTCCCGGTGGCGGCCGCCTCTCCGGGCTCGGCAGCACAGTCGAACAGGCCTGGACATCACTCGGTGTGGAGCACCGAGGCGATCGTCATCCGGGCCGCCGACCGGGCGGGGACCAGGGCGCCGAGGACGGCGATCGCCACCCCCGCCAGCAGCATCGCGGCCAGCTGCGGCGCGTGCCACACGTCCTTCATGGACTCGGGGAAGACCACCACCCCGACGCTGTCCACGACCAGCCGGTGCGCCAGCATCCCGAGCGGGATCCCGAGCAGCCCGCCGACCGCGCCGAGCCCGGCGACCGAGGTGACCGTCATCACCACCACCTGGCGGGGCGTCATCCCGATGGACTTGAGCATGCCCAGGTCACGGCGGCGCTCACGGGTGTTCAGCAGCACGGTGTTGAAGACGCCGAGCGACGCGACGACGGTCAGCAGCACCGTGAACACCGTCGAGAAGGTGACGACGGTGGTCGTGCCGGCGTTCCCCGAGTCCGCCACCGACGCGCGCAGGCCCGGATCGAGCGCCTCGACGGCCTCGGCGTAGGCCCGGGCGTCGGCGCCGGGAGCGAGCCGTACCGTGTACTCGGTCGCTTGCGCGTCCGGTGCCAACTGGGCGAGGGTCCGCCAACCAGCCGCCAATGCCCGGGCGTCGCCGTCGATGAGCACACCCACCACGGCGGCCGGGACCTTCCGGCCGTTCAGCTCGAGAGTGACCCGGTCGCCGACCTTCAGCCCGCGCTCCCTCAGGAACGACGGCCCGGCCACGAACTCGCCCGCCGCAGCCGGTGCCCGGCCCCGGACGATCGTGTCGGCGTACACGGTGTCGTCCCCGCGGTAGAAGTCGGCGTAGACGGGCTGCGTCTGCCCGACCAGGTTCGCCTGGGAGAACGCCCGCGCCCGTACCCCCGTCGCGCCCGGGAGCGTACGCAGCCGCTCCCCGATCTGCGGATCGCCGAGCAGCGGCGGGGGCCGGTCGCTGCCCGGCCCGCCCGCCTCCACCTGGATCCTGGCGCCTCCGTCCCCCCGGCCGACCTCGCCGAACGCCAGCATCGTGCTGGTCAAACCCGTCGCCAGGGTCACCGTGGTGACGCCGAGGACGATGGCCGCCAGGGTCAGCAGCGTGCGGGCCGGGCGGGCGAACGGCTGGCCCAGGCCCAGGCTGACCGCACGCGGCAGTTCCGTGAAGCCCAGCACCCGCTGGACGCGCAGTCCGCGCCCGGTCCGCGGCGCACCGCCCGCGCTGATCGCCCGGGCGGCGGGCAGCCGGTGCGCCCGCAGGGCGGGGACCAGCGCGGCCAGCAGGACCAGGGCCGGCATGCCCAGCAGGCAGACCACGGACACCCACGGGTCGAGCTCGCCGACCGGGGCCCGGCCGGTCTCGATGCCGCTGAACGCGACCCTCAGGATCGGCCCGGCCAGCGCGTTGCCGAGCAGGGTGCCCAGCACGGCGCCCACGACGGCGGGGACGCAGACCATCGTCAGATAGACGGCGACCACCTGGTTCGGGGTGAAGCCCAGGGCCTTGAGCATCCCGATGTGCCGGTATCCGGAGACGACCGCCCCGCTGACCACGTTGCCGACGATCAGTGCGGAGACCAGCAGGCCCAGGACGCCGAAGAGCGTGAGGAACGGGAGATACGAGTCGGCCAGCGCCGAGAAGGCCTGCTTGAGGGCGAAGTAGGTCTGCACACCGGTCACCGACTCCTCCGGCAGCCCGGCGGTGGCCCCGGCCAGTGCGGCGCTCAGTCGTGCCGGCGTCGAGGCGTCCGTGAACCGGTAGAGCATCTGGGCGGAGGTGGGCTGCAGCGCCGCCATCTGCTCCGGTGAGACCCAGGCGCTCGCCGACCGGCTCATGCTCGTGGCGAAGCCCACGACGGTCAGTGGCGGTGATCCGCGGACCTCCAGTCCGGTGCCGAGCAGCTTCGGGCCGGGGGAGCCCTGCGAGGACCAGTTGACGACGATCTCGCCGGGCGCGGTGGCCCAGCGGCCCTCCAGCAGCTCGATCCGGTCCACCTCGCCCGCCGGATCGGCCCGGCCGACGACGGTGAGGGCGCCGCCCGCGGTCCAGAGCCAGCCCCTGGGGATGTCGATCACGGCCTGCCCGAAGGGACCGGCCGCGGCCTCCACCCCCGGCTGCCGCGCGGTCAGCGCCAACTGCTCCCGGGAGACCCGCGCCGTGTCGAAGGTCGCCACGGCGTGCGCCCCGCGCTGGGCGGCGTACGCCTTGTCGAAGGGCCCCGAGGCGGCGGCGAGCAGCCCCAGTGCGAGCAGGACGGTCGTGGTCGAGCAGAGCACGACGAGTCCGATGACGAAGGTCTGGAGCCGGCGCCGCTTCACGGCCGCGCGCGAGGCCCGCCACACGGCGCTCACGCGGTCGCCTCCAGCGCGCTCTGCCGCGCGACCCGGCCGTCGGCGACCTCGACCAGACGGCTGGCGCAGCGCGTGGCCAACTGCGGGTCGTGCGTGACGATCAGCAGCGTCTGGCCGATCTGGTTGAGGTCGATGAGCAGGTCCATCACCTGCTCGCCCGAGCGGCTGTCGAGGGCGCCGGTCGGCTCGTCCGCCAGCAGCAGCGCCGGACGGTTCATCAGAGCCCGGGCCACGGCGACCCGTTGGCGCTCCCCGCCGCTCAGCGTCGCCGGATAGCTGTTCCTGCGGTCGGCGACGCCGAGTTCGTCGAGGAGCTCCAGGGCCCGGCGGCGCGCCTGCCGGGCCGGGGTGCCGGTCAGCTGGGCGGCCAGCGCCACATTGTCCAGGGCGGGCAGATCGTCGATGAGGTTGAAGAACTGGAAGATCATGCCGATGTGCCGGCGCCGGAA
Source organism: Streptomyces sp. NPDC028910 (assembly GCF_055564955.1). NCBI lineage: Bacteria > Bacillati > Actinomycetota > Actinomycetes > Kitasatosporales > Streptomycetaceae > Streptomyces > Streptomyces sp. NPDC028910. Next base: position 176,537 of record NZ_JBVHVF010000009.1, on the reverse strand, counting down.
CAGCGCCAGCCCGGTCTCGTTGAGCTTGCCCAGGTCCTGGCCCTGCACCTCGACGGTGCCCGACGTCGGCCGGTCCAGCCCGGCCACCATGTTGAGCAGCGTGGACTTGCCGCAGCCGGAGGGCCCCATCACGGCCACCGCGTCCCCGGCCCGGATCTCCAGCGACAGCCCGTCCAGCGCCTTCGCGTCGCCGTACTCCTTGTGCACACCGTCCAGCCGTACGACGACCTGCCGCGCACTGTCGTGATCAGTTGTCATGGCCCGAACCTAAGGTGGAGCCCGCGGGCGGGGCGTCAGCCCCCGGATGTAAACGTCCGGGCAGGTCATCCCGGGGATGTACGCCGCCCCGTCGGGCACAATGACATCCAGCCGTACGGGGTGGGGAGTTGAAGGTGGCGCTGATCATCGCCGTGGCCGCGGCCTGCCTGTCCGCGGCCGTGGCCGGCTGGCTGGGCGTGGCCCTGCTGCGCGCCCGGCGCGGCCACCGGGCGGCGATCGGGGAGCGCGGCTGGCTGCTGGAGCGGGAGCGCGAGAGCGCGGCCCGTACCGCCGTCGACGCCGAACGGGCCAGGATCGCGGCGGAGCTCCACGACATCGTCAGCCACAACGTCAGCCTGATGGTGGTCCAGGCCGGGGCTGCCCGCGAGGTGCTCGCCAGCATGCCGGAGGAGGCCGCGGCGGCGATGGGCGCCGTGGAGCGGGCCGGGCGGACCACGATGACCGAACTGCGGCACCTGCTGGGCCTGCTCGCGCCCGCCCAGGACGGCGCGGACGAACCGTACGTACCGCACGAACCGTACGAGTCCGCGGCCGCCCGGCTGTCGCCGCAGCCGGGCCTCGGCCGGCTCAGCCCGCTCATCGACAGGTTCGCCTTCGCCGGCCTGCCGGTGGAAGTACGGATATCCGGCGATCCGCGCCCGCTCCCGGCCGGGATCGACGTCACGGCGTACCGGATCGTCCAGGAGGCGCTGACCAACGCGCTCAAACACGGAGACGGAGGCAAGACGCAGGTGACGGTGCGGTACGCGGAACACGCGCTGCGCGTGGAAGTGCTCAACGGCGGACCGAGCGTGCTGTCGGGCGGCGCGCCGCCATCCCGGCCGGGCGGTGGCCGGACCCGGCCGAAGGCCGAGGGCACCGGCCGCGGACTGCTCGGTCTGCGCGAGCGCGTCGCCGTCTACGGCGGCGACCTCGACTTCCGCCGCCGCCTCGGCGGCGGCTACCGGGTCCGTGCCCGCCTCCCGCTGGACCGGCCGTGACCACGCCGGCGGGGCCGGGTCCCGCGCCCGCCGGGTCCGTACCCGCGTCCGCGCCCGCCGGGTCCGTACCCGCGTCCGCCGAGCGGGCACCCGTGCCCGCGCCCCGCGTGGTGATCGCCGACGACCAGGACCTGGTCCGCACCGGCTTCCGGCTGATCCTGGCGGCCCGCGGGATCGACGTGGTCGGTGTGGCCGCCGACGGGGTGGAGGCGCTCGACGCGGTGCGCCGCCTGCGCCCCGACGTCGTACTGCTCGACATCCGGATGCCGAACATGGACGGTCTGGAGGCCGCCCGGCGCATCCTCGCCGAAGCCCCGTACTGCCGGGTGATCATGCTGACCACCTTCGACCTCGACCAGTACGTGTACGCGGCCCTCGCCTCCGGAGCCAGCGGCTTCCTGCTCAAGGACGTCACCCCCGAACACCTCGCCGCCGCGGTCCGCCTGGTCAGCACCGGCGACGCGCTGCTCTCCCCGTCGATCACCCGCCGCCTGGTGGAACGCTGCGCCCCGGGCGCGGCCGGGCCGGACCGCGCTACGACGGCCGACGCCCAGCGGGAGCTGGCCGCACTCACCCCGCGCGAACGCGAGGTGCTGACCCTGATGGGCCACGGCCGCTCCAACGCCGAACTGGCACGGGAGCTCACGCTCAGCGAGGCCACGGTGAAGACCCATGTGGCGCGGATCTTCGCGAAGTTGTCGCTGCGCGACCGGGCCCAGGCCGTGGTCATCGCCTACGAGACGGGCCTGGTCACCCCGGGCTCGGTCCCCCCGTCCCGCTCGGAACGTGGTCCATCGCTTGCGGAGTGACTATGGACGATTGAGGCGCGGGGTGCGGGGGCAGCGCCCCCGGAACGGCGGCCAGGGCGGCAGCGCGGCGAGCCCGCACAGGAGGCGGTTCACGGGCGCCCTTCGGCCCGCGCCGAGGCGGCGGCGGAGCTCAGGGCGTCGGACAGGGCATCGGTGTAGGGCTGCGCGCGGCGTCGGCGCGGGAGGACCAAGCCGATGTGCCGGGCGGGGCGCGGGGGTTCGACGCGGACCACGGCCAACTCCCGGCCCGGTGCCTGGGCCGGGGCCAGCGAGACCTGCGGGACGAGGGAGACGCCGACGCCCGCCGCGACCAGCGCCTGCGCGAAGAAGTAGTCCGTGGTGGAGGCCCCCACGCGCAGGTCGAAGCCGGCGAGCTCCGCGTAACGGCGCAGGAAGGCCTCGGTCTTGAGGCAGCCCAGCACCCACCGGTCGGCGGAGAGTTCGGTCAGGCCCACCGAGGGCCGGTCGGCGAGGCGGTGGCCGCGCGGCAGGACCAGCCACAGCGGATCCTCCATCAGCGGCACCCAATCGAGCCCCGGGCGCTCCCCCGGACGCACGGGCGCCGGCCCGTCGAAGTGATAGGCCAGCGCGAGATCGGCCGCGCCGCCGCGCACCATCGGGACGGCATCCTCCGGCTCGCTCTCCAGCACCGTCAGCTCCACCTCCGGATGCGCGTCCACGAACCGGGACAGCGCCGCGGGCAGCAGGTGCCGGCCCCCGCTGGTGAAGGTGGCGACGGTCAGGCGCGGACGCTCCACGGTGAGCCGGTCGATCGCGCGGCGGACCTGGTCCAGTTCGGCGGAAATGGTCTGCGCCGCCTCCACCAGCAGCCGGCCGGGCTCGGTGAGGGTGACCCCGCGCGTGCTGCGCACCGCCACCGGACGGCCGAGGGTCCGCTCCAGCGCCGCGATGTGCTGGGAGACGGCCGACGGGGTCAGCAGCAGGGCTCCGGCCGCCTTGTTGAAGCTGCCGTGCTCGGCCACCGCCCGCAGGACGCGCAGCCGCTGCACATCGATCATCAGTTTTCCTTAACGCCGGTTCAGCAGCTCGTCAGTTCCGCTGGGGACGATACAGCGGCAGAGTCGCACGCATGAAGCGGATTCTTGTCATCGGCGGTAGCCGGTACTTCGGAAAGACCCTGGTCAGCCGCGTGCGCGACGCGGGGAACGAGGTCACCGTCCTCAACCGGGGCTCCAGCGCCCCGCCCCCCGGCGTCGGCCACCTCCTCGCCGACCGCGACGACGAGGAGCGGCTGCGGGCGGCGCTGGGCACGCGCGATTTCGACGTGGTCATCGATCAGGTCTGCTACACGCCGCTCCAGGCCGCCGTCGCCCGGCGGGTGTTCGCCGGGCGGACCGGGCGCTATGTGATGACCTCGACGATGGAGGTGTACGACCCGGCCACGCTCCCCGTCCCCGCCACGCTCCCCGTCCCCGCCACGCTGCCCGCCCCGATGCCCGCTCCTGTCACCGAGGAGCACCTCGACCCCGCGCGCCTGCCGCTCGCGGCGCCGGCCGGGCCCGCGCTCGGCACCGCGCTCGATACCGCGCGCGCCTACGCCGAGGGCAAGCGGCAGGCCGAGGCCGTCTTCCTGCGCGAGCCGGCCTTTCCGTACGTCTCCGTACGCACCGCGCACGTCCTCGGTGGCGGCCGGGCGGAGTTCACCGGCCGGCTGGCGCACTACGTCGAGCGGATCGGCGCCGGGACCCCGGTCGAGGTCCACGAAGCCCCGTACGCGACCTCGTTCATCCATCACCTGGAGATGGCCGGCTTCCTGCACTGGACGGCGGAGCAGACCTTCACCGGGCCCGTCAACGCGGCCTCGCACGGCGCTCCGGACGTGATCGCGCTCTGCGAGACGGTCGCCGGGCAGGTCGGGCGGCGCCCGCGCTACCGGGTCGTCGAGAAGGGCACCGCCGCCTCGCCGTTCTCCTTCGACCGCGCCTACGCCATGGACAACGGGCGGGCCACCGCCCTGGGTTTCGGATTCGGCCGGGTCGCCGACTGGCTGCCCGGGGCCGTCGCCGAGACCCTGCGCTCCGCCTGACGGGTCACCGGTCGCCGACGCGCCGAGGCGGGCGCGATCGTTGGGTAGGGTGCCGGTCGACAGGAAAGATCTGCGGGGGGAGACATGAGTTGATGAGTGGTCACCAGCCGGGCCGGGACAGTTCCCCCCAGGTCTTCAAGCCGCTCGACGCGGACGACCCGACCACCATCGCCGGATACCGGCTGGCCGCCAAGCTCGGCGCCGGCGGCATGGGCAAGGTGTACCTGTCGTACACCCCCGGCGGCCGGCCCGTGGCCATCAAGGTGATCCGCCCAGAGTTCGGCGAAGACGCCGAATTCCGCCGCCGGTTCGCCCAGGAAGTGCAGTCCGCGCAGCGGGTGCAGGGCCTGTTCACCGCTCCCGTCATCGACGCCGACACCGACGGCGCGCAGCCCTGGCTGGCCACCGCGTACGTGCCGGGCCCCTCGCTCGCCGACGCGGTGGCCGCGCACGGGGCGCTGCCCGTCGAGGCAGTGCTGCTGCTGATCGCCGGGATGGCCGAGGCCCTGCACGTCATCCACGGCGCGGGCATCGTGCACCGCGACCTCAAGCCGTCCAATGTGCTGCTCGCCGCCGACGGGCCCCGCGTCATCGACTTCGGCATCGCCTACGCCGCCGACGCGACCTCGCTCACCGGCAGCGGCGTCACCATCGGCACCCCGTCCTTCATGGCCCCCGAGCAGGCCGCGGGACGCAAGGTCACCCCGGCCACCGACATCTTCGCGCTCGGGCAGGTCGCCGCGTACGCGGCCACGGGAGCCCCGGCCTTCGGCGAGGGCACCTCGCACGGCGTGCTCTACCGGATCGTCCACGAGGAGCCCGACCTCAGCGGGGTCCCGGACCGGCTGAGCGAACTGGTCACGCGCTGCCTCGCCAAGGACCCGGAGGCCAGGCCCTCGCTCTCCGAGGTCATCGCGCTCTGCCAGGCCGCGAACGCCGAGACGGTGCTGCGCCGCCCCGAGGACTGGCTCCCGGCCCCCGTCGCCGCCGACATCACGGTGCGCGCGGCCGCTCCCGCCCCGCTCCAGACCCCGCCGCCCCCGTCGAGCCCGCCGACCGCCCCGGCCGCTCCCGCCGTGGCGGCCTACTCGCCCACCACGCCGGTGGCCCCGGCCACGCCGCCCCCCGGCTACGGGCCGCCGGCCCCGCACCCGGCCCCGGGGCAGTACCCCACGCCCGCGCCCGCCCCCGTCCCCGCTCCTCCGCAGGTGCAGGCCCACCACTACGCCCCCACCCAGTTCCCGGGGCAGCCGCGGCCGCAGCCGCAGCCGTACCCCGGATTCACCGGGCACCCGGCGCCCCAGCCGCCGAAGAGCCAGAGCCGGCGGGGCGCGATCGCCGTCGTGGCCGTGATCGCCTTCGGCCTCATGGGCAGCGTCACGGCGTACGCCCTGCTCAAGGACAGGGGGCAGCAGACGCAGGGCGGCGGCTCGTCGCAGAGCCCGCAGAAGACCGGCGAGGGCGCGGCGGGCGACGCGAAGCCGAGCGCCAAGGCCGATCCGAAGCCCACCGACTTCAAGGGCATCAACCTCACCGCCGGCTACCACTTGACCCTCGGAGACGACGAGGTCCGGCCCCAGCAGGGCGAGGACGGCGGATACGAACTCTCCTACGACACCGGCGGATACCTCGACGCGGAGGCCTCGGGCGGAAACCTGGCACTGCTCGATCCCGGCCAGGAGGGATCCCTCGCCGCCTGCCGCGCCGAGACGCGGTTCGCCGGCGACCTCTACCTCAACAAGATCGCAAAGGGGCGGCAGGTCTGCGTCACCACGGGCACCGGGCACATGGCCCTCGTGACCGTTCAGGGCTTTTCGCCCGAGGGATCGCCCAGCAAGTACATCACCCTGGACGTGACGGTCTGGCGCAACGCACTGCGCTCCGGATCCGGCAGCTGAGCAGCGGACCGATCAAGGTGGTCACCCGCGGAACCGGATCACGCAAGTGATCGTCTGAGACCCCGTGTGGATGAAACGAAGAATTCTCGCCGTGCTGTTCGCTCTGCTCGCGACCCAGCTGGGCGCGCTGGTCAACCCCGCCCACGCGTGCGGCTGCGGGGCGATGGTTCCCGACGGCCAGTCCCGGATCGGGGTCGACCGGGAGACCTCCGTCGTGCGCTGGGACGGCCGGACGGAGCAGATCGTCATGCGCTTCACCGTCCGCGGGGACGCGCGGCGGGCCGCCTGGATCATGCCGGTCCCGGGGCGGGCGACGGTGGAGCTGGGCGACGGGGACATGTTCAAAGACCTGGAATGGCTGACCCGGCCCGAACGCAAGACGCGCAGCTACTTCTGGCCGCGCGGCCGCGACTGGCCCTTCTCCTCCGGCCGCGGGGACGGTGCGAGCGCACCGGCGCCGGGCAGCGCTCCGGAATCGGTCGGCGTCGTCGGCCGCGAGCAGCTCGGTGACTTCGACGTCGCACGGCTCACCGCCACCGACCCGGACGCCCTGAAGAACTGGCTGGAGAGCAACGGGTTCAAGCTCCCCGACCGCCTCGCCGCCGAGGTCAAGCCGTACGTCGACCAGCGGTGGGAGTACGTGGCGATACGGCTCGCCCCGCGGCAGCAGGGCATGGTGCTGGGGGGTGACCTGGACCCGCTGAAGATACGCTTCGAGAGCGACCGGCTGGTCTACCCGATGCGGCTCTCCCGGATGGCGAAGACGCCGCAGTCCCTCGGCCTGTACGTGCTGGCCGACCACCGCATGGAACCCGCCACCCGGATCGGCGGCTCCGCGCCGAAGGTGACCTTCGCGGGGACCGTCCAGCCGAAGGACGGCCCGCTCGCCGAACTGGCCGGCGCCCAACCGGTGTTCCTCACCGCGATCGACCAGGAGTTCCCGGAGCCCGACCGCATCGACGCGGACCACGAACTGCGCGCCACCGCCAAGGACACCCCGTACCGCCGGGTGGTCTACCGCGACCGGATGCTGACGGTGGGCGACGGCATCCCGGTCTGGCTCCTGACGGTGTCCGCCGTCCTCGTGGTGCTGGCGTCCTCCTTCGCGGTGACCCGGAGCCGTCGCCGCCGCCCGGCTCGCGTGAACGTCCCCTAAAGGGTGTCGGCTCCGGGGTGAGGGCCGCCTCAGACCGGACGGGGCGGCTGGGTCCGCCAGAAGGCGCACTGGTGGTCCGCCCCGAAGGAGGTGGTCGTCCGGGTCGCCGACGGATGGAGGGTCAAGGCCGTGCCGTCGCCGGCGCCGGTCGGCGGCCAGGGAGTCTGACCCGCCACGACGGGGGCGCCGAAGCGTGCGAACGCGCCCCAGTAGCGCTTCATCCGGGTGCCGAGAGCCACCTGGACCGGGGTCAGCGGGCGCTCGCCCATGGTGAAGTCGTGCAGATAGGCCAGCTCCGCGCTGTGCGCGTTCGACTCGTCCAGGCCCGGCACCTGCGCACCCGCGAGCGTGGGCGACCGGGGGTCGTCGAACTCGTAGACGAACGTCGGGACCTGGGACGCGAAGAGCTGAGCCGTCCACGCGGTGTGGCAGGCGAAGGTCGAGTCCGTCATGACGGCCGACAGCGCCAGATACGGCGAGCCGTGGTCAGCGACCGGATAGCGGGCGAGCACCTCGGCCCCCGCCGCCCCGTAACCGGCCAGGACCTGTTCCGCGTACTGCTCGGCCGTCAGGTGCGGCTGGGTCAGCGCCACGAAGAAGCGGGCCTCGGAGCGGGTGCTCCCGATCAGGACCGGCACCTTGTTCCACGCACCGCTCCCGATGGCCTGCGCCGGGGTGAGCGGAACCAGCCCGTCACCGGACGCCGGACCCGGCGTGGGCAGCGTACGGGCCGCCTCGACCAGCGCCGCTCCGGAGGCGGCGCGCAGGCAGCCGGCCACCTCGGCCGCGGTGGCGCACCCCACCCGCGCGGCGAAGGACAGCGCCTGCGCCTCGGCGCTCGCGCTGTCCGGCGTACGCAGGAGGGTGCAGGGGCCGCTCTGCAGCACCGCGCGGTGGAACAGGCCCGCGGCAGACGGGGCGGCCAGCAGCGCACAGACGGAACCGCTGCCCGCGGACTGCCCGGAGACGGTGACGCTGTCCGGATCCCCGCCGAACGCGCCGATGTTCTCCCGGGTCCACCGCAGCGCCGCGAGCTGGTCCATCAGGCCGAAGGACCCGGAGCGCAGGTCGTTCTCCCGGCCCAGCTCGGGAAGGGCCAGATATCCGAGCTGCCCCAGCCGGTAGTTGATGCTGACCACCACGCTCTGGGTGAGATCGGCCATGGTGCGCCCGCCGAACTGGGTACCCGTTCCCTGGCTGTACGCGCCCCCGTGCATCCAGAGGATCACCGGAAGCCGGGCTCCGGGGCGGGCCGTCCGGGGCCGGTACACGTCCAGGTACAGGCAGTCCTCGCTGACGGCCCCCGGATCGCTCAGGCCGAACGGCGAGAACTGCAGGCAGGCGGGGGCCTGCCGGACGGCGTCCCGCACCCCGTGCCAGCGGTGCGGCGGCTGAGGTGCCCGCAGCCGTGCGTCCCCGACCGGGGGAGCGGCGTAGGGGACACCGAGGAACTCCTGTGCGCCGTCGCGCGATTGGCCGCGCAGGGCGCCCTGCGCGAGCGTGACCACCGGGCGCGGTGATCCGCCGGACGCCGCTGCCGGTGGCGACGCCCAAGCAAGCAGGGCCGCCACAGCGAGGGCGGCGGCGAGCAGGGATCTCGCGTGGCCGAGCAGGGATCGCGCGGAGGGCAGCCGTGTCCCGGGCCTGTTCATCCGTCCTCCTGGAGTCTTGCCGCGTGCTTGCCGAATGCGTGCGGGTACTTGCCGAGGTGGTGCCGGGTTCGACCGGCGGGGGCCGAGCGGCACACCGCTCCGCCCCCGACCGGTCCGCAGGGCCTACGGACGGAGCCCGGAGATCAGGGCGGAGGTCACGGCGTGATCGGCGGGGCCGGTGTTCCAGTCGGCGTTCATCGGGCTGACGGCGATCCGGCCGGCGCTCACGGCCTCGATGTCGCCGCCCTTCGCGGCGGGCCGCAGGGCCACCTTCACGGTCACCTTCCATGTGCCGTCGCCGGCATCGGTGAAGTCGGGTTCGAGGAGGGTCTGCGGATCCTGGAAGGTCGCGGCCACGCCGGCGGCCGTGCCCTTGCCGTCCGCGCCGACGACCGGGTGGTTGACGTTCAGGCCGACGCCCTCGGGGAGCAGGGGACCGGACCGGGCCCGCGCCCGCAGCCGGTCGATCAGCTTGACCGCGAACTCGACCGTGGGACCCATCGCGTTGACCGTGGTGACCGGGTCGGGCGCGGAGAGGCCGCCGGTGCTCAGCGCGATGGCCGGCACGCCGTGTTCGAGCGCGGCGACGGCGCCGCCGACCGTACCGGAGTGGGTGGCGAGCCCGGCGACGTTCGGGCCGAAGTTGGTGCCGGAGACGACCAGGTCGGGGGCCTTGCCGGCGAAGACCTCGGCCAGTGCGAAGGCGACGGAGTCGCCCGGAGTGCCGTCGACGGCCCAGACCTTGGGCTCGGGATGCTTCACCGCGATCGTGGGGGCGCTCATCATCTTCGTGCCGGTGCCGCTCTGGTTGGTGAGCGGGGCGACGATCGTGACGTCGTGTCCGGCGGCGGTCAGACGCTCGAAGGCCTTGCGGATGCCCGGCGCGTCGTAGCCGTCGTCGTTGGTGAGGAGGATCCGCAACGGGGCGGCGGTCGCGGGTGCGGTCTGCGGCGAGGCGACCGCGGGTGCCGTGCCGGCCAGGGCCGGCGTGCACAGCATCAGGGCGGCCAGCGGCAGAACGCGCTTGCGTCTCACAGAATGCTCCTTCAGAGGGGACGGAGAGGGAGGGTGGGCGGGGAGGGTGCCCGGCGGGCGCGCGACCCTCGGCGCGCGCCCGCCGGAGTTCCGGCCGGGCTCTTCGGCGACGGGCCCGGGCAGGAAGTCAGCGCACGCTGCGGATCGGGAGGATGGCGAGCGCGCCGATCAGGGAGAGGGCCCCGCCGACCAGGAAGAGCGGGGTGTAGCCGCCCAGGCCCGTGACGACGGCCGAGGCGACGAAGGGGGCGATGATCTGCGGACCGGCGTTCGCGATGTTCAGGACGCCCATGTCGCGGGCGGCGTCCTCGGCCCGCGGGAGGACCAGGGTGACGAGCGCGGTGTCGACGGCCATGAAGCAGCCGAAGGCGAGTCCGTTGAGCGCGCTGAAGACGAGCATGCCGGTCCAGGTCGGGCTGACCACGGGGACCACCATGACGAGCCCGGCGAGGGCGGCCGATACGCCGACGAAGACCTTGCGGCGGTTCCAGCGGTCGGACAGCAGACCGCCCAGCACGGTGGACAGGGCCATCGCCACCATCGACACGGGGGTGAGGACGGCCATCGCGGCGGGCGGCGTGAGTCCGGCGGGCAGTGCGATGTGGTCGCCGAGGATGTAGAGCTGGTAGCCGACGACGGAGAAGTAGCCGAGGACCATCAGGGCCCGGCCGATGAAGGCCCACCGGAAGTCGTGGTTGGCCAAGGCCGAGAGGAAGGCCGCCAGTTGGCCGCGCTTGGGCGTGGGCGGCGCATCGGCGGCCTCGGTGCGCGGGACGTCCCGGCAGAAGCCGGTGAGCAGCAGCGCGGCCACGGCGACGATCGCGCCGAAGACGAGATAGCCGGTGCGCAGGTGTTCGGCGGTCTGGGAGGCGACGAGCACGCCCACCGTGCCGCCGATGGGCAGGCCGAGCCCGACCAGGGCGGAGGCGGTGCCCCGGCGGGTGACGGGGATCCGGTCGGGCACGATCGCGGTGACCGCCGCCTGGTAGACGTTCATGGTCGCCTGGATCAGGCACCAGCCGATGCCGACGAGCAGCGCGGTGCTCACGCTGCCGAGGAAGGCCAGGCAGGCGAGGGAGGCCAGGGCGCCGCCCAGGATCCAGGGGTTGCGGCGCCCGCTGCGGTCGGAGAGGGCGCCGGCGATGGGGTTGAAGGCGGTCGCGAAGATCGCGCTGATGCCGCCGATCAGGCCCAGGACGGCGACCTTGTCCGCGGGAGCGATCGCGGCGATCTGAGTGGGCAGCAGGACCGAGCCGACGCCCATGTAGACCGCCATCATCGCGGAGTTGGCGACCAGCAGCAGGGGCAGGAGCCCCCGCTGACGGGTGGGTTCCGGTATCGGCGGGACGGGCGGATCGACGACTTCGTGCGTGGCCATGACGACTCCTCGGGGGACGGAGCGGGGAGGTGGCGTGCGTGGGGGGAGAGGGGCGGGCCGGCGCTCCGCGAGCGGACGCCGGGTGGCGTTGTCGCCGGGAGATGCGGCGGACGAGCGCGGTGGGGACGAACGCGGTTCACTTGGTGCTGTTACACGTGTCACCAACTGCGTTGGAGACTGTGTAGCACCCATTTCCAGGCACCGCCAGGGTCTGAGATGGGTCGTTGTGCAGATCGTGACCGGAGTCCACCGTCGAAGGGGGAAGGCGTGTAACCGCGGCATCGAGGCCACTGCGCAGGGCTGATGTGTCGAAAAACCCTCTTGCACTTGTGGCGGCCGTCACGCATCGGTAATACTCCGTGCCGCACCGCGACGACCTCGCTGCCGGAGGTCGTGTCCCTCCCCGCCCCGGCGGTAACGAGCCGTCTCCTCGCATCGAGTCCGGCCCGCGGCCCGCCCGGCAATGGCTCGGGAACCGCGGACGATCCGGGCTTCACGTGCCTGATCGGCCAGGAACGGGCCCTTCTTTATCGGCGGCCCGTGCGTCCCCCGCCGCCTCCCGCTCTTCGCTTCCCTCGTTTCCTTTCGCCCCCTCTCGCCCCCTCTCGCCCCCTCTCGCCCCCTCTCGCTCCCTTTCGCCCCCTCTCGCTCCACGCTCCTGTGCCCGCTCTCCGCGTGCCCCCACCGCCTGGGGAGACGACCGTGAAAGGCCCGCCATGTTCCCCTCGTCCTCCCTCGTGCCGCCTCCCCGTCCGTCCCGCCCGCCCCAGCCGCCCCGGCACCACCTTCCGGCGGCCCCGCCGCGTCACGCGCTCGCCTTCGGGATCGGCCTCCTGCTCCTGTCGCTCCTGATCGGACTGCTGCTCCGGCTCGACCGGCGGCCCTACTTCCAGGGGCTCGACGACCGCTGGGCCGCCTCGGCGAACGATTCCTCCGCCGGGGGCTCGGGCGGCTCCGGCGGCTCTGACGGGCTGGGCGGTTTCGCCATCGTCCTCGACCGGCTCGGCGGCCCGATCGGCCTGGTCCTGCCGCTCGCGCTGGTCGGCTGCCTCTGCGTCTACGGGCGCTGGCGCTCGGGGCTGTTCGTCTTCTCGGCGGCCGTCGCCGCCAACGTCCTCGTGCTGCTGCCCCTCAAGCAACTGGCCGACCGCCCGCGCCCGCCGGACCCGTGGGTCCTGGTCAACGACGGCTCGTACCCCTCCGGGCAGGTGTTCAGCGCGGTGACGCTCGTGATCACGGTCGCGGTGGTGGTGTTCCCGCCGCGTGCGCGACGCTGGTGGTGGGCGATCGGCGCCTCGTACGTCCTCGCCATGATGGGGAGCCGTACCTGGCTACGCGCGCAGTGGCTCAGCGACACCTTCGCCGGCGTCCTCCTCGGCCTCGGAACCTGTCTGGTGCTGTGGCGGGTCTTCGAGCCGCTGTTGCGGACGGAGTCGGAGCGCATGGCCTCGGACAGCCTGTGGCTCTGAGGGCAGGGGTGAGGCGCCGAGCGGCCCCCGGCATATCGTGAATGATTGACGTCCGCCAAAATCGCGCCATAATCTCGAACTGTCGGTGCGCATCCTGTGCGCGACAGCCAGGAAGGAACGGCTCATGCCTCACTCCCCAGGCCGGGACCAGACGGTGGTCGAGCTCCCCGCAGGGCGCCTGCGCGGCGCGACCGAAGGCGGTGTCGCCGTCTTCCGCGCCGTGCCCTACGCCGCACCGCCGGTCGGTGACCTGCGCTGGAAGCCCGCTCGGCCGCATGCCGGCTGGAGCGGTACGCGGGACGCCACCGCCGACGGCCCGAGCGCGCCGCAGATGTACCGGGAAGACGGCGACCCGGTGCTCGGCGGGCACGGGGCGCCGCCCTTCGACGAGGACTGCCTGACCCTCAACGTCTGGACGCCGGCCGCCGACGGCGCCCGCCGCCCGGTGCTCGTCTGGATCCACGGTGGCGGCTTCGTGTCCGGCTCCGGCTCGCTGCCCGGCTACTCCGGCGAGACCTTCGCACGCGACGGCGACCTCGTCGTCGTGAGCGTCAACTACCGCATCGGGCCTCTGGGTTACCTCTCCCTGGGCGAGGGCGACAAGGGCGACGAGGGCGACGAGGGTGAGGGTGGTGGCAAGGCTGACGCCGGCGGCAACCACTGGCTCACCGACCAGCTCGCCGCCCTGCGCTGGGTCCGGGAGAACATCGCCTCCTTCGGCGGCGACCCGGACCAGATCACGGTCGCCGGGCAGTCGGGCGGCGCGGTATCCGCCGCCGCCCTCGCCGGCCACCCGCAGGCCCAGGGCCTGATCCGGCGGGTGATCCTGCAGAGCCCGCCCTTCGGCCTGGACCTCCCCGGCCCCGACGCGTACCTGGAGCGCACCGCCGCCTACCTGGAACTCGCCGGCGCCAAGGACCTGGCGGAGCTGCGCGTACTGCCCTGGCAGGAGCTGATCGCAGCGGGCGCCGGTCTCTTCGAGCGGACCACGCGGTGGGGGTACTGGCCGACGCCCTTCCTGCCCGTGATCGACGGAGTCACCCTCCGGACCCATCCGGCGCAGGCCCTGCTGAACGGCGCGGCGACCGGCATCGACGTCCTGATCGGCTGGACCCGGGAGGAGGCCAACTTCGGTTTCGCCCTCGACGAGGGGTACGCCGCCGCCACCCGGGAGCAGGTGATCGACCGGATCGCGGACACGTTCGGGAACGAAGCCGCCGCCGACGTGTACGCGGCGTACGAGCGCGCCAGGCCCGGAGCCCGTCCGGCCGACGTCCTCATGGACCTCATCACGGACGAGCTCTTCCGGGTGCCCGCCGTCCAACTGGCCGAGGCCAGAGCCGAGTCGGGCCACCCGGTATGGGCCTACCAGTTCGACCTTCCCACGCCCGCTTACGAGGGCCGTCTGGGCGCCGCGCACTGCCTCGAACTCCCCTTCGTCTTCGACAACTTCGAGCAGTGGTCGCACGCGCCCTTCCTGGCCGGGCTCACCCCTGCCGTCCGCGACGGACTCGCGCACGCGATGCACCGGGCCTGGATCGCCTTCGTCCGTACGGGCGACCCGAACCATCCCGGGCTGCCGCGGTGGCGACCGTACGACACGCAGGCACGCACCACGATGCGCTTCGACTCGGTCGTGACCGCCCTCGACGACCTCGCGGGGCCCTCCCGGCTCCTGCACGGGCCCGTCCGCACGTCTGTGCACACCACCGCTCCCTTGATTTAACTCGTGTAACCTGAAAAGGAAGGAGCAGGACCAGCCGAGGAAGCATCGAGGGACGTCATGGCCAAAGACACCCACGTCCCCGCGTCCGTCACCAGCACCGATGTGGCCCGCCTCGCCGGAGTGTCGCGCGCGACGGTCTCCTTCGTCCTCAACGACACCGAGGGCCACCGGATCAGCACCGGCACCCGGGCCCGAGTGCTCGACGCGGCGAAGCAGCTCGGCTACGTGCCCCACGCCGCCGCCCGTTCCCTGCGGGCCGGCCGCAGCAACCTCGTCCTGATGCCCGTGTCGGTCTCCGCGATCGGCCGCCTCGTCAGCGACTGGGTCGACGATCTGCACAGTGAGCTCGACCGTCTCGGCTACACGGCCGTGCTCCACGCGGGCCGCTTCGCCGACCCCCTCGAAGCCGCCCGGGCCTGGGCCGAACTGCGCCCCGCGGCCGTCGTCGCCCTGGACGGCGACCGCTTCACCCCTCAGGCGGCCGACCTGCTGGGCCGTGCCGGGGTGCGCGGCCTGCTGGCCTTCGCGGCCCACCCCCTCGCGGGCGTGCACACCATCGGCTTCGACCACGCCCACATCGGCGCCGCCGCGGCCGAACACCTCATCGCGCGCGGCCGGACCAGGATCGGCGTGGTCGTGCCCCAGGAGCGTGGCCTCGCCACCCTCGCCCAGCCGCGCCTCGCGGGCGCCGAGTCGGTCGCGGCCCGGCACATGGCGACCGTCACCCCGGTGGAACTGGCCTACACGCGGGACTCCGCCGGCGCCCTCGCCCGCCGCTGGCGGGACCTCGGCCTGGACGCCGTCTTCACCTACAACGACGAGTACGCCGCGCTGCTGCTCCACGCCCTCCAGGCCGAGGGCATCGCCGTACCGGACGAGGTCGCCCTCGTCGGCTGCGACGACCTGGTCCTCGCCGCCCTCCAGCAGCCCGCGCTCACCACGGTCCGACTGGACCTGCCGTCGGCCGCCCGGATCGCCGAAGCCGTGCACGAGCTGATCGAAACCGGGACGGCGGCGCCGGTACCGGCCGTGGAAGCCGTCCTGATCCACCGCGCGACCTCCTGACCGTGCCGGCAGGTGCCTTCTGAGCTGCGCTTTTCACGTTTCCTGCGCCGAGTTGCTCTAAGAGGCATACGCGCAGCGCACGCCCCGCCAAGGTGGACGAACAGGAATGGAACCGGTGAGCGTGGTTGTGGCAGGGGGAACGGTGGCGATGGGCTACCTGGTGCGCATCGCGTACCGCGCGATCAAGGAGCGGTCCGATGTCCGGCGTGCGGAGGTGGCCCAGCAGGGACGGGTCGATGTCCACCACCTGCGCGCGAGCCTGTTCGACCACTTCCACGCGTACCTGAACACGCTGCACACCCGGCTTCTCCGGCTCTTCGAGGACGCCGAGGGCTCCACCACGCTGGCGCCCTGACGCGCTGATCTGTACCGGGATCCCGACCGTCCGACGGTCGGGATCCCGGTCCGCATGCGTACGACCGGCCGCGCTGACCTGCCGACGCACCGGCGCCTGCGCCGTGTCGGGTGTAAATGCTTCGCGCCCTTGATAGTGATGGTCCTGTGAGCACACACCGATGGCTCAGGACGATCCTGACTGGTGTCACCGCGGCGGTGACCGCGGCCGTTGCCCTGAGCGCCTGTGGCTCGGCGCGGCCGGCTCCGGCCCCTGGCGGCAAGACCGCGACTGCCTCTCCTCGCGTTGTACGGCCGGCCCCGAGCACGACACCATCTCCGATTCCCCAGAAGCCACGCCCCGTCGACTGCCGCAAGACGCGCTGCGTCGCCCTGACCTTCGACGCGGGACCAGGCCCCGATACGGCTCGACTGCTGGACACCCTCAAGACCAAGGGCGTCAACGCGACGTTCTTCCTGCTGGGCGAGAACAGTGTGACCCGCTATCCCGACATGGTGCGGAGAGAAGTGTCCGAAGGGCACGAATTGGCCAACCACACCTGGACGCACCGGAACCTGGCTACGGCATCGGTGGAGGAGATCCGCCGCGAGCTCGTCCTTCTCCAGGAACGCGTCAAGGAGCTCACCGGCCGGACTCCCACCCTGATGCGTCCACCGCAGGGACTGACGAATCCGCGCGTCGCCGAGGTCTGCCGCTCGCTCGGGCTCGCGCAGATCATGTGGACCGTCACCGCCAAGGATTACCGTGACCACAATCCCGAGGTCATCACGAGCCGGGTCCTGCAAGGTGCCCAGCGCAACGGAATCATCCTCCTGCACGACGTGTATCCGGGCACCGTTCCTGCCGTGCCCGGGATCGTCGACGGGCTGCGGCGGCGCGGCCTCACCCCCGTGACCGTCTCCCAGCTCTTCGCCCCCCGGCGACCCGAGCCGGGCAGGGCCTACTGGAACGCACCCTCCGCCTGACCCCGGGCCGCCCCACCCGATTCCCGGGCGAGCGCCGGGTGGAAGAGCCACCACGCCAGGAGTCCCGCCCCCGCACCTGCGGCGGCCCCGGCCACCGTGTCGCTGAGCCAGTGCGCGTGCAGCCAGGTGCGGCTCCACATCATGGCCAGGGTGAAGGCCGCGCCCCCGAACCACCACACCCGCCGGCGGGCGGCCGGGACCAGCAGCGCCCCGACGACGATGACGAGGAGCGCCGCCGTGGCCGCGTGGCCGGACGGGAAGGAGCCGTGGTCGACGCGGACCAGGGGGTCGGTCGGGCGCGGGCGGTCCACCAGGTGCTTGAGCCCCTGCACGACGAGCATGTTGCCGCCGAGGTAGACGGCGAGCAGGAAGCCCGCCGACGCCCACCGCCCGCGTACGAGCAGCAGCACCAGCAGGGAGAGCGGGAGGAGGGCACCGACCGGACCGCCGAACCAGTCCAGGGCAGTGGCCGCGGCCGAGTACAGCCCCTGATGGGGGCCGCCCATCCAGGTCAGCCAGCGGTCGTCCAGCCCCTGGAAGGGCGGATCCGCGACGTCGGAGCGGACGACGAGGGCCGCCAGCGCGGCGGCCCCCAGGAACAGGAGACCCGTCACGAGGACGGCGGGGCTGCGCGGTGCCTCCGACCGGGTCCGGCGGTCGGTCCTGCGGGGTCCGCGGGGTCCGTGCGGTCCGCGGGGTCCGTGGGGTCCGTGCGGTCTGTCGTACGGGGTGGTGGCCGGGTTGCCGGACATGGCTGCCTCTCGCGACCGGGGAGTGCCCGCGGCCGTATGTGCTCTGCATCTGAAGGGAACGCGGGGCGCGGGGCGCCGGGCGCGGGGCGCGGGGTGCGGGGGACACGGCCGGGCGGCCGCGCCCCCGCGACGGAACGCGAACGCGGGACGGGGAATCAGGCCTGCGCGCCGAGGTGTCGCGCCAGGAAGGCGACGCTCTCCTCGACGATCGGCGCGATGTCCGGGGCGCCGAGGAAGATGTGGTCCGCGCCCTCCACCGGCCGCAGGGTGACCTCACCCCCGGCGCTCGTCAGGGCCTCGGCGAGGACCTCGCTCTGGCTGTACGGGACCAGGCCGTCCCGCGTCCCGTGCACCAGCAGGAACGGCGGCGGGTTCGAGCCTTCGGCGTACGTCACCGGGCTCGCGGCCCGCGCCAGGTCCGGCCGCGCGGACACGGCCGCGCCGAGCAGGGCCTCGTAGGGATCGGGGAACTCCGCACCGGGCGCCATGGCCGGCATGGACGGCATGGGGTGAGCGGCCAGGGCGCCCACGTCGGAGACGCCGTACCAGTCGACGACCGCGAGGACCCCGGTCTCGCCGGAGCCGACTCCCTGCGTGCCCTCCAGCGCCGCACCCTGCGGGCTGCCGGGGCCGACCAGACCGGCGAGCGCCGCCAGATGGCCGCCCGCGGACTCGCCCCAGACGCCGATCCGGTCCGGGTCGACGCCGAGGACGCCGGCGAAAGCGCGGACGTAGCGGATCGCGGCCTTCACATCGTGCAGCTGCGCCGGGAAGGGCGCTTCGAGACTGTGCCGGTAGTCGATGGACACGAGCGCGAGCCCGGCCGCCAGCACCCTCCCGTGCAGCAGGGCGGCGGGCACGGTCGGCGGCGGGTAGCGGCGGTCGCCCTCCAGCCAGCCGCCGCCGTGGATCCAGACGACCGCGGGGAACGGTCCGTCGCCGGCGGGCACCTGGACGTCGAGCAGCCGGGGGCGGTAGCCGGGCGTGGTCGCGTAGGTGATCCCGTCGAAGCGGCGCACGCCGTCCGTGCCCGTCACGGGCGGCACGGGGGACTGGTACGGCGGAGGCGGCCAGGTCATGTCGGCGACGTCGAACTCGACCGGAGGAGATTGCGTCATTGCGGCCCTTCCAAAGGCGGCGGGATCCCGGCGGGGCGGGTGCAGGCTTCGCGTGGTTTGTCCGAAATGCTTGCGCGAGCCGCCGGGCGAGGCGTAGCGTGTTACACGTGTAATCACGACTCTAGCGACGCCTTTCCGTTGACCACAAGGTCGCTCGTGATCTGAATCCAGGATTAGTTACACGAGCCACCGACGTGGCTGCGCCGCCTTCCCCCTCCGGGAGCACGTCATGCTCACTTCCACCGGCAGTCCCGCGATTCCCGCGGTCCGAAGCTTCGTCCACTGGGTCGCCG
Organism: Streptomyces sp. NPDC028910; assembly: GCF_055564955.1. NCBI lineage: Bacteria > Bacillati > Actinomycetota > Actinomycetes > Kitasatosporales > Streptomycetaceae > Streptomyces > Streptomyces sp. NPDC028910. The sequence goes on along the minus strand of NZ_JBVHVF010000009.1, from coordinate 157,560 downwards.
ACCCCATCGCCGCGAGCGTTCCGCAGGTCAGGGCCCGTGTGCGGACCAGGCTCGAAGGCTGGGGGGTCCCCCTCGACGTGGCGGACGTCCTGCTGCTGGCCGTCAGTGAGCTCGTCGGCAACGTCGTCCGGCACGCGGGCGCCGGCCGTATGCGGGTCGCCGTCGCGGCCGGCGGCGGCTGGCTCCGGCTGGAGGTCGCCGATCAGGGGGCCGGCCTGCCGCGGCTGCCCGCTCCGCGCGCGCAGATCGATCCGGAGTCCGAATGCGGGCGCGGACTGCTGCTCGTGCAGCTGCTGACGGCCGAGCTGGGCGGCGAACTCTCCATCATGGCGCACGAGTTCGGGAAGTCCGTCCGGGTGTGCATCCCCACGGCCTGAGTCGGCTCGGGGGTGCCCGCAGGGTGCCACGAGGAGACGACCCGCACTCCCCGAATATCGCGAGATGTTGACGGACGCCAAATATTCGACATACCTTGCTCCCGTCTCCCCCGCTGCTCCCTGATCGAGGTGCCGCCCCATGGAGCTCTCCCCTTCCGCGCATGCCGATTCCTTCTGTCGTGATCGGCTGCCGCCCTTCCCCCTGTGGCCCGAACTCCACTTCGACCTACCGGAGTTGGACTACCCGGACCGACTCAACTGCGCTCAGCGCCTGCTCGACGACGCCGTCGAACTCCACGGCCCCGACCGCCCCTGTCTGCTCACCCCGACCGAGCGCTGGACCTACGGCGAACTGCAACACCGCGCCAACCAGGTCGCCCAGGTCCTCACCGAGGACTTCGGCCTGCGCCCCGGCAACCGCGTCCTGCTGCGCGGCCCCAACAACCCCTGGCTCGTGGCCGCATGGTTCGGCGTCCTGAAGGCCGGCGGCGTCGCCGTCACCACCATGCCGCTGCTGCGCGCCGCGGAACTCGCCGAGCTCACCGACATCAGCCGGCCCTCGGTCGCCGTGTGCGACCACCGCTACGCCGACGAGCTCGACGCGACCCGCCGCCCCGGCCCGCCGGAGTTCCCGGAGCTGCCGGTCCTCACCTACGGAGGTCCCGGACCGACGGACCTGACCGCGCGCTGCGCGGGCAAGGACGGCCGGTTCGCCACCGTGGCCACGGCCGCGGACGACGTGGCGCTGATCGCCTTCACCTCCGGCACGACCGGCCGCCCCAAGGCGACCCTGCACTTCCACCGCGACGTCCTCGCCAACGCCGACACCTTCTCCCGGCACGTCCTCAAACCCCGCCCGGACGACGTCTTCACCGGCACGCCGCCGCTCGCCTTCACCTTCGGGCTCGGCGGACTCGTGGTCTTCCCCCTGCACGCCGGGGCCGCGACCCTCCTGATCGAGCAGGCCGCCCCGGCGCAGCTGGCCGAGCTCGTCGCGGCCCACGGGGTGACCGTGCTCTTCACCGCACCCACGGCCTACCGCGCGATCATGGAGGCCGGGGCGGTGGACCGGCTGGCCGGGCTGCGCCGCTGCGTGTCCGCCGGAGAACCGCTCCCGGCCGCGGTGTGGCACGCGTTCCACGCCGCCACCGGCCTGCGCGTCATCGACGGCATCGGCGCCACCGAGATGCTGCACGTCTTCATCTCCGCGGCCGACGAGGACATCCGGCCGGGCTCCACCGGCCGCCCCGTACCCGGCTACCGCGCCGCCGTCGTCGACGAGAACGGCGATCCCGTCCCCGACGGACAGCCCGGTCTGCTGGCGGTCACGGGCCCCACCGGCTGCCGGTACCTCGCGGACCCGCGCCAGACCTCGTACGTCAGGAACGGCTGGAACATCACGGGCGACACCTACGTCCGCGACGCGGAAGGCTACTTCTGGTACGTCGCCCGCAGCGACGACATGATCGTCTCCTCCGGCTACAACATCGCGGGCCCCGAGGTGGAGAAGGCCCTCGTCACCCATCCCTACGTCGAGGAGTGCGCGGTCGTCGGCGCCCCGGACGAGCGGCGCGGCATGCTCGTCAAGGCGTACGTCGTCCTGGGCGCCGGTGTCCCGGCGGCCGAGGCGACCGTCCGCGAGCTCCAGGCCCACGTCAAGCGGGCCATCGCCCCGTACAAGTACCCGCGCGCCGTCGAATTCGTCACGGAACTCCCGCGCACCGGCACCGGAAAGCTCCGCCGCGGCGAACTGCGCGAGCGCGCCCGCGCCGATGCGGATCCTGCCGCGATGCCTGCCGCGTCGCCTGCCACGGCGCCCACCGTGACGCCCGCCGCACCGCCCCCGCCGTCCCTGCCACCCAGCGTCGTCGTCGAACGCCGCGTCGAGTGGACCGACACCGACGCCGCCGGCCACTACCACCACTCCACCGTCGTGCGCTGGGTCGAGGCGGCCGAGGCCGTCCTGCTCCACCGCCTCGGCCTGTCCCACCTGTTCGGCAGCACGCCCCGGGTCCACTTCGAGGCCGACTACCGGGCGCGGCTCTGGTTCGGCGACGCGGTGCGCACCGAGCTGAAGGTCACCAAGGTCGGCTCGGCCTCCCTGCACTACGCCTTCACCGTGCGCGGCGAACAGGGCGTGGAGGCGGCCGGCGGCCGCATGGTCATCGCCCATTCGGCCTCCCACGCGACCGGCTCGACCCCCTGGCCCGACGACGTACGGCAGCTGCTGGCCACGGCGGGACCCCAGGAACCGGAACTACTCACCACCGCGGAAGCACCAGGAACACCAGGAACACCAGGAACAGCAGGAGGTACGTCGTGCGCGTCGCAGTCATAGGAGGAGGGCCCGGCGGACTGTACTTCGCGGCCCTGGCCAAGCGGCTCTCCCCGCACTGGGAGGTCACCGTCTGGGAACGCAACGCCCCCGACGACACCTTCGGCTTCGGGGTCGTCTTCTCCGACGAGACGCTCGACGGCATCGCCCAGGCCGACCCGGAGGTCCACGCGGCCATGTCGGCCGAGTTCGCCCGCTGGGCCGACATCGACGTCCGCTACCGGGGCAGCACCCTCACCTCGGGCGGCCACGGCTTCGCCGCCCTCGGCCGCCGGCACCTGCTGCGGATCCTCCAGCAGCGCTGCGCCGCCCTGGCGGTGGACGTCCGCTACCGCACCCAGGCCCCGCCCGCCGCCGAACTGGCCGCCGCGTACGACCTGGTGGTGGCGTGCGACGGCGTACGGTCGGCCACCCGCGCCGCCTACGCCGACACGTTCGGCACCGAACTCGACGAACGCACCGGCCGCTACATGTGGCTGGGCACGGACAAGGTCTTCGAAGCCTTCACCTTCATCGTCGACGAGCAGGAGTTCGGCACCCTCCAGGTGCACGCGTACCCCTACGACTCCACCCGCTCCACCTTCATCGTCGAGATGGAGGAGGAGGCGTGGCGGCGCGCCGGCTTCGCGGAGTTCGCCGCCCGCGACCATCCGCCGGGCACCAGTGACGAGGACAGCATCCGGCGCTGCGAGGAACTCCTCGCGGGCCACCTCGACGGCCACCGCCTGCTCCCCAACAACTCCAAGTGGCTCCGCTTCACCACCGTCCGCAACCGCACCTGGCGCCGCGGCAACATCGTCCTCCTCGGGGACGCCGCCCACACCGCGCACTTCTCCATCGGCTCCGGCACCAAGCTGGCCATGGAGGACGCCCTCGTCCTCGCCGCCAGCCTGCACGAACACCCCGACGTGCCCACCGCGCTCGCCGCGTACGAGGAGGAGCGCAGGCCGGTGGTGGAGTCCACCCAGCGCGCGGCCCAGGCCAGTCTGGAATGGTTCGAGCACATCGACCGGTACACCGGCCAGGACCCCCACCAGTTCGCCTTCAACCTGCTCACCCGCAGCCGCCGCGTCACCTACGACAACCTGCGCGTGCGCGACGAGGGCTTCACCACCGCCGTCAACCGCTCCACCGTGCCGCCGATGTTCCGCCCCTACCCGCTCGGCGGACTGCTGTTGCGCAACCGGGTCGTCGTACCGCCGACCGCCCTGCACACCGCGCGCGACGGGGTCCCGGGCGACTTCGACCTCGTCCACCTCAGTACGCAGGCCCTCGGCGGCGCCGGCCTGGTCCTCGCCGGGATGACGGCCGTCAGCGCCGACGGCCGGGCCACCCCCGGCTGCCCCGGCCTGTGGACCGACGAGCAGGAAGCGGCCTGGCGGCGCATCACCGACTTCGTCCACGGTCAGTCCGACACCTGCCTCGGCATCCAGCTCACGCACGCCGGACGCCGGGCGGTCCCCGGTGACCGGCAGCCGATCGCCGCCTCGGGCCTGGCCTGGGACGAGCGGAGCCCGGTACCGCGCGAGGCCGACCGGGCCGACATGGACGCTCTCGTACGGGACTTCGTGAGCGCGGCCCGGCGAGCCGACCGGGCGGGCTTCGACGCGCTGGAACTCCAGTACGGGCACGGCCATCTGCTCTCGGGCTTCCTGTCGCCGCTGACCAACCTGCGGAGCGACGCGTACGGAGGCGGCCCGGAAGGCCGGCTCCGGCTGCCGCTCGAAGTGCTGCGCGCCGTACGGGCGGTGTGGCCGGCCGGCAAGGCGCTGCTCGTGCGGATCTCCGCCGCCGACTGGGCCGAGGGCGGCACCAGCGAGGCCGACGCGGTCACGATCGCCCGCGCGCTCGCCGAGGCGGGCGCCGACGCCATCGACGTCTCCACTGGCGAGGTCGTCGCCCACGAGCGGCCCCGCTACGGCCGCAGCTACCAGACCCCGTACGCCGACCTCATCCGCAACGCCACCGGGGTCCCCACCATCGCCGTCGGCGCGATCTCCACGTACGACGACGTGAACTCGATCATCCTGGCCGGCCGCGCTGACCTGTGCGGCGTCGGCCGTGCCCAGCTCCACGACCCGCTGTGGACCCTGCACGCCGCAGCCGCCCAGGGCTACCAGGGCCCGGCCGCGCCCTGGGCGCGCGCCTGGAGGGCGGGCAGCGGGCGGCCTCCGGCGGCCCGGACCGACCGCGTGCCGCCCCGCCTCGAACTCCTGCGGCAGCCCGCCGCGTCCGTCCACCGGCGCTGGCTGCCGCGCGCTGCCCCCGCCCCCACCCCGGCCCCTGCCCCCTCACCCGCCGCCGTCCACCGATAGCCGAGGCCCCCATGCCCATGGACAGGGACCACCTGCCCCGTTTCACGGCGGCGGCCGTCCAGGCCGCGCCCGTCTACCTCGACCCCGCCGCCACCGTCGACAAGGCCGTCGCCCTGATCGCGGAAGCCGCGGGCAACGGAGCCGAACTCGTCGTCTTCCCCGAGGCGTTCGTCCCCGGATACCCCTACTGGAACTGGACGATGAATCCGGTCCAGGGCTCCCCCTGGTTCGAGCGGCTCCAGCGCTCCTCCGTCGACGTCCCCGGCCCGCACGTCGACGCCCTGCGCGCGGCGGCCCGCCTGCACGGCGTCGTCCTGGTCATCGGGGTCAACGAGCGTGCCCCGCACAGCCTCGGCGTCCTCTACAACACCCTGCTCACCATCGGCCCCGACGGCGAACTCCTCGGTGTCCACCGCAAGCTGGTGCCGACCTGGGCCGAGAAGCTCACCTGGACCGGCGGGGACGGCAGCTCCCTCGTCGTCCACCCCACCCCCATCGGGCCCCTCGGCGCCCTGGCCTGCGGCGAGAACACCAACACCCTGGCCCGCTTCACCCTCCTCGCGCAGGGGGAACTGGTCCACGCCTCCTGTTACATCGCCCTGCCCGTCGCCCCCGCCGACTACGACATGGCCGACGCGATCGCCGTGCGCACCGCCGCCCACAGCTTCGAGGGCAAGGTCTTCTCCGTCGTCGCCTGCTCGACCGTCTCCCCGGAGATGATCGACACCCTCGCCGGGGACGACGAGGAGCTGCGCAAGCAGTTCACCCGTCCCCGCAGCGCCCTGTCGGGCATCTTCGGCCCCGACGGCCGCCCGGTCACCGAACCCCTCGTCGACGACGAGGGCATCGTCTACGGCGAGATCGACCTCGGCCGGTGCATCCAGCCCAAACAGATGCACGACATCGTCGGCCACTACAACCGCTTCGACGTCTTCCGCCTCGAAGTCGACAACCGTCCCCGGCCGCCGGTGACCTTCAACGCGCCCGCGCCCGCGCCCACCGGCCCAACCGGCCCCACCCGCCCCACCGCCGCCACCCCTGAGGAGGACGTATGACCATCGAGCAGGACGACACGATGCTCGGCCGCGCCCGGGTGTCCGAGACCCCCGAACTCACCGCCTACTACGAAGAGCTCGGCGCCCTGGACGCGGGCGCCCTGTGGACCGTCGCCAACGACATCGAGCCCTGGTACCCGCAGCCCAGGTCCGTGCCCGCGCTGTGGCGCTACGAGGACCTGCGCCCCCTGGTCCACAAGGCCCTCGGCCTCGTCCGGGGAGACGACGCCGGCCGCCGGGTCGTCATGCTCGTCAACCCGGGCCGCAAGGACGTCAGCGCCGCCGCGGGCCTCCTCTACACCGGGCTCCAGATCATGGGGCCCGGCGAGGCCATGACCGCCCACCGCCACCAGGCGGCGGCCCTGCGCTTCGTCCACGAGGGCACCGGGGCCTGGACGATCGTCGACGGCCAGAAGCTGAAGGTCGGCCCCCGCGATTTCGCCATCACCCCGAACGGCACCTGGCACGAACACGGCAACGACGCCGACGACGCCCCCGTCATCTGGCAGGACGGACTCGACATCCCGCTGGTCAACGCCCTGGACGCCGGCTTCTACGAGGTCCACCCCGAGCTGTACCAGACCCCGGGAAAGCTCATCAACTCCTCGGTCCTGACGTACGGGGCGAACCTGCTGCCCTACGGGGTGGAGCAGTGGACCCGGCCGTACTCGCCGCTGCTCGCCTACCCCTGGGAGCCCACCTACGAGGCCCTGCTGAACCTCGCCAAGGCGACCGAGGGCTCCCCGTACGACGGAGTGATCGCCGAGTACACCAATCCGGTGACGGGCGGCCCGGTCATGCCCACCATGGGCGCCCACATGCAGTTGCTGCGCCCCGGCCAGGCCACCCGCGCCCACCGCCACACCGGCTCGGTGATCTACACGGCGGCCAAGGGCCACGGATTCTCGGTGATCGCCGGACAGCGCTTCGCGTGGAAGCAGGGCGACGTCTTCTGCGTCCCGTCGTGGGCCTGGCACGAGCACCACAACCTCGACCAGTCCGAGGACGCCTGCCTCTTCTCCTTCAACGACTTCCCCGTCATGCGCTCGCTCGGTTTCCACCGGGAAGAGGCGTACGCCGACCACGGCGGCCACCAGCCCGTCGCCGCCTGACCCACGAGGAGCCCCCAGCATGCGCATGCTGACCTTCACCACCGGAACCACCGAACGCCTGGGCGTCGAGGCCGACGGTCTCGTCCTCGACCTCGCGATCCTGGCCGAACACGCCGGCGTACGACTCCCGCACGATCTGCTCGCCTTCGTCCAGGCCGGCCCCGCCGCCCAGGAAGCCGCCCGCCGGCTGCTCGCCGCCGGTCCCGCCGGCCGGCCGGGTGGGGCCGTCCACCCGCTGGAAGCCGTGACCCTGCGCGCCCCCCTGCGCCCCGGCAAGATCATCGGGGTCGGCCTCAACTACATCGAGCACGTCGAGGAGTCGAGCCGCAGCCTCGACACCGACAAGGACCTGCCGCCGCGCCCCGTCCTCTTCGGCAAGCCCGCCACCGCCGTCACCGGCCCGGGACAGCCGATCCTGCACAACGCCGACCTGACCACCCAGCTGGACTGGGAGTGCGAACTCGCCGTCGTCATCGGCCGCACCGCCTTCCGGGTGAGCGAGGAGGAGGCGTACGACCACGTCTTCGGCTTCAGCGTCATCAACGACATCAGCGCCCGCGACCAGCGCCGGTCCGGCCAGTGGTTCTTCTCCAAGGGCCAGGACTCCTACGCCCCCTTCGGCCCGGTGGTCGTCACGCGTGACGAGATCCGCGACCCCATGGCCCTCGACCTCTCACTGCGCGTCAACGGCGTCACCAAACAGAAGTCGAACACGCGGCACATGCTCTTCCCCATCGCCCGCCTCATCGCCGACATCAGCTCCGGCATGACACTGGAACCAGGCGACGTCATCGCGACGGGCTCGCCGTCGGGAGTGGGCGCCGGCATGGTCCCGCCGGAGTTCCTCACCCCCGGTGACACCGTGGAGGCCACCGTCGAGCTGATCGGAACCCTGACCAACCCCGTCGTCGACGCCCGCTGAGGAGTACCCGTGTCACCCCGCACCTACCGCATCGGCCAGATCGTGCCGAGCTCCAACGTCACCATGGAAACCGAAGTCCCCGCCATCCTCCGGGCCCGCCGGGCCGTCGCGCCCGACGAGCGCTTCACCTTCCACTCCAGCCGGATGCGCATGACCCACGTGACGCCGGAGCAGCTCAAGGCCATGGACGCCGACTCCGACCGCTGCGCCGTGGAACTCTCCGACGCCAGGGTCGACGTACTGGGCTACGCCTGCCTGGTCGCCATCATGAGCATGGGCCTCGGCTACCACCGCACCTCGGAGCGGCGACTGCACACCCGAACCGCCGAGAACGGCGCACCCGCCCCCGTCGTCACGAGCGCCGGAGCCCTCGTCCACGGCCTGCACACCATCGGCGCCAGGAAGATCGCGCTGCTGGCCCCCTACATGCGCCCCCTCACGCGGACCGTCGTCGACTACCTCACGAACGAGGGCATCGAAGTCCTGGACTACCAGGCCCTCGAAATCCCGGACAACCTCGACGTCGCCGCCCACGACCCGGCCCGGCTGCCGGGCCTCGCGCGGGCGCTGGAGTACGCCGACGCGGACGCGGTCGTGCTCTCGGCCTGCGTGCAGATGCCGTCCCTGGGCGCCATCGAGGAGGCCGAACAGCTCCTGGGCAAGCCGGTGGTGTCCGCCGCGGTCTGCACCGCCCACCAGATGCTGCGCGCCCTGGACCTTCCCGCCATCGCTCCGGGGGCGGGCCACCTGCTGTCGGGCGCGTACGCCGAGGCACCCCTGCCGGGGTAGCCGCTGGGGGCCCGGGGGTGGGGGAGGGGCGGTCGCCTACGGCAGCGGCGGCACCGTGTACCTCGGGATCGAGGGGTCCTTCGGGTCGAAGGGCGTCGGCTTCCAGACCATCGTGGGGGAGTGGGTGGGCGCCGGAGGCGGGTTCGGGCCCCGGTGCGGGTTCTGCGGGATCTGCGACGCACGCGCCGTGGTCCGCTGCGGCGTCGGCCCGGCCGCGCCGGTGGCCGGCGTTTTCGGCTCCACGGGCGGAGCCGTGACTGAGGGCGCCGGCTGCGACACCGAGGGGGACGGCGGGGCCGACGCCGAGTCGGGGCTCGCGGTCGGCGCACCCGGCTTCTCCGCCGCCGGAGGAGTGGCACCGCCCCCGCCGCCGGAACAGCCGCTCAGCATCAGGCCGCCCACCAGCACCACCGTCACGACCCCTGGCACTCTGCCGCTGGCACTCACGCCCACCACCCACCATCCCCGTGCTGCTCACCCGATCGACGCGGGCGATCGTAGCTCAGCCCCGAGCGCCCGACCCCGGCAGGATGATCGTGACCCCTCGCACCGCGGCCGTGCCCAGCACGGCCGGCGCCGCGGGGGCCTGGTGAGCCTGCCGTTTCAACGGAAGGCGCTGGCGTTCTCTGAGGCCCACTGCTGGAACGGGCGGGCTGGCGTTCCGGTGACCTGTGAAACGGTGTCGCGCACCATCAGCAGCTCGTCGTTCACGTCTCCGCCCGTGACGTCGAGCACCGCGTCCGCTGCCTCGGGCCCGAAGACCGCGGCCATCTGTGCGCGGGCCTGCTGGCGGCTGATTTCGGCGAAGGGAACCTCCCGACCCAGTGCTGCCGCGATGGCCTCGACCTGCTGTCGGGCGGTCACCGGTTCTGGACCGGTCAAGGCATACGTGCGTCCGTGGTGGCCGGGCTCGGTCAGTGCCACGCGTGCCACCGATGCGATGTCCGCGGGGTGGATGGTCGGCAGCGCGGTCTCGGCGTACGGCGCGCGGACGGTCTCGTGGCCACGGATGGAAGCGGCCCACATCAGTGCGTTCGAGGCGAACTGCGTCGGCCGCAGGATCGTCCAGGCCATGCCGCTTGCCTCGAGCAGTTGCTCCACCGCCCGGTTCTCGCCGGCGGGGCCGAGGTGCGGATGCGTCTGGACGGTGATGGACGACACCAGCACCACATGCTCCACGCCCGCCTGATGGGCGGCTTCGAGGATGTCGGCGTCCGAGCCCAGACGCGACACGAGAAACAGCGAGCGCACCCCCTCCAGCACGGGCTTCAACGAGGCCGGCTTCGCGAAGTCGCCCTCCACGGCCTCGACCGCTTCGGGGAAGACGGCCCGTGCGGCATCACGGGTGAGTCCTCTCAGCGGCCCGACACCGCGAGCGTGCAGCTCCTTCAGCAGGGCACTGCCTATGTTTCCAGTGGCTCCGGTCACGAGGATCACGGGGCGTGTCTCCCGTCGTCAGATGATCAAGTAGGTGACACGCTAGAACCTCAATCACGCTTCGGGTCAAGAAGACGCCTGGCCGTGCCCGCGGCTGGGCACGTTCATCCGTACTCGGTTGGGCATGTTCACGTGTACGCCGGCACGTGCGGAGCCGTAGGACGGCTTCGGCTCGGCGACGTGCACGAAGTCCAGCAGCACGTGCGGCGTGACGCCGCGTCGGCCGGCCTCGGGGTGATCAGGTCGGCCCACTCAACGCCGGTCGCATGCGCCACCCCGCGTCCACGTCATGGACAGAACTCGTAGGTGTACAAACCCCGTTCACCCGCCGCCAGCAGGCGCCGGCCACCCGGCAGCCAGGCACAGCCCGTCACAGGCGTCTCTGCGCGGACTGCCGCGACCGTACGGCCCGTGGCCTGGTCCCACACCCGCAGCATGCGCCCGGCCGTGGCGATCCATGCCCCGTCCGGGGAGATCGCCAGGGCCTGGACCCCATCCGGGTCGTCGGTGAAGGATCCGGTGGACCGGCCGGTCACGGGGTCCCGCAGCCGCACCGCCTCGTTCCACCCGGCGGTGGCGTACCAGCTGCCGTCCGGTGCGACGGCCACGGCGGTCAGCTCCCCTGCGCACACGACCTCGTGGCGGACCCGGCCGGTGGCGGTGTCCCACACGAGCACCACACCCCCCGCGTGCTCCGTCTCCCTGCCGACGGCGGCCAGCCAGCTGCCGTCCGGGGAGACGGCCAGCGCGTTTGGCCGGCGGAGGCGGCCGCTGAGAGTGGCGGTACGGGTTCCCGTCGCGCGGTCCCAGAGCTGGATGGCGCCCCCGGCGTCCGCGACGGCCAGCCAGGTGCCGTCGGGGGCGGCGGCGAGCGCCCGCACCTCGGGGGCGCCGGTGTCGTAGACCGCCTGCACCTGCCAGGACCCCTCCGGGTCGTGCAGCGCCACCCGCCCCCGCTCTTCCGCGACGGCGCACCAGCTGCCGTCCCGGGGCAGGGCCACCGCCCGCACCGGCCGCGGCGACGGTTCGTCGCCTGCGCCGCCGGTCCGCACCCGCGGCAGTGGGCGCGGCAGGCGCCCCACGCGCGCCCGCCGGAACTCCACGGTCCCGTCGGCCGTGGCGGTGACGGTAAGGCCGTCTTCCGCCGCCACCGCGAGCGCGGTCACCGGCCCGCGGTCACCGGCGGACCCGGTGTTCCGCGTGCCCGCGGCCCAGATGCGGACCGTCCGGTCGTGGCCGGCACTGGCCAGCCACCGGCCGTCCGGGGAGACTGCGACGGTCAGCACCGCACGGGAGTGCCCGAGGTGAACGGCCATGGCCTCACCGGTGTGCAGGTCCCAGGTCCGTACGGTGCCGTCCTCGCCCCCGGAGACCAGCCACCGGCCATCCGGGGAGACGGCCACCGCGTGCACCTGCCTCCGGTGCCCGCGCATCCGGGTGACGAGGCGGTGGGTGCCGCTCTCCCACACCGCCAGCGAGCCGTCCCTGCCCGCCGCGACGAACAGGTTCCCGTCGGGGGTGAAGGCCACCGCGTTCACCGGCCTGGGCGGGGCAGGTCTGGGCCGAAGGGCCCAGGTGAGGTCCCGGTCGACGACCTGGACCCCCCGGCTTCCGCCCAGCACCAGCCGTTCCCCGTCCGGGGAGACGGCCACACAGGTGTAGGGGGTGTTCCCGATGTCCGTCCTGTGGATGCTGCCGCCACCGCGCGCATCCCAGATCTCCACCTTCCCGGCCGAGTTCACGGACACGATCCAGGTGCCGTCGGGGGAGATCGCCAGGGCCTGGACGGGGTTGACGACCAGCCCCGTCGGCCCGATGACGAGTGTCTCCTCGGTATCCCGCCCCACCGGCCTGAGGTGGATACGGCCGTCGTACTGGGCCGTGGCGAGCCAGGTCCCGTCGGGAGAGACGGCCAGCGCCTGGAACCGGTATCCCGGCACGTCCACGGTGAACCGGCCCCCTACGGCAGGGTCCAGACCGCGCGCCATGCCGTCCCACCCGACCGTGACGAGCGAGCTGCCGTCCGGTGTGAAGGCCAGGGCCTGCACCGGGCCGCGGCTGTGGCCGGTGAGGGTCCGCAGCAGGCTCGGGTCGGGGAGGTCCGGCGGGCGCTCCGCGTTGCGCAGCAGGGGCCGCAGCCCGGGGTCCTGCTGCCGGGCGGCGATCTGTTCCCGCCAGTGCGGGAACGGCTCCAGGCGGCTGTGCAGGACGTTCGTCAGCAGGCCCGGCGGATCGGTGGGGGTGAGCAGATGCGCGGCGCGCGTGAGGTCGTCGGCCAGGGCGGCGGCCGCGTCGGTGGGCACCGCCGACAGGTCTCCCCAGGCCGCCAGCGGACCCCGCTGGTGAACCCGGGCCTCCACCCAGCGAATGTCCCCGGCGACCCGTTCGGCCTCCTCGGTCCGCCCGGCCGCGAGCAGGTGCTCGACGAGATGGTCCAGGAGGTATCCGTCGGCGGACTCCCAGGGGCGGGTGCCGGCCGTGCCGGCGAGGATGCCGTGCAGCCGGACCAGCGCGTCCGGCCCCAGCTCGCCCCGCAGGTAGTCGCGGAGCACGTCGTGCAGGGTGATCCGGCCGCCACCCTCGGGACTCAGCGAAATCAGCGAGAGACGGCTCAGCTCGGTGCACAGCGCCCGGCCGGCCTCCTCGGTGAGCCCGCCGGTGGCCTCCCACAGCCGCAGCACCAGCGGCACCGGGACCGCCTCGTCCTCCACGAACACTGCGAGCTCGGCCAGCCGGAGCGCCCCGCCGGGCTGCCGGAGGAGGCTGGTGGCGGCCTCGATGGTGGCCCGTACGGCCCTGGCCCGGCGCTCCGGATCGTCGAGGTCCAGCGACTGTACGGGCCCTTCCCCGGCTGCCGGGCCACCGGAACGCAGCCTCTGCAGCGCACGCCCGGCCGTCATGGCCGGGTCGGCTCCGGTGGCCACGTGCTCGGCGATCAGCCGGTTGGTCAGGTGCAGCAGCAGAGCCCACCGTCCGGTGGCGCGTACCAGTCCCCGCACCAGCTCCTTGGGGAGCTCAGGCAGTTGCCAGGTCAGTACCGCCCGGGCCTGGTCCGGTGACATCTCGTCCACCCGTACCCGCGTACTGCCGGGTGGCAGCAGCGCGGGGATCCGGGTGGTGACCAGCCGTACGCACCGCTCACCGCCCCGCAGGAAGGGGTCGAGCTGGTCGGCCTCCCACACGTCGTCCAGGACGAGAAGGATCCGCGGCCGGGCGTCGAGCAGCCGCCCGAGATGGTCCCCGGCCTGGTCCGGGTGGGCAAACGCGGTGGTGTCCCCGGTGATGAACCGGGTCACCTCGGCCACCTTGGCGGCGATGGCCTCGCGCCCCCGCACGTCCCGGCCGACCGTCACCATGTACACCCGCCCCTTGAACCGCCTGCGGACCCGGCGGTCGGCGCACACGATCGCCGCCAGGGTGGTCTTGCCGAAGCCGCCAGCGCCTTCGAGGGCGGTTGTGATGCCCACAGCCCGGCCGCCGGCGCCCCGTCGACCGCAGACCGCGGCGACGGCGGCGCGAGACTCGTTGCGGTCGATCACCCATTCCGGGACGGGCGGGGGTGCGGGTGCCGGTAAGTCCGCTGGGGTGGAGCCGCCGCTGGAGAGCAGCACGGTCACCACGGCGAGCACCACGGCCCCGGCCCCCAGTCCTGCCACCCAGGGCCAGGGATCTTGCCGGATCCCGTCGAGTAGACCGGGCCAACGGGCCTGGGAGGTAGCAGCGTTGGCCGCGAGGGCCGCCAGTGCGGCCACAGCCGCTGTGAGGGCGCCCGTCAGGCACCCCGTCACCACCTTGACCACCGCGCCGCGCATCCCCCGTACCTCCTGGGCGGGAGGTTAGCGCCGCCCGCGCGCCCCTCGTAGGGGTACGGCCAAGGAACTGCTGGAGCCGAGCACCCGCACGGACGCGAGGAACGCGCGGACCAGCTCGTAGAACTCCGCGTCGATCGACGACTTCGGCAGCGCCTCCGCCTTCGCCTCCGCCTTCGCCTCCGCCTTCGCCAGATCGGCGGCCGACGCCTCGGTGACGTACAGCTCGGCGGCGGTCTCCGGGAGCTTGCCCGCGAACGCGGCGGCCTCCTCGACCCGCCGGTGGAACGGGAAGCCGCACTTCGGCGATCCAGGACCGCTGCTTGAGCAGCTCAACCCCGGAGACCAGGTGACCGGCACCGTCTGGCGGGGCGACATCATGGCCCTCGCCGAGGGGGACGTCCGGCAGAACACCGCCGACGAGCCCCGCGACGAAGCTCCGATACTCGCCGGCATCGGCACGTACGCGGGTCTGGTAGCGGCCCTGGGCCTGTGGTTCGGGGCCGCACGACTGACCGGGCGACGTCGTCTGCACGAGCCCCACACCTGGCGCGGGCTCGGGCGGCCGCTGCTCATCGCCATGGCGGTGTCTGCGCGGCCGTGGCTGTCAGTTGCGCAGCTTACGGCGGACCGCGGCGGCGGGCGCTGGACCTGTGCGGCGGGCCGCATCATTCGATGAAGTAGGCGTCAGGTCGATGTGAAGATCATTGCGCGTTGTCATGCGCGGCTCAGGAGCAGGTAAGGGCTGCCGGGCGCCGAGCAGTCTGTGTGAGACTCCCTCTCATTGATCACTCGGGGGGAGTTTCGCGTTGAACGCGCTGTTGAAGAGGGTGTGGATCGGGCTGGCCGCGACCTTGATCGTGAGTCTGGCCGCCGTGGTCCTGCCCGACCACATCCAGATAGACGACGACGGGCGCATCCACCTGGGCGCGCCCGCGCCCACGCCGTCCCCGTCCACGGCGGCGCCCACACCGGAGTCCACGTCACCGCCCCTCACACGGGACGCCGTGGACGAGGTGATCCGGACCGCGGTCAGCGCGGCGGGCCTCGACCCGGCGCAGGGCCGCCCGACCGTCGCGGCCGGCGCCAACTCGAACAGGACGGGCTGGATGGCCGTCCGCGAGAAGACCGCCGCACAGTCGGAGATGAACGCGATCTGCGCCGACCTGGAGCGCCAGGGCTGGACGCTGAACCCGAGCGGCGACCGCCCCGACGCCTCCCGCAGCTACAAGCGCGGGGGCTGGTACCTGCTGGTGAGCACGCGCGGGAAGACCCAGGCGCCGTCCACCACCTCCGCCTTGACCGACTCGCAGACCTACCTGACCCTGACCGGGCTCCAGCTGAACCTTTCCGACATACCCCTCCCCGAGATCACCGTCCGCATCGGCTGACCCCTCACAGAAGAGCCCCCACCGTCTTCCCGCCGCCCAGGTGAGCCGGGCGGTCGCCGGCCACGAACGGGGGGACGGCGAGAGATAGGCGACAGAAGCAACTACCGTATTGGCATGCCGACAGTTTTCCCTGTCATTCAGGACCTTCCCGCAGGTAAACTTGTCGCATGGATGATGCAGTGGCGATCCCCACCCCCGACAAGAACGACGACAACTTCTGGCCTACCGTCATGACTCAGGTGGACCCCGCCTGGAGCGAGCCCACCGAGGACGACGCGTTCACCATGGACGACAAGGTGCTCGACGCGGTCCGCGCCCTGGCCGAACGGATCTCGACGCGTGCGCTCGCCTATCGCACCGCCGGCAAGCCCTTCGACACCGCACTGATGGCCGCGCCCGATGTACAACTGGCGCTGCTACGGGCGCTGTACGAAGCCAAGCGGTCTGTCGACCGGCTGGCGGAGAGCGCTGCCACCGTCGCCGGCCGCAGCGGGGCCAGCTACACCCAGCTCGGCGCGGCCTGGGGCGGCATCAAGCGCCAGTCCGCCCGCCTCAAGTGGCCCCACGCGGTAGCCAGGAAGTCCGCCAGCGAGTCCATCCCCCTGCGCTACGCAGGCGGCGCCGCCGTCATCCACCATGACCCGGATGCCGATGCCTGGTGGTACACCGCCACCGCCGCGAACCACCGGGACGAGGAGTCAGAGGCCGTTTACAACACCTCCGCGCAGGCCATCGCGGGGGCGACCGAGTTCCTCTTGGCGCATGCCCAGCCCGCCGCCAAAGAGTCGGCGTGATCTTGCCCGGAGTACGGCCGGAGTAGCGGGGGCGGGCGGGGTTACCGCCATCGCCGGAGGCGCTGTGCCGGTACGGCGCCGACTGGACCGCGACCCAGGATCCGCTGGAGACGAGGGCCGCCACTCCGTTCTTCGGGGGTAGCGGCCTTTCGTCGTGTTGTCCGGCCTCCTCCAGCGGACAGGACGGGTGAATCCGACCTCGCGTACGCGAGCGCGCGGCTCGTGCGGCGCGCTTTCAACTCGCCTCAGTGCCCCCACGGAATGCAAAGACGTGCACGGTAATGTCCGCGGTCCGGGATGGAGCCAAGGAGCAGCGGCCGGCTTGGAGTCTTTTGTCCGGCTCTTGTCGGGTGTTCCTTGCAGCACAGACGCTTGGGCTTGCCCCGACGTCTCAAGTCTTCGTCGGTACCTCATGACCGCTGTGGTCCTGCTGCTGCTCGCTCTGCTGAAGAACTCCGAGCGCCGGGCCGAACACGCCGTGCAGCGCAAGCTGGACGCGATCGCGGCATGGCTGCGTCCTCCCGTCGGGGCCGCGTCGCCGACGGGAGGATGATCCGCCGCTGACCATGGCGAACGCCCCGGTCAAGACGACGGTGGCGGGGTGGTCACTGAGGCCTGCTTCGCTCCGTGTCAGGACTCATCGTGGACGGCTCGAGCTCGTGTGGCCTGTGGCGGTAGTAAAGCGGAAAGACGATAAGCAGGATCGCTGCTGCCGCGAGGGCCCGGATCCAGGGGGCGCCGCCCACCAATTTCGTGAGGTGCGATATGCCTATTGCGTAGAAACATGCCCACAAGAGAGCGGGCGCTGCGGCGGCAAGCCGCCGCTTGAAGCTGATTGCGATCTGGTGATCGGGGGTGGACATGGTGTGCTCCTCCCTTTCGGCGGATTGCGGCTGTGACGCTCTTCCATGTACTCAGAATGAGCGCCACCTGCCGGTGGCCCGAGTCCCGGAAACCAGTGACTTGACAGTACGGGGAGGGGTTCTCTCTGCCCGGTCACTCCAGCACTCCGAGCGCGGTGTCGGGTCGGCAGTGGACGCAGGCGGCCACGCCTTCGGCCAGCAGCCGCCGTATCTGCTCCGGGGTGGCGGGGGCGCGGCGGTAGCCTTCGGTTGACGGCGGGAGACAACCGAAACCGATCACGCCCATCCGGTGCGTCAGGTTGGTCGGCGGCAGTGAACCGGGCCCGGTGTACTTCGATGTCGGGAGCGGTCCGAACGTGCCGTCGACCACGCACTGGTCGGCCTACGACAGCCGGGCCCGCCGTCCGCCGCCGAGGCCCTCTGGGCGGTGTGCGCGTGCGGATGGCGCAGCGCGTACCCCCTGGACTGGGACACGATCGGCGACCAAGCCCTGTACGAAGCGGACGTCGACCTCGCGGGACCGCTCGCGGACTGGACTGCGCACCTGTCCGTCGTCTGCGACGCTGCCGTGCCGCTGTCGAGCCGTTGGCCGCGCTCCTGGTCGAGATGGCCGGGCAACTGACCGCCACGGCTACGGCCGCGCCGTTGGCCGCCCTGCGCGCCGCCGGGGTGCTGGAGAGGATTGACCACTATTCGTGTACCCAGTGGCCGGCTCGTTGTGGATGCGCCCTGGGACGACGATAACGTCTGGCGATACGCGCAAGGGGTGCCGACGCGTCCCCCGCTGGAGCTGGCGGTGCGCATTCCCCCGGGCGTCTACCCGGTGGAGATCGCGTGGACGGCGGGCCCGTACGAGTTCTTCGGCGAGCAATTCGACGGCGTGGAGTGCGCAGCGACGCGTCTGCGTATCGGCGGTGACCCTGTGGCCGGGTGGGAGATCGGCCTGGGTGTCGCTGACGACATCGACCGCCTTCCGCCAGGGGAGGACCTCGGTTCGCAGCCGACCACAAACGTCGGCTGCTTCGCCGACGCCGGCGCGTGGACGACCCTGTCCGCACCATTTCGCACGTGCGTGGACGGCCGGTGGGAACCGCGTGGAAGCGGGCCGCTGACGGACGGGTGCGGGCGGATCAGTGACGAGTCGCAAGAGGCCGACCTGGTGACGTTCGGGGAGCGGAGTCAGGCGGCATCGTCTGGTTGGGGCGGACCGAGACCGGCGACGTGGCCGCCATTGTCGTCACCAGTGGCTTGTCCGGCGCCGAAGCGTGACCTCTCGCGGCTGTGACTAGGGCAGAGAAGTCATCGAACATGTTGCCGATATGGGGTCGGCTCAAATCCGCTCTCCCAGGAGTGCCGAACCCGGCTTGTGGAGCCACAGCAGAAGCCCGGCGCCCGTGGTTTCTCAATCTTTGGCTATGCGTACTTCCAGTTCGGGGTCGACTCTCTCGTGAGTCTGAGGCAAAGGCCTGCGCCAGCTCGATGTCATGGGCCCCCGCCCCGACCCCGGCGTGGTCTATCTTGCACCAGCAGGCAGTGTTCACCGCTGAGTTCACGGCGATCTGCCCCTGGTCCGTCCAGAACACCCTGCAGCCAGAACCCAAGTTGTGCGCATTTCCACTGCAGCACGCCCCCTGGACGAGAGCCGCGTCGACAGCGTCGGCCACGACACCCCTGGTCTCCACCTCGGACGGGTGTCAGCTGCGGGAACACGTTTCAGCCGCGGCGTGAATTGCGTCACTGGGCTGTGGGTTGTGTCCCCCATGTCCGTTTGCTGGCACGAACTGGCTGGTCAGGGCGCTACGTTGCTCCCCTCGTACCTGGTTCATCGGGTACTCGCAGAAAGACCGAGGAAGTATGGCTACTCGCTTCTCCGCGGCAAGACGCCGCGGAAGAGGGCCCTGGGGGACTACCCACTGGATAGCGGGCGGAGCGGCACTCATCGTGACCGCCACCCTGATCCAGAGCTCGCACCCGGCCGACGCCGCTCCGGCCGCGGCCAAGTCCGGCGCCGTGACCGAAGAACTCAACCTGGCGCGCGCCCGGGTGGCCGCGCGGACGGCCGGCCACCGCGTGGAAGCCGTCTCGGAGCGGTCCGAGACCTCCACCACGTGGGTGAACCCGAACGGCACGCTCACGACCGAAGTGGCCGCCGGGCCGATCCGCTTCTACGACCAGAGCGCACGCGCCTGGCGCGGGGTCGACGTGGCCCTGGGCCACGCCCCGGACGGGTCCGTCGCGTCCAAGGCCCACCCGCAGGGCCTGAAGCTGGCCGCGGGCAGCCTCCCGCGGATGGCCAAGGCCGCGCCCCAGGCCGCGCCGTCCGTCAACTACATCAGCACCGACCTCGTCACGCTGGGCGAGGGCGACCAGCAGATCACCCTCAAGTGGAAGGGCGCCCTGCCGTCCCCGAAGCTCGACGGGGCCCGCGCCGAGTACACCAACGCCGTCCCCGGCGGTGACGTCGTCGTCGAGGCCACGCGCAGCGGCTTCGAGCAGTTCGTCGAGCTGAAGCAGCGCCCGGCCGGCGGGAACTACTCCTACACCCTGCCGCTGGTGGCCAAGGGCCTGAAGGTGGAGCAGCAGGCCGACGGCAGCGTGCAGTTCACCGACCGCAGGAGCAAGAAGACCGCGGTCATGCCGGCGCCGGTGATGTGGGACTCCACGGTCGATCCGGTCTCCGGCGAGCACACCCGCAAGGTGCCCGTGGCCATGAAGGTCGTCCATGGCAAAGGCATGGTCGACCTGGTCGTCACCCCGGACGCGAAGTTCCTCGCGGACCCGGCCACCAAGTACCCGGTGACCGTGGACCCCTCGACCTCCTCACTCGGCAACGTCTTCGACACCTACGTCCAGCAGGGCGAGACCGTCGACTGGTCCAACGACACCGAGCTCGACCTGGGCAACCCCGGCACCAAGAACGCGGACGGCACCTTCCGCACCGCGCGTTCGTTCATCACCTGGAACACCGCACCGATCGCGGACGCCCTGGTCTCCGACGCCAAGCTGTCGCTGTGGAACTTCCACTCCGGGAACACCGACTGCGTCGCGCAGCCGTGGGAGGTCTGGAGCTCCGCCGCCGCGAGCACCGCGTCGCGCTGGACGAGCCAGCCCGCGATGGGCACCAAATACGCCACCTCCACTGAGACCCGCGGCAACCCCGGCTGCGGTTCGGCACCGGACGGTTGGATCAACGCCGACGTGACCACCCTCGTGCAGACGTGGGCGTCCGCGAAGGCGCCGCTGTCCAGCATGGGCCTGCGCGCCACGTCGGAGTCGGTCGTCGGGCAGTGGAAGCGTGTCAACTCCGCGAACGCCGCCTCCAACCCGCCGAAGCTGACGGTGACCTACAACTACCGGCCGCAGACCGGCACCAAGCAGGAGGCCGGCCCTCCGTTCGTCCAGGACATGACCCCCGCCTGGCGCGTCGAGACGACGACGCCGACCCTGCGCGACACGTTCGCGGACAAGGACGGCGACACGGTCAACGGCACCTTCCAGATCTTCGACGCGGCCACCAACACCCAGGTCGGCGGCAACCTGGTGTCACCGTTCGTCCCGGCCGGCACCCCCGCTTCGGTCATCGTACCGGCGGGCGTGCTCCAGCACGGGCGCATGTACCGCTTCCGTACCTCGCCCTACGACGGCACGCACTACAGCAACAGCTGGTCCCCATGGTCCAACTGGACCACCTTCACGGTCAGCCCCCTGCCCGACGCCCCCCGCGACCTGCAGGCCGGCGCTCAGCAGACTCTGACGCCCATCCTCTCCACGGTCGTCTCCGACGCGTCTCAGGGCCGGGTGAGCGCGGAATTCTCGCTGAAGGACTTCTCCGGCAACCCGGTGCCCGGCCTGACCCTGCAGCCCGTCTCGCAGATGAGCGGCGGTCGCGCCGCGCTGCAGGTCCCCGAGGGCAAGCTGACGGACGGCGCGACCTACCGGTGGTCCGTGCGCGCCTGCACGGGTGTGGGTTGCTCGGCCTGGTCGGCGGAGCAGAGTCTGACGGTCCGCGTCCAGCCACTGCCTCAGATGCCTGCCACGCAGTCCCTGACTGTCACCAGTAGCGCCCTCACAACCGTGTCGGCGCCCACCGACTGCGACACGCCGGGCTGCGCCACCCTGCCGAACGACCAGCTACGGATCGGCACGGCCGACGGCCGCCTGTGGGCCACTCACCTGAAGGCTGATCTCGGTGCCCTTCCCAAGGGAGCCCGGGTCACCTCTGCCAAGCTCGTTCTGACCAGGTCCGACTGCACCACGCAGTGCGTGGAGCAGAAGCCTGAGGTGTACGAGCTGTCCTCTCCATGGACCACCGCGCAGAGCGGCAAGGAACTCCTCACCGCCGCCGGCGAGGAGAAGTACACCTCCGACACCGCGCTGCCGGAAATCGACTTCGGCGTCCTGGTTCAGTCATGGACCGACCGCGGCGGGAACGAGGGGATGGCGCTCATCGTCCCCGGCACAGCAGCTGCAGCGGCCTACCACTCGGGTGCGGCGGCGGACGCTGCCAAGCGACCCAAGCTGACCATCGAGTACCTGCCGCCGACCGCCCCGGGAGCCGTCAGCGAGGTCGTCGCCGTTCCGGGCGACACAGGGCTCGTCGCCACGTGGAACGCTCCCCTGGACAGCGGCACGACCGGTGACCTCACCTACGTGGCCGAGGCCGAGAGGAGCGACGGCTCCGTCGTCGGTACCTGGGAGGGACCGACACCGCGCGCCGTCTTCGGCGGGCTCGACAACGCCATCTCCTACCGGGTCGCCGTAACGGCCAAGAACGCCCTGGGCAGCGGTCCCGTGTCCCGGTCCGCGCTGGCGCGCGGCGCCACCGTGGCCGGCGGAGCCGCGCAGTACAAGGACTATGTCCAGGCGTACCTGAACGCACGCAACAAGGTCATCATCGGTACGAGCCTGACCGCCGCGGACGCGGCCGCCGAATCCCCGCATGGAGCGGTTTTCGGCGAACTGCTCGGCATGCAGGAGGCCACCCTCGTCGGAGCCCGTGAGGCCCTGGCCCCCAGGAACCAGTCCTACGTCGGAGCCACCTCGGCCCTGACGGAGGTGGTGGCGGGCACCGATGCCGTCACCGGACAGCCGGTGCTGAGGGCCACCGTCTCGGAGACGATGACGATCCGGATCGACGGCGCCGACCAGGTGTCGGAGAACCAGAACGCGAAGCGGTACCTGTTCTCGGTGTCCGGTGCCACCGTCAAGCTCCAGAACGAGTCCGACGACGGCCAGGCGGGTCAGACCCTGTCGGCTACGGCGGCCGCCGCCACCCAGGTGATGGCCACCCCGGCCGACGCCGTCGGTCCGCCGGCCGACGAGACGGGAGCGCTGACGCTCGGCACGGACGGCTTCCCCACAGGCGAGGCACCCGCAGAGGGCGTCCGCACGGCGTCCTACGCCGCGTCGTACATCAACGGTCTGGGCACCGGCAGCTGGGCGTACAACAACACGGGCGTCAAGTGGGAGTACAAGTACGACTGCGCGAACTTCGTCTCCAAGGCCCTCTACTACGGTGGAGGCATGAAGATGCGGTCGGGCTGGTACAAGCGCGACGACGTGTGGTTCAAGAACCCCTGGTGGAACAGCTGGCCGGTGAAGGCCAGCTACACATGGTCGGGGGCCGACAATCTGCGCCGCCACCTGGCCTGGAACCGGCCAAGCTACTTCATCACCAATGTCTACTACGTCCGCAAGGGCGACATACTCTTCTTCAAGTACAAGGGTGACAGCGTCTACGAGCACGCCGCCGTCGTCACCGCCAATTACAGTGGACGGATCCACATGGCCCAGCACGGCGGACCCGCCCACACCACATTGGACGACGCCATCGCCCGCAACAAGCGCACTTCCGAACCGATCGTCTCGATCGTCGTGATCCGCCCGACAGGGGCGCGATGAGGGCGGTTCCGGCCGTACGGGCTGTCGTGGTGGCTGTCCTGGCAGCGGTGGGTCTCAGTGCCTGCGGTGCCAATGATGACGAGCTCCAGTACGCGACGGACTACGCCAATCACGAGCCGCTGGGCGTGGTCGGGTATCCCACGTCCGACTCCCTCCAGGTCACGCAGAACCTGGTCTGGCGGCTGGCCGACGGCCGGACCGACGAGCTGGAGTCGCTCGCAGCCGATGCCGATGGAGCGAAGGGTGAGGTCGAGAAGACCGCGCAGAACTGGATTCAGGCCTTCCAGAAGGGGGCTGGCGGGAAGGTGACCGCGGAGTTCTACGACGAGGGGTCCGTTCGGCAGTTCGTCGTCGTGTACTTCCACGACACCGCGCAGGTCAAGGGATTCTCGGTCCGCCTCACCGGAAGCACCGGAGAGGGCGGCTGGCGCGTGGACATGCGTGAGCCGGACCCGAAGGAAGCCTCGGCGGCTCCCGATTGGGTTCCGAAGACTCCCGGGGGCCTCGGCTCGAAGACACCGCGTTGAGATAGCCGGAAATTTCCTCCTGAGGGGCGTCGTTCCGTGGATCGTTCCACGAGGCGGCGCCCCTTCCTGCTGGCGAGAACAGGCTGGTCAGAGGTGGTGTGGGTGCATTGGTCGTGAGCAGGCGCCCATTCTGCTCACCTTTCCATAACGCTTGATCAGATACGAGTACGCCATGGGCTGTTCTGTCCGCTTTGGAGTCTGAGGCTCCAGTTAGGTTCTGATCCGCACCGGCCATATTCGGCCATGTGCCTCGTGGTTCTCTCTCTGGGGAAGCAGTGAATTTTCGTAGTAGACCCGGCACCCGCTGGTGGGGTGGCCGGGCATTGACGGCTGGTCCCGTGCGGCTGGGTGTCACCGCAGCCGGTACGGCGCTGGTGGTAGCGGCTTCGGCGCTGCAGGGCCCCGGGACCGCCTTCGCCACCGGGACCCAACAGGCGCCCGTGGGGCAGGTCGGGACGGCCCCGGCCACCACGGCCGCAGACATACCCTCGGCCCGCGTAGCCGCACGTTTGTCGGGCCAACGGGTCGAAGCCTTGTCGGAGCGTTCGGAGACGTCGACGACGTGGGTCAACAAGGACGGCTCGCTGACCTCGGAGGTCGCGGCCGGCCCGATCCGGTTCAAGGACGCGGCGGGCCAGTGGCGTGATGTCGACGTCGACCTCACCACGGCGCCCGACGGCTCTGTGACGTCGCAGGCACACCCGCAGGGGCTGCGGCTCTCGGGGAAGAAGGGGGCGAAGGCCCGGTCGCTCAGCGCTGCCCAGTCCACGCCGGGCACCGACCTGGTGACACTCGGGCAGGGCGACGAGGCGATCACCCTGCAGTGGCGCGGCGGATTGCCGACCCCGGTGCTGGACGGCACCCGCGCCACCTACCCGGACGCGGTGCCGGGCGCGGACGTGGTCGTCGAGGCGACCCGTACCGGCTTCGAGCAGTTCGTCGAGGTCAAGGCCAAGCCCGAGGCGAGCTTCGGCTACACGCTGCCGCTGAAGACCAAGGGCCTCAAGGTCGAGCAGCAGCCGGACGGCAGTGTGCTGTTCACCGACAAGAAGTCGAAGCAGACGGCGACGATGCCCGCCCCGGTCATGTGGGACTCGACCGTGGATGCCGCCTCCGGTGAGCACACCCGGCGGGCGAAGGTCGGTCTGAAGGTCGTCAGGACCAAGGACGGTGTCGACCTCGTCATCACCCCCGACGCTGCCTTCCTCGCCGATCCGGCCACGAAGTACCCCGTGACCGTCGACCCCTCGACGTCCTCGCTGGGCAACCTCTTCGACACCTATGTCCAGCAGGGCGAGACCGTCGACTGGTCCAACGACACCGAACTCGACCTCGGCAACCCGGGCACGAAGAACGCTGACGGCACCTTCCGTACGGCGCGCTCCTTCATCACCTGGAACACGGCACCGGTCGCCGACGCGCTGATCTCGGACGCGAAGCTGTCGCTGTGGAACTTCCACTCCGGGAACACCGACTGCACCGCCCAGCCCTGGGAGGTGTGGACCGCCAACGGCCCCACCACCGCCTCCCGCTGGACCAACCAGCCGGCGATGGTCACCAAGATGGCCACCTCCACCGAGACCAAGGGCAACCCGGGCTGCGCCACGCAGCCCGACGGCTCGATCAACGCGAACGTCACCAATCTGGTCCAGCACTGGGCCAACAACAAGTGGACTTTCTCCAGCATGGGCCTGCGGGCCACGGACGAAACCAACATCAAGCAGTGGAAGCGGGTTAACTCCGCCAACGCCGCCACCAACCCGCCCAAGCTGACGGTCACCTACAACTACCGTCCGCGTACCGGCACCAAGCAGGAGGCGGGCGCCCCGTTCTTCTCCTACGGCGGTGCCTACGTCGTCAACAGCGTCACCCCGACGCTGCGCGACACGTTCATCGACGCCAACGGTGACAAGGTCCAGGGCGCGTTCCAGATCTTCGACAACGCCACCAACGCACAGGTCGGCGACGTCCTTCGATCGTCCTTCGTGCCCTCCGGCCAGGTCTCCTCGGTGACCGTCCCGGCCGGTGTCCTCACGGACGGGAAAACGTACCGCTTCCGTACGTCCCCGTACGACGGCACCCACTACAACCTGGGCTGGTCGGCAGAGAAGACCTTCACGGTCGACACCACCGCCCCGCAGCCTCCGTCCCGCGTGGTCTCCACGGACTACCCCACGAGCGGCTGGGTCAAGGGGGCCGGACAGGTTGGCACCTTCACCGTCACACCGCCGCCGGGTTCCGACCACCAGTGGATGGAGTGGTCCCTGGACGGTGTGACATGGACGAA
Organism: Streptomyces sp. NPDC028910; assembly: GCF_055564955.1. Classification (NCBI taxonomy): domain Bacteria; kingdom Bacillati; phylum Actinomycetota; class Actinomycetes; order Kitasatosporales; family Streptomycetaceae; genus Streptomyces; species Streptomyces sp. NPDC028910. Next base: position 131,646 of record NZ_JBVHVF010000009.1, on the reverse strand, counting down.
GGTCGCGACCAACGGCAGCCCCGCCGACGTGGCCCTGTCCGTCACTCCGCCCAACAACGGCACGCACGCCATCGAGGTGCGCTCCGTGGACAAGGCGGACAACAAGTCGCCGGCCGTCGAATACACCTTCCACGCCGGACCGGGCGGGTTCCTGCAGCCAGCGGACGACGAGAGTACCGCGCGCCGCATCACCCTCGCCGTCGAGGGCGACGCCGCCCGCTACGACAAGGTCTCCTTCTCCTGGCGCCGTTCCGAGGCCGACGCCTGGACGCAGATTCCCGTCACCCACGTTACGTCGGGCGGAGCACCGCTGGCTGCGTGGCCCGTGCCGCTGACCGCGGGCAAGAACGCGCCCCTCGTCTGGGAGGCCACGAGTACGGTCGACCCTGACGGCAGCATCCAGATCAAGGCGGACTACACCGGTCCCGCCTCCGCATCCGGCAGCACCGCGCCCCTCTCTGTCATCGTCGACCGTGACGGCGACGGAGCCGCGGCGACTCCGGTCGGCCCCGGTTCGTTGAACCTCCTCACCGGGGACCACCGCCTGTCCCAGACGGACGCGGCCTACTTCGGCATCGCCGTCGGCCGCACCTCCTCCTCGCGCGACCCGCAGGCGGGCGGACAGGCCGGCCAGGCGCCCGTTTTCGGCAACGAGTGGATCTCCGGCATACAGGCGGAGGCGGCCGCCTCCGCGTTCAGCCACGTCCGGCGGATCTCGGACACCGCCGTCGCGGCCGTCGGGTCCGACGGCGGCGAAACGCACTTCACCGCCAACGCGGCACGAAGCGGGTGGATAGCCCAGGCCGGCGCCCAGCAGCTCAGCCTCCAGGGCTCAGTGACCACCGACTTCACGCTGTCGGAGCCCGACGGCACGATCACGAAGTTCACCAAGCCGACCCCCGCTTCGCCGACCTGGCAGGTCTCCAGCACGCAGATCGAGGGGATCTCGGACTCGACCACCACGGTCGTCTCCGAGACGGTCACCGTCGGCACCGAGCAGCTCGCCCGGCCGGCGAAGGTCATCGCACCGACCTCGGCGATCACCGCGAGCACCTGCAACGCCACCCCCTCCACCAAGGGCTGTCGCGTCGTGGAGTTCGTCTACGCCACGAGCACCACGGCGACCACGCTCGTCCTCGGTGACTTCACCGGCCGGGTCAAGGAACTCCGCCTCTGGTCCACCGTCCCAGGTGCGGCGAGCGCCACCGCCAAGACCGTTGCGACCTACCGGTACGACAACGGCGGCCGTCTGCGCCAGGAGTGGAACCCGAACCTTCCGGAGACCGCCAAGACGCAGTACGCCTACGACGCGGCCGGCCGCGTCACCTCGCTCACGCCGGGCTCCGACCTGCCTTGGACCCTCACCTACGGCAAGGCCGGCACAGGGAGCGCGGCCAGCGACGGCATGCTCCTCAACGCGTCCCGTTCCGCCCTGAAGCAGGGCACCGCAGACGTGCAGGAGGGCACGGCGACCACCTCGGTCGTCTACGAGGTGCCCCTCACGGGCGGCTCCGCACCCCACAAGATGGGGGTGAACGACGTCAAGGCATGGGGTCAGGCCGAGGGCCCAACCGACGCGACCGCGGTCTTCCAGGCGGACGCCGTCCCGGCCTCGCACGTGGGAACCGGTCTCGGTGCCGGCGACTACGGTCGCGCCACCGTCCACTACCTGGACGCGTCGGCACGCAAGGTGAACACCGCCCAGCCGGGCGGCCACATCAGCTCCACCGAGTTCGACCGGTTCGGCAACACCGTCCGCGAGCTGTCCGCGGGCAACCGCGCCATCGCGCTCGGCATCGGCTCCCAGGCCGCTGCCGTCCACGCCGACCTCGGCATCGGATCGCTGCCCACCGCGGAACGCGCCGAACTGCTGTCCACCCGCACGGTCCGCAACAGCACCGGGACCCGTGAACTGGCCGGCTTCGGACCGCTGCACAGGGCAACCCTCGCGCAGGACCTGAAGAGCGGCGCCACCACGCTGGTCGCGGCGGGCACCTCCGTCATCGCCCGCGCCTGGACGGTGTCCGAGTACGACGCGGGACGTCCCACCGACGGGTCCGCGGTCATTTCCGACCAGATCACCCGACGGACGGTCGGAGCCCAGGTGCGCGAACACCCGTCGGTGCACGCCGACACGCGCGTCTCCCAGACCGTTTTCGACTGGACTCGAGGTCTGGCCGTCCAGGAGATCCAGGACCCCTCCGGTCTCGCGATCACCACGACCACCGAATACGACGCACAGGGAAGGGTGACCAAGAAGATCGCTCCCGGTGGCACCGGGAACGACGCGGCCACGACGGTGACCACCTACTGGTCCGCCACCGGTATCGGCACCTGCCAGGGCCGTCCCGAGTGGGCAGACCGGGTGTGCTCCACCGGCCCCGGCGGCGCCATCACCGGCGGCGGTTCGAACCCCACCGCGCGGACCACCCGTACGAGCGAGTACGACTGGTGGGGCAACACGGCCAAGATCACGGAGAGTGCGAACGGCGCCACGCGCACCATCGCCACCGCGCACGATGCCGCCGGCCGGCCGACCACGGTGACGGTCACCGGCAACGGCGGTCAGGCGGTTCCCGAGGTGACCACCGAGTACGACGCCGTATCCGGCCGTGCGACCAGGACCGCGTCACCCACCGGCGGCACCATCACCAAGTCGTACGACAAGCTGGGCCGCCAGATCTCGTACGCGGACGCCGACGGTGGCACCACGAGCGTCTCCTACGACGTTCTCGGCCGTCCCGTCCAGGTCGCCGACAGCGTTCCCAGCACGCGTACCTTCACCTACGACCACACGGCCGAACCGCGCGGCCTGGCGACCAAGGTCGTCGACTCCGTGGCGGGCGCCTTCACGGCGGCCTACACCCCCGACGGCAGCGTGGACAGCGAGACGCTGCCCGGCGGCTACCGGCTGAAGAACGTGGAGGACCCCTCGGGCGGCCGCACGCAGCGGACGTACACCCGCGACAGCGACGGAGCGATCGTCTATTCGGACACCGTGACCAACACCGTGCACGGCCAGGCCGCCACCCGTTCCGGCTGGTCCGAGCAGGAATACGGCTACGACGCGGTCGGGCGGCTCACCACCGTGGCGGACACCGCGGAGACCGTGTGCACCACGCGCTCGTACGCCTTCGACCGGCGCAGCAACCGCACGGCGCAGGTCACCGCCTCCGCCACGCCGGGCGCGGCCTGCCCCACCTCGGGCGGGACCGTGCAGGACCAGTCCTATGACACCGCGGACCGTCTCGTCTCCGGCGGCCGCACCTACGACGCCTTCGGCCGCCTCACCACGCAGCCCGGCGTCACGGGCATCGAGTACTACGCCAACGACCTGGTCCACCGAGAGACCGTGCCCGGCAAGCGCCAGACCTGGCAGCTGGACGCCGCGCACCGCTTCCGGTCCTGGACGGTCGAGTCGGGTAGCGGGTCGACGTGGGTGCAGAACGCCGCCCGCGTCAACCACTACAACAGCGACTCCGACAACCCGAGCTGGATCGTCGAGGACGCGGCCACGGGCCAGGTGACCCGGAACGTGGACTCGCTCAGCGGCGGCCTCACGGCGACCACAGGCAAGACCGGCCAGGTCGTGCTCCAGCTGTCCTCGCTCCACGGGGACGTGGCGCTCCAGCTACCGCTGGACTCCGCGGTCGCGCCCGTGGTCCTCGACACGGACGAGTACGGGCAGCGCCGGGCCGGGAGCCCGTCCACCCGCTACGGCTGGGTGGGCACCGACCAGCGTTCCGCGGAGACGCAGTCCGGCATGGTCCTGATGGGGGCGCGGCTCTATGATCCCGCCACCGGACGGTTCACCTCGGTCGACCCGGTCGAAGGCGGCAACGCCAACGCCTACGACTACTGCTCCGGCGATCCGGTCGGCTGCAAGGACGTCAGTGGAAACTTCGGCATCAATGACATCTGGCACGAGGCGAAGGCGTGTGCCAGGTATTGGTGGGCCTGCTGGGGCGTGGCGGACGTGAGCTGGTGGGCATCCCAGACGGCCAAGAACGCCTACAAGGACTCCAACAAGCAGAACGCCTACCGGCACTGCATCTGGCAGGCGATGCTCGTGTGGGACTTGGGCCACACGATCGCCAAGGCGTTCGGTGACGCCCACGAGGTCAAGCACCGGTACACCAAGAACAGGAAGGACCGGGCCGACTCCATGGCGGACTTCCACAACAACAGGGTGGGACGCAGCATCGGCTCACAGATCACGGCGTGGACGCGCTGGGGTGCCCAGAGTGCCGCCTGCAGCCGCTGCCAGCGGGCATGGAACACGGGGAGGATGGCCAACCGCGGCGACTACATGTGACCGACCGCGGGGGGGGGGGGGGGGGGGGGGGGGGGGGGGGGGGGGGGGCTTCCCCCCCCCCCCCCCCCCCCCCCCCCCCCCCCCCCCGCGCCCCACCTCACCTCACGGAGATACGCATGCCGGTGAACCAGATGCCGCGCCCGTCCCGGCGGCTGCCCGTCGGCTGGGCCATCGCCCTTTCGTTCGACTTCCTCGCCACGGTCCTGACGGCCCTCGTGCTGTGTGCCCTGGGCCTGCTGCTGCCCGGGATCACGGAGGACTACGGCCCCGCCACCGAGCCCACGTCGCCCAGGGCCCTGGCCTTCTTCCTGGCCGCGCTCGCGCTGGTCTCGTCACTTGGAGGGACGGCGGTCCTCCTCTCGCGGGCCGGGACCGGGCGCTCGCGTACCCTCGGCCTGTGGCTCTCGGCCGTTCGGCTCGGGCTGATCGTGCTCTCGGCCGCCGCCTTCGTCGCGTACGGCATCGTCACTGTCGAGCTCGCCTGACGCGAGCCCGGCCTACGCCGCCGGTGCCAGGTTGCGGGCGCGGGCCGTCTCCACACGCCGCTCGCCCGCAGGTTCGCCGCCGAGCAGCTCGCCAAGAGCCCGGGCAACGGGCTGCTACGGCAGCGGTTCATGGCGGCCCGGGCGCTCCTGGAGGCGACGGATCCGGCCGTCGAGACGATCGCGGCGTCAGTGCAGTCCGCTGTAGGCGGCCATCACCATCTCCATGCCGCGGTTGTCCTCCTGCGAGTCCCGGTCGATCATCTGGTTCATGACATAGGCCACCGTCATGCGTGAACAGGGATCGCTCACGACCAGCGAGCCGCCCCAGCCGCCCCAGCCGAAGGTGTTGCCGAACTTACCGAAACCCACCGTCCAGCACATCGGGGTGCCCAGCACGCGGTCGTCACCGCGGAACACTTCCTGCCACGCGGGCTCGCAACCCTGGGCGGACAGCAGTCGCACGCCGCCGGCCGAACCCTGGTTCGCCAATACCGACTGCACAAGGGCGACAGAGCGAGCGTTACCGAAACCGTTCACCGCAGGGATCTGCACACGACGCCAGGCCATGGAGTTGGCCTCCTTGACCCGGATCGCCGCACCGGTATTTTGCCGGTGTGTGCCATCAGGTCCGAGCGGTGCGCTGGCGGCGTACTCGTCGGTCAGTGACGGCGGCGGGATGAGCGGTGCGACGCGGTGGTCATGTTCGGTGGAGAGCCCGATGTGGAAGTCCGCGCCGAGCGGTTTGGCCACCTCTTCGGCGAAGAACTCGCCGAGACTGCGGCCGGTGATGCGGCGGACGATCTCGCCCATAAGGAAGCCGAAGGTGAGCGCGTGATAGCCGGCGGCCGTTCCCGGCTCCCATTCGGGCGCCTGCGCAGCCAGCCCTGACGTCACGCTCCCCCAGTCGTAGAGCTCCTCGACCGTCGTCGGCCCGGACAGGTCCGGCAGCCCCGCGGTGTGCGACAGCACGTGCCGCACCAACACGTTCTCCTTACCGGCCGCGGCGAACTCGGGCCAGTAGACGACGACTGGCGCAGACAGATCGAGCTCGCCCCGGTCGGCCAGAATCAGCGCGCACAGGGCGGTCATGTTCTTGGTCGTCGAGTTCACGCCGGTGAGGGTGTCGCGCTCCCAGTTGACGGAGCGGTCCGCATCGGCGTACCCGCCCCAGATGTCGACCACCGGCTCGCCCTCAACGTAGACGGCCGCCGAGGCACCCACGTCGTCCTTGCCGAGCAAAGCTGCGAGGGCCGCCCGGACTGCCACGAACCGCGGCTCGCAAAACCCCTTAACATCAGTCATGGGCGTAAGCCTCATGCAACGCCAGGCTTCCTGCCCAACCATTCCCGCACTGGTTTTGTCGGGCGGGGCGCGATCAAATCTTCTCTACTCCAGCGGGGCGGCTTGACGGCGCGCGGTAGGGCTGCCGGACCCCTCGGTCGACCGCTCCTATCTTCGCCTCGCAGTCGGCCGATGGCCCGGTCGGCGCCCCGGACCGCAGCGCCGATGACCACCGACCCGCCGCGCGCGCCGAACGGCTCCGGCCTGGACTCGGGTGCCGGCCGCTGTGGTTCCTGGGCTGTTCGGCAGGGTGGGCGTTCCTCTGTGGAGACGCAAGACGGAAGGACGGATACGCGTGCTGGAGCGGCTGAATCAGGCGCTGGACCACCTTGAGGCCTGCCTCGACCAGGAGGTCGATATGGCGGAGGTGGCCCGGATCGCCGCGGTGTCGGAGTACCACTTCCGGCGGCTGTTCTCCGCACTCGCCGGGATGCCGCTGCCGGTCTACGTGCGGCGCCGACGAATGACGCTCGCCGGGGCCGAGGTGCTGGCCGGGAAACCGACGCTGCTCGATGTCGCGGTGCGGTACGGGTACAGCTCGGGCGAGGCGTTTGCCCGGGCATTCCGATCGGTGCACGGCATCGGGCCGGGCGAGGCCCGGCGCACGGGTGCGGTGCTCACGGCACAGCCGCGCATGTCCTTCCGTGTCGTCGTCGAAGGGAGTACGACCATGCGCTACCGGATTGTGGAGAAGGAGTCGTTTCGGGTCGTCGGCAGGAAGGCCCGGCTCCCGCTCGTGCGCGAGGGGGTCAACGCGGCCGCCGCGGCGCACGTGGAAAGCCTGGAAAAGCAGGCAATCGTGCGGATGAAGGAGCTGGCCGGCCAGGAGCCGGACGGGATCCTGTCGGCGGTGGTGTACCTGACCGACAGCCGGGAAGAGGGCGCCGAGGCGGACTACTGGATTGGCGTGGTGACCGGTCCCGAGGTGGCCGCCGAGGAGCTCGACGCCCTCGACGTGCCGGCCGGGACCTGGGCAGTCTTCGACAACCACGGGCCCTATCCGAGCGCCCTCCAGGAGCTGTGGCGAGACGTGTTCACGCAGTGGTTCCCCTCCAACCCGTACACGAGCCGGACAGGTCCGGAGCTCCTGCGGACGCAGCCGGTGGAGATCGGCGCCGAGACCGACTCCCAGCTGTGGATCCCGGTCGAGCGGGCCAGCGGGAGCGCCGGGGCGTGAACACCGGTACCTGGACGTTGCCCACCGCGCGGAAGCCCACCCACGACCTGCGGACAAAGATCAGACGCAGTTCACAGCAGCTTTCACAAACGGCCCTTTGCGCGAGCAAGATCAACAACCGGCCGCCGGGACCCCCGTCGACTCTGGATTCCTTCGCAGAGCCCGTTCTCACTTCTCACTCAAGCGAGGGGGAGGACCCCTTCTGGGACTAGCAATCTGCGAAAGTCCGGTCTCATGACGGACCCTCAGCACTGCGGCATCACTGCGTGCAGGCGCGTGCCGTCACCGAAGACGGACCGGAGAGCATCCGACGTGCGGGGCTGCGCCCGACGCACACCCCTGCGGTTCTGATCAACCGCGGCACGATCGACCAGCAACTGGGGAAGATCGCTGGCCTCACCCCTGTCGACGAACGCCGCAAGGCGTTCCGGCTGCTGGTCGCGGTACTCGCGGTCGCGGACGGACGGCGCCGCGAACGCTTCTGCTCCGGCGGATGCGGTCACTGGTGGCACAACCTGCCCGGCGCCGGCAGGTGATGACGAGTCCCCCGCGCCGCTGTTTGCCGCGCCTGGTGTATGCGGCCAACTGCCCTCACGCGAACCTCGCCTTCGAGCGGGCCAGCTGAACCACCCCCGGGCGGAAACGGCAGCGGCGGTCACCAGCACGGTGATCACCGCTGCCGTGTGTCCCCGCCCCTGGGTCGTCGAACGAAAGCCGGATTCTCCGTCATGAGCGCGGCTGCTGTCGCCGTCCCGCTCTTGCTGCGAGACCAGCCTCAGAGGTCCTAACAGAAGCTGATGATCATGTGACTTTCGGTCCGGGTGGTCGTTGGCCTGGCTGTGGGGAAACGTCAGTCGTGTCCGTGGATCGTGTCGGATGAACTGTGGTCGCTGATGGAGCCGTTGTTGCCTGAGCCAGCACCGAAGCAGGCGGAGGGCCCGACCGCGGGTGCCGGACCGGCAGGCCTTGTGCGGGATCCTGTTCGTCCTGCATACCGGTATCCAGTGGGAGTATCTGCCGCAGGAGCTGGGCGTCGGTTCTGGGATGACTTGCTGGCGGCGTTTGGCGGCGTTTGGCCGCGTGGAACGAGGCTGGCGTATGGGACCAGCTGCGCCTGGTGCTGCTGAAGAGGCTGCGGGTGGCGAAGAAGTTGGACTGGTCTCGGGCGGTGTCGTTGACCGGCGGGAACCGCAACGATGTCACCCTCATGCCTCTCCTACAGAAGATCCCGCCGGTCGCCGGTCGCCGGTCTGGTCGGCCGGCCCCGCAGACGGCCGGACACACTCCTGGCCGACCGCGGCTACGACCACGACAAGTACCGCGGCTGGTCTGGGCGACCGGGGCCGAACCCGTGATCGCCCGCTGCGGCGTCCCACACGGCTCCGGCCTCGGCGTCTACCGGTGGGTCGTGGAACGGACCATCGCCTGGCTCCACGTCATCCGCCGGCTCCGCATTCGGTGGGAACGGCGCGACGACATCCACGAAGCCTTCCTCGGCCTCGCCACCTGCCTCATCACCCACCGCCACGTCCAACGCCTTTGTTAGGACCTCTAAGTACGCGATCCCCGAGGCGCCCGAAGGTAGATCCGACCTGACGATGAAGAAGGGCGCACCGAACAAGTCCGGCTCGATGGCCATCGCGGTCGACGGTGACGGCACCGCCTACACCCCGTTCGGTTCCACCCGCATCTGGGCCGACATCTGGTACTACGGCCGCCAGCTCACCTTCTACAGCGACGGTTCGAAGAACCTGGGCGACTACTCCTTCCGCGACCAGGCGTCGTCCACCTGCAACAACGACGAGACCGGCGGCATGGCACTCTACGACTGGCGCACCGGGATGCCGGCCCCGTCCATCATCACCGGACTGGGCGGATGCCTCGGAAACCTGCACAGCTACAGCTACCCGACCGGCGGGAACTGGGCGACAAGGCCGACGAACTGACCATGTAACACCCCACTGTCACCCGAGCCCTCGCACTGACTACGGTGTGGGGGCTCTCCCATTCCTGCACCCGAGGAGCCCGCCTTGATCACACGCCGTCTGCTGCTGACCGCAGCCCTCCTCGCACTGGCCGGATGCTCACTGGAGCAGCACCCGAAGGGAGACCTCGCCGTACCCGACCGTCTCACACCCCAGCCCCACGGGTTCTACCACCAGGACGAGGCCAGGGACGGAGAACTCTTCAAGACATGGACAGCCTCCGAAAACAACTCGGACTGGCCCGTCGTGAGCCACGTGGAGGCGGTGCAGCGCGTGGTGGAGGGAGACGTGGTGTACGCCTACATCCACACCGACCTGAACCCGAAGAAGGACGACCCAGACATGCAGGCCCAGGCGATCGGAGAGGCGTATGCACAGTGGCCTCAGCGTGCCACGGACGCGGTCCGGATCGGTGTCTTCGACGCACAGGGCAAGCGCATGGGAAGGGCCATGATGGTGGAGCCTCAGCGAAGCTGACGACATCACCGGTATGGCAGAGTCTGAATACGAAGACATTCGTGGGCATCTGCGATGCTATCCGCACGAAGCGACGCAGCGTACTGGTGGCCGGAGGAGCAGTACTCGCAGCAGGAGTGGGCACCATCGCCCTGCGGGGAGGCGACAACGACGCACCCTACGACGGCGTCAAGGACGTAGCCCGTGACATGGCCCGCACTGGATGGTGGAGGCCAGCGCGGCGTCGGCAACCCCAGCCGCCGGATCCGCGACCGCCTCTGGGAACTCCTGGCCATCAGAATCGGCGACGGCCAGGCCATCTTCATCGAATCCTCCGCCAAAGAACAGGGCTGGGCTGTCCGCACCGCAGGCCGCGACCGCAGGCAGCCCGTCGACTTCGACGGTCTGATCCTCTCGGCCCGCCCCCAAACGCAACTAGACGAAACAGCCACCTCGGCCGATAAAGCCCCAGCTCAGAAAGCATCGACCCTGCGCCCGTGGGGATGGTCCGGTGTCGTCGTCGCCGTACACCGTCAGGGTGCCGTCGAGCTGGAAGACACATGAGAGTTCCGGACATCACCGAGGCGATCACCGCTGCCGGCGCCAACTGACGCGCCTTCCTGTTCACGGCCGTCTCCCCCCCGCTCGCTCCGTGCATGCCCAAGGCGGCCCCGGCCCCGCTGCGCCCGGACACGGCTGGAATAAGGCGGTCTACTCCGAGCACACTACGCCGACGACTCCGGGTGCCACACGGGGAGCAACGGATGTGACGGACGCGGCGGGCTACCGGTCGCTGCTGTTCTCCATCGCCTACGGGATGACCGGGTCCGTGGGCGATGCGGAGGACATCGTGCAGGACGCGTTCCTCGGCCCGCGAGTGCGGCGGGAGACCTACGTGGGGAATGGCTGCCCGAGCCGGTCGTCGTGTCCGCAGACCGACCGGGGCTGGCCGAGTACGCCGAACTGGCCGTAAGCCGTCCTCACCCAGCCCGCTCGCCGTCGAGCCCTACGCCCTACGCCGACCTCCGTTAGGAGCTGCACGATTTCCCCGGCGTCGGGCGCCTGCGCCGTGCCGCGGTCCGGAGGCGGCGTCCTTGAACGGGCCGGACACGCGGTTGAGATGGCGAAGGTCGGGTCACCCGCGCTTTCACCCGTTCCCCGGCGATCCCGCCACGGTCAATGGGTGAGAGCGCTCTCCAGAATTCTGGGACCGGATATTCTGCTGGTGTCCGCCCCGTTGTTCCGCACGTCGTCCGCCGTTGTTCCGAGGAGATCCCTTTGCCCGATCCGAGTTCTGCCGGGCGGCCCACGCTGGAAGCAGTCGCGGCCCGTGCAGGGGTGTCCAGGGCAACGGCCTCGCGCGTCGTGAACGGCGGCGCCGGGGTGCGGGCCCTGCTGGTCGAGAAGGTGCGGGAAGCCGTCGAGGAGCTCGGCTACGTTCCGAACCACGCCGCCCGGACCCTGGTGACCCGGCGCAACGGCGCGGTAGCCGTGATCATCGCCGAGCCTGAGTTCCGGATCTTCTCCGACCCGTTCTTCGAGCAGCAAATGCGCGGGATCAGCCGTGAACTCACCGCGCACGACAGTCAATTGGTACTGCTCTGGGTGGAGGGGCCGGGGGACTACGAGCGGATCGCCCGGTACCTCGGCGGCGGCCACGTCGACGGCGCGCTCGCCTTCTCGGTGCACAACGACGACGGGCTGCCCGCCGTCATCCGGCGGGTAGGGGTCCCCACGGTCTTCGGCGGGCGTCCCGGATGGCCGGGCCGGTCCGCCGGTGCGGCCGCACGGTACGTCGACTGCGACAACCGGGGCGGGGCGCGGACCGCGGTACGCCATCTGCTCTCGCTGGGCCGCGAACGCATCGCCCACATCTCCGGTCCACGGGACCAGACCTCGTCGATGGACCGGCTCGACGGCTACCGCGACGTCCTGCTGGACATCGATCCGGGGCTGCTGGCCCAGGGCGACTTCACCGAGCAGAGCGGCGCACGGGCGATGGAGCTGCTCCTCGACCAGCGCCCGGACCTGGACGCCGTGTTCGCCGCCAATGACCTGATGGCCTCCGGTGCGCTGCGCGTGCTGAAGGCCCGGGGTCTGCGGGTGCCGCAGGACGTGGCGCTGGTCGGATTCGACGACATGGTCTCGGTCGCCGAGGCCACCGATCCGCCGCTGACGACCGTTCGCCAGGACATCGAGGGCATGGGCCGGCTGATGGTCCGGTTGCTGATGCGCGGCCTGAACCAGGACGAGCCCGGGGCGGATGCCCCGGACTCGGTGATCACGCCGACGGAACTGGTCCGACGTGCTTCTGCCTGACGTACGAGCCCGCGGTGCGATTACTGGTACGGGATGACGAGGACGGACCGGTCCGTGCCGGTCTGTAGCCGCGACGGGCCGTTGCCGATCGCGGGCCACACCTCCAGTCGCACCGTGCCGCCGCGCAGGTCGCCGAGCGTGCCGGTAGCCGCCTTCAGTCCGCGTGCCTGACTGTATTCCTCCCAGCCGGCCACCGGGTCGGTGGCGAAATAGTGGTAGGTCTCGGTCCGCTCGAACGTGCCGTCACCGGTGAGGTCGTAACTGATCCGGGCCTGCTGCCCGAGCCCCACCGCCGTGTCCGCGTCGACCTGGAGCCGGAACGCAGTCGCGGCGCCCGGCTTCAGCGTTCCGTTGACGGCTCTCACCTCGTACACCAACGGCTGGTACGGCGTGCCGTCGTGGTTGGCGCCGGCCGCGGAGGCGATGGTGTCGCTGCCCGGCGTGCTTCCGGTCGCCGTGGTGAGGACGCCGCCGGTGCGCAGCTGGAAGGTGTTGCCGGTGGTGGGGCCGGGGTCGGTCGGGTCGGTGGTTCCGCTGCCCGTGCCGGTGGCGGTGGAGCGGGCCGGGACCGTGAGCTTGGCCCCGTCGGAGAAGGTGACGGTGCGGGCGGTGGCGCCGTGGTTGTGGGCGACGTACGTTCGTACCGCGCCCTTGGTGAAGGCGGCCGATGTGGGCAGATCGCCGGTCACGGACGCATCGGGTGCCCCGAGCGTGTCCAGGGTGGTGATCCAGTGGTAGGTGTGCGCCTTGGATTCGCCCTGCTCGGGGGTGTAGCCGCTGTGGCCGGAGTCCCACTTGGCCTTGGCCACGGCCGGGTCGGCCAGTGACTGGAACTCCCAGAGGATGTCCCGCCATTCGACGGCGGGGCCGCCGTTCTCGCGCTCCAGCTCGGCCATGTTGCGCCGGATGGCCGCCTTGTGGGCGCCGAGGTGCAGTGAACCACCGGTCACGGGCAGGACGTTGATGCCGTGGATCTCTTCGGGGTTGGCCGTCCACCAGGTGGCGTACGCGACGCCGCTGCCCCACACCATGCCCGCCGTGTCGTGGCCGAAGGAGGAGGGGAAGACCTGCTGGTCGGCGTCGAACCAGTACTGCGCGATCGCGTCGGACTCGGTCGTCAGCAGGTAGGTGCCGAGGTCGCGCAATGCGGTGTCGCCGGTGGCCGAGCCCCAAAGGATCAGGCCGGCGCTGAGGTTCGCGGACTCGGAGGAGGACTCCTGATTGTTTCCGGCGGCGAAGCCCTGGTGGCCGGAGGCCCAGCTGTGGCCCGCGTACACGTCGAAGCCGCGCAGGAAGGGGAAGGCGGAGTCGGTGCGGCTCGGGTTGGCGGCGTCCCGTACGAGCGTCTTCACCATGCCGCCCCACGCGGAGTCCGCGGCCCAGGCCGGGTCGTACTGGGCGACGACGGCCGCCGCGAACACGTAGTACGAGTAGTGGAAGTGGTGGTCGTTGAGCTCGGTGTCGCTGCCGTAGGAGGCGGGGTACCCGGTCAGCGTGCGCCAGTTGGGGTCGTAGGAGAACTCGCTCGGCCCGCCGGCCGTGAACCACTCCTGGAGACGGCCCTTGATCAGGCCGAGCAGTTTGTCGCGGGTGGCGCTCTCGCCCGCCTGCTCGGCGAGGGGCACGAGTTGGGCGAGGCGGCCGAGGGCCTTGCCGGTCCAGTAGGTGTCGGTGGCGCCGGAGAACGGATCGGCGGCGTTCGCGGCCTCGCTGAGATAGCCCCGCAGCCGGGTCGCGTCGGTGCCCGACGCCTTCGGCAGGGCGGGCAACACGGCCGCGGCCTTCTGGCTGGTCGTGAAGGCGGTGGACTCGCGGACCTTCATGGTGCCGCGCGGTGAAACGTAGGTGTGGGCGGTGAGCGGGTCGGTCGTGCGCATCCACTGGTGCCGGTAGAGGGCCTGGAGGGTGCCCGTCTCGGTGCCCTCCTGCGGTTGGGTGGTGAGCCTGTACGTGGCGCGGGAGGTGCCGGACGCGGAGCTCCAGGAGACGCGGGAGCCGGTGACGAAGCTGTAGGCGTACTTCTGGTAGGCGGCGAGCGCGCTGGTGGCGGGCAGCACGGCCAGGGAGAAGTAGTCCTTGGCGCCGAGGGCGGCGGTCAGGGTGGAGCCGGAGATCACCCAGTCGCTGCCCGTGGGGGCGAACAGCGCGTAGTGGTGCCCCGCGATGGTGATGCCGACGACGTTGCCCTGGTCGGCGAAGACCGTCGGGGCGGTGGCCGTCGTGATGCGTGCGCTGCCGCCGGTGCCCTTGGCGTACACGAAGGGCAGGCCGTGGCCGATGGTGGTCCGCAAGGTGCGCGTTCCGTCGGACCAGTAGGGCGTGACGGTCCAGTCCGACCAGGCGTCGGCCTTGGTGTCCGGTGAGTTGAGACCGGTGAGGCCGAGGGTGAGGTCGCGTTTGTGGGCGAACTCGTACTGGCGGCCGTCGCCGACGATCGCGGGGGAGGTCGGGTAGCCGATGTCCAGGCCGGCGGCGGTGGCCTGGTAGGTGAGCGGATGTCCGTACATGGGGGTGGAGTAGGGGTTGTCGCCGTAGCGCTGGAAGGCCAGGGAGGACCACCAGTCGTTGGTGGGCACCGGCTTGCCCTGGGCGGCCGGGGTGACCTTGGGGGTGACCGGTGCGCCGGTGTTGGTGGTCGGGCCCGAGGTGCCGGCGGGGCGGGTGTCGGAGTAGCTTCCCGCACCGACGGGGACGGTGGCCGCGGCAGCGCTGGAGGCGCCGGGTCCGGTCAGGCCGACGGCGGCAAGGGCGGTGGCCAGGCCGGCGGTTCCGAGGAATCGGGGGAGGGAGCGGAGCGCGGGGAAGGAGCGGAGCGCGGGGAAGGAGCGGAGCCGGGGGAGGGGACGCGAGCGGGAGGGCGGGCCTGTGCGGGGGGCTGACATGGCGGCACCTCGGGGGAGGACGGCGGTGGAGAGAGTCGGAGAGAGCGCTCTCACGTGCCCTGGAACGTAAAACTCTTGAAACATGTCTGTCAATAGAGCTGCATCGCGGGGGAGTTGATCGAAGAGTCACGTCGATGTGTGTTCGGGTCTTGACGGGAGAGGCGCGGTGGGGGCACGCTCCAGGCACACTGCTGAGAGCGCTCTCAAGCGCTTCTCGAAGCCAAGGAGACTTCCCCATGTCCCTCCCCCGTGCCGCCACGAGCGCCGCCGTCCGACTCGGTGCCGTCACGCTCACCGGCGCCCTGCTCGTCGCCTGCGGATCCGGTACATCGGACGGTACATCGGACGGTGCGTCGGACGGCGCGGGCGGCAAGCTCACCCTCACCGTCGACCTCTTCGGCTCGTTCGGCTACGAAGAGGCCGGACTCTACGCCGAGTACGAGAAGCTCCACCCCGGGATCACCATCAAGCAGTCGGACACCGAGGACGAGCAGGACTACTGGAAGTCGCTGCAGACCCGGCTCGCGGGCGGCGGCGGGCTCGCCGACATCCAGGCCATAGAGGTCGGCCGGATCGCCTCGGTCACCCAGCAGCAGGCGGACAAGTTCGAGGACTTGAAGAAGTACGGCGCCGACGGCCTCAAGGACCAGTTCGCCGAGGCGAAGTGGTCAGCGGCGATCACCCAGGACGGCCAGGTGCTCGGCCTCGGCACCGACGTCGGACCCGAGGCCATGTGCTACCGCACCGATCTCCTCGAACAGGCCGGGCTGCCCACCGACCGCGAGACACTGGCCGCGAAGTGGTCCACGTGGGAGGGCTATCTGGCGCTCGGCAAGGAGTACAAGGCCAAGGCCCCGGCCGGCGGCGCCTGGCTGGACAGCGTCGGCAGTCTCTACGCGGTCATGACCGGGCAGGAGAAGGAGCGCTACTACGACGCCTCCGGCAAGCTGGTCTACGAGACCAACCCTGCCGTCAAGACCGCCTGGAACACCTCCACCGAGGCCGCCGCGGCCGGATTGAGCGCCAAGCTGGACCAGTGGTCCCCGCAGTGGAACCAGGCCTTCGCCGCCGGCTCCTTCGCCACCCTCCCGTGCCCCGCCTGGATGCTCGGCTACATCAAGGGCCAGGCCGGTGAGTCGGGCAACGGCAAGTGGGACATCGCCAAGCTGCCCGGTGGCGCGGGCAACTGGGGCGGGTCGTACCTGAGCGTCCCGCGCGCGGCCAAGCACAAGAAGGAGGCGTACGAGCTCATCCAGTGGCTCACCGCCCCCGAGCAGCAGGCCAAGCTCTTCCGCAAGCAGGGCAACTTCCCCTCCTCGACGGGCGCGATCGCCGCCGTCGCCGATGCCACGGACCCCTACTTCTCCAACGCCCCGATCGGACGGATCTTCGGTGAGGCCGCGAAAGCCGCCCCCGTGCAGATCCTCGGAGTCCACGACAAGAACGTCGCAGACCAGATCACCAACGCGCTGAGCGAGGTCGAACGCAAGGGCGTCGACGCGGACAAGGCGTGGGCGAACGCGAAGAAGGGCGTCGAGAACGTCATCGGCTGACGCCGCCCCCTCCCGCGCCGCCTAGTGCTGTGACCGGAAAGGTTCACCGGGTCACGGCCCCCGGCACGGCACCTCGCGGCGTTGTCGGACCGCGCAAGTACGTCCAGTACGAGCCGCGGTCCTCCGCCTTGCGACGCACCGCACCGGACGCCGCGACCCGGCAAACCTTTCCGGCCACAGCACTAGGCCCCCACCGCATCCGTACCGATTCCCGAAGGGCCGCACCGTGACCCTCACCGCTCCGGCCGAAGCCCCCGCGCCCCGGCCGCCCGCTCCGGCCCGGCCCTCCGCGGCACGTCGCACGTGGCGCATCGTCTCGCCGTACGCGTACATCGCCCCCTTCTTCACCCTCTTCGCCGCCTTCGGCCTCTTCCCGCTGATCTACACGGCTTTCGTCTCGCTCTACCGGGTGGAGCTCCAGACCCCCGGCGACATGCAGTGGCGGGGGCTCGCCAACTACACCGCCCTCTTCACCGACCAGTTCTTCTGGATCTCACTGCGCAACACCTTCACCATCGGGGTGCTCTCCACCGTCCCGCAGCTGGCGATGGCTCTCGGCCTGGCCCACCTGCTCAACTACCGGCTGCGCGGGCGGACCTTCTTCCGCACGGCGATGCTGCTGCCGTACGCGACGTCCGTCGCCGCCGCGACCTTGGTGTTCGCGCAGCTCTTCGGCCGTGACTTCGGCCTCGTCAACTACGTACTGGGACTGGTCGGGTTCGGGCCGGTGGACTGGCAGACCGGCACGGTCGCCTCGCAGATCGCCGTCTCCACCATCGTGATATGGCGCTGGACCGGCTACAACGCGCTGATCTACCTCGCCGGCATGCAGTCCATCCCGAGCGAGCTGTACGAGGCGGCGGAGATGGACGGAGCCTCGCGGTGGCGGCAGTTCCTCCACGTCACCCTGCCGGGCCTGCGCCCCACGATCGTCTTCACCGTCGTCGTCTCGACGATCGGCGCCACCCAGCTCTTCGGTGAGCCGCTGCTCTTCGAAGGCTCGGCTTCCGGCGGCATTTCGCACCAGTACCAGACCCTCGGCCTCTACCTGTACGAGCAGGGCTGGGGCTTCTTCCACCTGGGCCGGGCCGCCGCCATCGCCTGGGTGATGTTCCTGCTCATTGTGGTGACGGTCGGGGTCAACGCCCTCGTCGCGCGCCGCCGTTCCCGCAAGGAGGCCGGCCGATGACCGCGCTCGCCGCCCCACCGTCCGAGCCCTCCACCACCACACCCGCCCCCGCGCCCGTACGTCGCAAGAGGTCGCGCGCCGGGCGCACCACGCACGGCGGCCCACTCGCGTACGCGGTCCTGACGATCGCCGTGCTCATCTCGGCGTTCCCCTTCTACTGGACGATCGTCGCCGCCAGCCGCTCCAACGCCGATCTGGCCAAGGTGCCGCCGTCGCTGCTGCCCGGGCCGCACCTGATGCGCAACTTCGAGGCGGTACTGGAGGAGGCCGACATCGGCACAGCCCTCCTCAACTCGCTGATCGTGTCGGGCTCCATCACGGTCGGCACGGTTCTGTGCTCCACCCTCGCCGGCTTCGCGTTCGCCAAGCTGCGCTTCCGGGGCCGGGGAGCGCTGCTGACCGTCACGGTCGCCACCATGATGATTCCGCCGCAGCTCGGCGTGATCCCGCTCTTCATGCTGATCGCGAAGCTGGAGTGGGTCAATCAGCTCCAGTCCGTCATCCTGCCCGGGCTGGTGTCCGCGTTCGGGGTGTTCTTCATGCGGCAGTTCCTGGTGCAGGCCCTGCCGGACGAACTGATCGAAGCGGCCCGCGTGGACGGGGCGTCCACCGCGCGGATCTTCTGGTCGATCGTCATCCCTGTCGCCCGCCCCGGGATGGCCGTCCTGGGCCTGCTGACGTTCATGGCCGCCTGGAACGACTTCTTCTGGCCGATCGTCGCGCTGTCCTCGCAGAACCCGACCGTGCAGGTCGCACTGCGCCAGCTCGGCGGCGGCTATGTCCACGACCAGTCGGTGATCATGGCGGGCACCCTGCTGGGCACGCTGCCCGTGCTGCTGGTCTTCGGCCTGCTCGGCCGCCAGATCGTCGGCGGCATCATGCAGGGCGCGGTCAAGGGCTGACCTCGGGCCGCCCGCCCGCGAGCCGTCCGATCTGCGAGCCGCCCCTCCGGGCGGTCCGCCCCTCCAAGCGGTCCGCCCCTCCAAGCGGTCCGCCCCCCGAGCCGCCCGTTGCCCGCCGCGCCAGGTTCCCTCCATCCTTTCACCCTTCGCCTGTTGGGAGTCCCCTTCTCATGACCGCTGTTGACGCACGCCGTCACCCGACGGCGGATCTCGCCTTCCCGGCCGGATTCCGCTGGGGCACGGCGACCGCCGCATACCAGATCGAGGGTGCGGCGGCCCAAGACGGCCGCACGCCGTCCGTATGGGACACCTTCAGCCGCACGCCCGGCAAGGTACGCAACGGCGACACCGGTGATATCGCCGTCGACCACTACCACCGGATGCCCGAGGACGTCGCCCTGATGAAGGACCTCGGCGTCACCGACTACCGGTTTTCGGTCGCCTGGCCGCGCGTACGGCCGACGGGAAGCGGCCCGGCCAACGAACGGGGCCTGGACTTCTACCGGCGGCTCGTCGACGAGCTGCTGAACGCCGGCATCCGCCCGGTCGCCACGCTCTACCACTGGGACCTCCCGCAGGAGCTGGAGGACGCCGGCGGCTGGGCGAACAGGGACACGGCCGAGCGGTTCGCCGAGTACGCCGGCATCGTGGCCCGGGCCCTGGGTGAGCGGATCGCCACCTGGAGCACGCTGAACGAGCCGTGGTGCGCCGCGTTCCTCGGCTACGCCTCCGGCGTGCACGCTCCGGGGCGCACGGACCCCGTCGCGTCCCTGCGGGCCGCCCACCACCTGAACGTCGGGCACGGGTGCGCCGCCCAAGTGCTGCGGGCGGCCCTCCCCGCCGCTGAGATCTCACTGACGCTGAACCTCCACGCGGTGCGCGCGCTGACGGACGCGGAGGCGGACCAGGACGCGGCGCGGCGGATCGACGCCCTGGGCAACAGGATCTTCCTGGACCCGGTCTTCCACGGCCGGCTGCCCGACGACCTCGTGGCGGACACGGCGGCGCTGACGGACTGGTCCTTCGTCCGGGACGGCGACCTCGGCGTGACGGCCACGCCGATCGACTCGCTGGGCATCAACTACTACGCGCCCATGGTGGTCGCGGCCGGTACGCACGAGGGCCCGTCGCCCTGGCCGGGCGCCGAGCGCCATGTGCGCTTTCCGCCCGCGCCCGGTCCGCGTACCGCCATGGACTGGCCGGTGGACGCCGACGGCCTGTACGAGCTGCTGACCCGGCTGCGCGACGAGCTCCCGAACGTACCGCTGGCGATCACGGAGAACGGCGCGGCGTATGACGATTACGCCGATCCGTCCGGCGATGTCCACGACCCCGAGCGGGTCGCCTACCTGCACGCGCACCTGACCGCTGTGCACCGGGCGCTCGCGGCCGGAGCGGACGTCCGCGGCTACTTCCTCTGGTCGCTGCTGGACAACTTCGAGTGGGCGTACGGCTACGGCAAGCGCTTCGGGATCGTCCACGTGGACTTCGCCTCCCAGCGCCGTACGCCCAAGGACAGCGCCCGCTGGTACGCCGACGTCATCGCGCGGGGTGGCCTGCGGGGCGCCCCGGCCCACTGATCCGCTGCCGCGCGACCGTGCCGGCCCCGGACCCCTGCCCGCGACCAGCTCAGGAACCCGCGGCGCGCGGGTTGACGGCGGAGGCGACGGGAAGTGGCCCAGCGGGTGGCCGGCGGCCCCAGCGCCGCCCTCGGCGGGACGTGCCTGAGCCGCGGCCGCGCTGGAGGGGCGAGCTCGGGGACTTGGCGGGGCCGACTGCCATGCCGTCGCGGTGAAAACGGGGCCGCCACGCGCCGGGAGCGCGCCTCGCCGACGTTGTTCCGGGCGCCGGCGGCGCCCCAGACCTCTTCGAGCTCCTTGAGCTGGTGCCGACCTGGTCCATTCGCCGTAACCCGGGCTGCCCCGGGACCGGCTCGGTGTCCCGGTCGAAGGCCTGGCCCGGCTCGGTGGCCGGGCTCTGCGGGCCCAGCGACACCATGATCGGCAGATTCCACAGCAGGCGGTGCGGGCTGGTCTTCGGCTTGGCGTCGATGACCGCACTGGCCACCTCCGGACGGGCCAGCCGCCACCAGAGCGCCCAAAAGGCGCGGACCGCCCTGCGCAGCGCCGGGGGGCGACCTCCAGGCGGATCAGGGTGCCCATGCACAACCTCCCGGAACCTGCGCCCGGCGGGGAGGAATAGACGCCGCCGGGCCGTACAGGGCCGCCTAGTGCTGTGACCCGGTGAACCTTTCCGGTCACAGCACTAGGCAGGACCTGGCCCCGCGCCGCCGGTGAGCGCAGCATGTTCCTGCTGCCGCGGAGTCGTGCACGCCGTTGTCGGCGCCCTGCTCCACCGCCGCGGGAGCTGAGGCCTGCGGCGAAGATCATCCCCGCTTCCACGGCCGGAGCTTCTCGGGGTTGAGCACGGCCCAGATCCGCCGGATCCGGCCGTCCGCGATGTCGAACGCGTACACCGACAGGACGACGCCGTCCAGGTGGGCCACCAGCCCGGGTTGCCCGTTGACCGTGCACTCCCGGACCGCGAGCCGACCCGGGAGGGTCCGGTCGGCGAAGAAGCGGGCGATCTGCTCGGCGCCCGCGATCGGGTGGAGCAGCGCCGTGACGAGTCCACCGCCGTCCCCGACGGCGGTGGCGTCGGGATCGAGCAGACCGATGAGGGCGCTGATGTCCTTGGCCTGCCACGCCAGCCTGAACTCCCAGACGACACCTGTCCGCTGGGCCGTCGGCGACAGGGGCGCTCGCGAGGCGTCGATGCGGCGGCGGGCCGAGGTCGCCAGCTGGCGGCAGGCCGCCGGGGTGCGGCCGACGATGTCGGCCACCTCGGAGAATGGATAGCGGAAGACGTCGTGGAGCACGAACGCCACGCGCTCCGCCGGGGTCATCGCCTCCAGAACGACGAGGAAGGCCATACTGACCGACTCGTCGAGCGTGACCCGATCGGCCGGATCGGCCGTGTTGTCGTCCGTCGCGTCGGCGGGCCACTCGGTGCGCGCGGGCAGCGGCTCGGGCACCCATTCGCCCACGTAACGCTCCCGCCGCGTCCTGGCCGAGCGCAGCTCGTCGAGGCAGATACGGCCGGCGACCTTGGTCAGCCATCCCCCGGGGGACGCCACCGCCTCCCTCTGCCGCGGGGGCATCGCGTACCAGCGGGCGTACGTCTCCTGCGCGACGTCCTCGGCCTCGGCCAGGGAGCCCAGCATCCGGTACGCGAGGTTGATCAGCCGGCGGCGCTCGGCCGTGAGCGCGCCCGCCGTCGGGTCGAGTTGGCCGTCCTGCGGCGCGGTCGAACGGGGCGTCATGGTCCTGAGGCTCCCTCGGTCGGATCTTCCTTCACCGCTATGACGCGGCAGCGCCCCGGAATGTGAGGTCGGCGGCCCCACCTCACATTCCGCCGGGCCATCTCGTCGTACCCGGCAACGGAACGCGACGGAAGCAGACGTAGGTAGACCGGCATGGAGCCCGTGAACGTCGCAGTCATCTATGACAGCACCAGCGGCCATGTGCACGCCATGGCGCGAGCCGCCGTCGAGGGTGCCGAGAAGGCCGGGGCGTACGTCCGGCTCCACAAGGTGGCCGAGACCGCCCCACCCGAGGCGATCGACGCCCATCCGGCCTGGGCCCGGCATCGCCGGGACACCGCCGAGGTCACCGAGGCCGGGCACGGCGACCTGGAGTGGGCGGACGCGGTGCTGTTCGGCACCCCGACCCGCTTCGGCAACCCCGCCGCCCAGTTGCGGCAGTTCATCGACACCACCGGGCCCCTGTGGTTCGCGGGCAAGCTCGCGGACAAGGCGTACTCGGCTTTCACCGCCGACCCGATCCAGTTGAAGTCGGGCAACCCCTACGGCACCTCGGCCGTCGTCGGCGACGCGGAGCCCGGCGAGATGTGAGGAGCATCAACATGGCCACCAGGGGGCTGAGGTTCGCCGCGGCATCGCTCGCCGCGGTCGCGGTCGGGGTGTGGGCAGCCGAAGGCGCAGGCGCCGAGACTCCGAAGAAGCTCGAGGTCATCGAACTCAAGGTTCAGAACGACCAGTACACGGCTGCCGATCTCGGCCTCGCGGGGCCGAGCCTGGGCGACATGGACGTGTACTCCGGCACCGCCGTCAAGGACGGTCAGAGCGTCGGACGCGGGGGCGGACACTGCCAGGTCATTCACCTGAGGGGCGAGGAACTGACCTCGCAGTGCCTGATCACGATGGAGGTCGAGCAGGGTTCCCTGACGATGCAGTCGCTGTGGACGAAGGGAGCGGCCTCCCTCGACATGGCCATCACCGGCGGTACGGGCGTCTACCGCAACGCGCGGGGCATCGCCCGCTTCTGGGACATCGCGACGCCGGACGAGCGGGTGCGGCTCGAGATCCTGCGCTGAGAACGGTGAGGTCCTGCCGTACGGCTCGGCAGGGCCCCACGTCAGCGTCACACGTACTAACTGGCGCTAAACCCCGGCAGAGGTGACGGCCTTCGTGATGAATCCGGTGTCGTCGATGATGAGGACCCCGTCGTTCTCGCCGAGCTTGCCAGCGTCGTATTCGTGCAGATCGTCGCCGACGCGTGGCTGGATGCCTCGATGCGGGCGTTCGCCGAGGCCACCGAGCTGCAGATGCGCCACCGTGCCTTGCTGGGCCCGCCCACCTCCCGCGCGGCATACCCGTCACATCTGCGCGAACTGCTTGAAGGAACAATCGAATCCGCCCGAGCCCACCCCGACCTGCACGTCCGTCGCTGGGCCGCCGCAGCAGACCGCGACGCGTCCTGAGCCCGACTTTCACCCCTTCTTGAGAAGGCGCGGTGCGGGGCATCTTGCCTGTATGGGTGGGGTGTTACGGGCTGAGCCGGTATGGCGGAGACGTTCACAGCTTGCGGATCGATCGGTTCGCCAAGCTGGTGAAGTGGTCCGTGAACGGGGTGGGAATGGTCCGGGCGGTGGTCGGCCGTGGTGTCTGCCGCTGGCCGACCGGGTCCTGCTCGTGGCGGTGTACTACCGCACGAACCTCACCATGCGGCAGCTCGCCCCGCTGTTCGGGATCTCCTCGGCCACCGTCTGCCGAGTCACCCAGCGTCTTCGCCCGTTGCTGGCGTTGGTGCTGGCGCCGCGGCCCCGTCGCCAATGTCGATGTCGATGTCGAGCGGTTCTGGATCGTGGATGGAACCCTGGTCCCGGTCCGCGACCGCACTGTCGGTGCCTCCAGCCGTACCTACCGCTTCTCGGCAAACGTGCAGGTCATCATCGACGCTGACACGCGCCTGGTCGTCGCCTCGGACCGGCCGGCGCCCGGGAACAAGGCCGATGCCCACGTCTGGCGTGAGTCGGACCTGCCAGCCGCGGCGGCCGGGACGACGGTCATCGCGGACGGTGCCTACCTTGGGCACTGGTCTGAACGTCCCGCACCGCAGAAGGGCCGGACGGCCCCTCCTGCGCGGTCAGGAAGAGGACAACGCCGAACACCGCCGGGTCAGGCCCCGCGTCGAGCACACCTTCGCCCGCATGAAGAACTGGAAGATCCTGCGCGACTGCCGCCAGAAGGGCGACGGCCTCCACCACGCCGTCCAGGCCGTCGCCACCACGCACAACCTCGCCCTGGGAGGGTGAAACGGCAGGCCAAGCACCACTCCGGCCTGCCCAAGACGGACCTCGCCGCTCACAAGACCCGCCGTTTGCGGTAGCCGGACACCACGATGCCCATGACGGCCAGCCCGAGGATGACGGCGAGCCAGGTGGCACCATCCATGACGCAGAACGGAATGAGCGCGAGCAGCACGATGACGATTCCGATCGAGTAGACCCGCTCGGCTTTGTCCTGCTTGTTCTCGACTTCCCTCTTCACCTGTACGTATCGCGGGTCGGCAGGGCTCGCATCGGGGGGTAGGTTTCCGGCTCGCAGGATTCGCCGATGGTGACGATATGCCGCTCCCGACATGATGCGCCGGCTCTCGCGCCGCCGCTCGTTCCACCTCTCCCCGGAAGGCAGAGTCAGCAGCCACCTTTCCCGGTCCCGCGTGTAGTACCGGTAGCCGTAGAGCTTGAGGTCGTCCTCTTCCCGCTGACGCCTGATCTGCGCGGACCCCATCCCTTGAACGGGCGGGGGCGCGTGGTATCGCCGTAGACCTTCGGCGACTGCGTCCGGAGAGGCCGATTCAGTGATCTCGATCCGATCGGCGTTATACTGGGGGCCGTTGA
Source organism: Streptomyces sp. NPDC028910 (assembly GCF_055564955.1). Classification (NCBI taxonomy): domain Bacteria; kingdom Bacillati; phylum Actinomycetota; class Actinomycetes; order Kitasatosporales; family Streptomycetaceae; genus Streptomyces; species Streptomyces sp. NPDC028910. Next base: position 106,838 of record NZ_JBVHVF010000009.1, on the reverse strand, counting down.
CCTGCTGGCCCTGCTGGTTGAAGTTGGTTCCCCGGTATGGGTCACCCACCGAGGAACACCCCCACGCCGCTGGCGAAGCCGTTCACGATCGCCGCCACCGAGCCACCCGTGTTCAGGAGCATGGCCAGGCGGCCCTGCGCCGCGCCGGTCTCTCCGGCCTCCAACTCGGTGCGAGCCGCGGTCAGCTGGGCGGTCACCTCCTCGCGGGTGGCGGCGGGAACATCCAGCTCCCGCACCGCGGACAGTGCCCGGTCGAACTCCCTCGCCACCGTCCGGGCGTCAATGGAGCTGCGGTCCCCGTGGGTGACGTTGACCGTGTCGCCCATGTACTGGTTCCCGTGCACCGTCTGGTTGCTCTGGTTGAACGTTGCCATGTCAACATGATGCCCCAACCGGCTCCACCTCTCCTGATCCTCTCAGTCGCGCCAGTCGCTCAGTGGCGCGAAAGGCATGGAGGCGAGGCCCGGGAGCCAGTGCACGCGTTCGCCGGCACCCTCGCAGGGTGCTTGAATCACTGGGGACTCGGGCGCCGTAGTCGGCTCAGGCGACGGTACCGTCGGCTCACCCGGATATGCCCCGGCTCGTCCTCGCCCGCCGCGCAGCACGCAAAAAGCGTGTCGAGCGGGCTCTCCGGTCCCCGTTCTCGGGGGTGGACGCCTGATCCTGGAGCAGCTCTCGAACGACGCTGTCAACGGCTCCCCGGACTGCACCGGTGAGGCGTCAACGGCTCAGACTGCGCATGCCAAGCATCGACCAGGGAGCGCATTGTGGGCGTGCGGCTACTCGGGCGCGCTTCGCCTCCGTCTCGTGCTTGGGCTTCGCTGGGGAGCGCGGGGCCGGCCTCGACGGGGCGGCTCCACGGGGCCCGGCCGGTCCTGGCCCGACCGTCCGGCGGGGCGCGGGACCGGCATGTCGAGCCTCTCCGGATACATCGCGGGCCGCGGCTGCAAGGCGGCAGGGCAACGGCCCGCCGCCTCACCGGTGAGAACACCCTCTCCTGGCGCGACCCGACACCACAGGCCGAACACCTGATTCCGGGATAAGCAAATCCGGGTCGTAGAGCAGTTGGACGGCCGCTCCGCTGGCGGGCGCGCTACCCGGTCACGGCGTGCCGTCCTCCGCGCGGGCGAGGGCCAGTACCCCCGCGCAGATCAGGGCCACGCCCAGCAACTGGGGCAGCAACCACCAGCCCGACCGCAGGTGTTCCTCGTACAGGAGCACGCCCAGCGCGACGCTGACGCTCGCGTCGCCGAGGGTCAGCGCGGGCTGCGAGGCGACCAGCGGGCCGCCCTGCATCGCGTGCTCCAGGAGCAACACGGCGCAGATGCCGCTCGCGCCGAAGGCGTACGTCTCCCAGGTGGTCAGGAACGCGCCGATGCCGCCGTCATCGAGGACGTGCACCGCGGACTTCATCAGGGCGGCGGTGAGCGCGTAGCAGACGGCGGTGGCGGCGCCGAGGCAGCCGGCCCGCGGGCGGCCGGGCGGGCGGCGCAGTCCGGCCACCGTCAGGGCGGCGACGGCGACCGCGCACGCCACCAGGGCGAGGATCCACCGGTCCAGGGGCACGTCCGTCCGGTTCCCCTCGGGCGAGGCGGCGGCCATCGCGATTCCGAGCCCGGCCACCAGCACCCCCACGGACAGCCACAACGACCCCCGCAGCGGCTGCCGCGCCATCAGCGAGGCGATCAGCAGCGCGAGCGGCAGCTCCATGACGAACAGGGGCTGTACGAGGGCCAGTGCGCCGGTGGCCAGAGCCAGGGCCTGGCCGACCCCGGCCGCGATCATCGCGAGGATCCCGCCGATCCACACCGGCCGCCGCAGCAGGTCGAGGACCAGACCGAAGCGGAAGCCGTCGCTCTGCGGCACGGTCAGCGCGGCCCGCCGCTGGAGCACGGTGGCGAACGCGTTTGAGAGCGCCGCGAACAGCGCGAAGAGGACCGGCAGGACGACGCCCATGCGCCCGATCCTCGACCATCCCCCCGCCCGCCGCCGCCACGACACCCCCGGCCGCCCTCGGCAGGCGCCGACGGCCACCGGAATGGCACGCGTCCTAGCCCGTGGCGCGGGTCCGTCCGGCGGCCCGGTGCAGCGCCAGCGCTGCCAGGGCCTGCGGGGCGCCGGCCTGGCCGCGGATGCCGGGGAAGGCGTTGACGTCCACGATCAGCGGCGTCCCCCCGCCGGTGTCGATGATGTCCACGCCGTAGACGTCCAGCGCGAACACCGCGCCCACCTCGCGCACCAGATCGGCCCATCCGGCGGGCAGTTCTCCCAGGGCCAGCGGCTGGTTGGGGCCCCGTCCGCCGGGCGAGAGCTCGGAACGGCGCAGCGCCGAGAAGACCTGGTCCCCGATGGCCCACAGCTTGTGGTCCCAGCCGCTGTTGGGCGCGTAGTCCTGCACCACGACCGGCTCCCGCGGCCACGCCCGCGCCAACTCCCGCAGCGCCACGGCGTCGTCGGCGCGGGCGACGAGATCGCCCCGGCGGCTGCGCCGGCTCTTGACCACCACGGGGCCGGGAAGCCGGGCAGCGGACGCCCACGCCGAGAGGGAGGCGACGGTACGGGTGGCGGCGAAGGGCAGCCCGGCCCGCAGGGCGAGCTCCGCCATCTTCGTCCGGTCCTGGCACAGCGAGGTGGCGGCTGCCGAGTTCACCACGACCGCTCCCCGCCCCTCCAGGGACCGTGCGAGGCCCAGCGCGTGCGGCGTCCGCGACTTCAGCAGGTACACATCGGCCAGTGGCAGCGGCGCGTCCCCGAGCGCGACCGGGTCGAGCGCTTCGACGGCATGCTCCGGAGCCAGCAGCGCGGCGGTGTCCGCCAGCAGCGGGTGCCCGGGCTCGGGGGTGATCAGGCCGATCCTCATGCGCCGTCGACCGCCGCCACCGGGACCTGCACCGGAAGGGAGAGGGGCAGCGCGTACGGCCGCGGCAGGGGCGCCTGCGCCCGCGCCGGGGCGCCGCCCGCCCGCGCCAGTCCCAGCACCGCGCGGGCCACCCGCGCCGCCGCGTCCGGCACCTGACGGAAGCTCGGGAAGTCGTTCACGTCGACGACCACCGGCCCGTCCGGGCCGAGCAGCACGTCCACCCCGTACAGGTCCAGCCCGTAGACCGCCCCCACCTGGGCGGCGATCGCCGCCACCTCGGCCGACAGCGGCACGCGGCGCTCCCGCACCGAGGGGTCCGGGTGCAGCGGGGAACAGCGCTCGGTCGCGAACAGCTCCCCGCCGACCCCGTACACCTTGAGGTCCGTGCCCGGGTTCGGCACGTACGGCTGGGCGATGAGCATGCCCTCGCCCGCGAGCACCGGGAGCATGGACTCCAGCCGCTCGGGCGAGGACACCAGGTGCACGGCCCGCCCGGAGCTGCCGTCGGCGGGCTTGACGACGAGCGGGTACTGGGCAACCGGTATCTCCATGAGCAGCTCGGGGCAGGCCACCGCGTACGTGGGCGGCACCGGTAGCCCCCGGTCGCGCCCGATGGCGGCGGCCAGCGCCTTGTCCCGTACGCCCCGGATCGACCGGGCGTCGTTGACGGTGGTCATCCCGGCGGCGGCCGCGGCTTCGAGCAAGGTCAGCCCCGGGCCGCCGGAGACCGTCTTGAGCACCCAGGCGTCGTGCGCACCCGAGTCGACGGCCTCGGTCATGCGCAGCAGCGAGCCGCCCGGGCGCACCACGTCCACCTGGTGCCCCCACGCGGTCAATTGCCCGATCACCTCGTTCGGCATGCCGTCGTGGCGGTAGTGCTCCTCCACCAGGAAGCAGAGCCTCATCGACCTTCCCCATATTCCCCGGACGTCCGCCGATACCGTCCGGCGAGTTGTGACGTCACAGGATGTCATGGACCGCAATGTGATGATCGGTCCGCGTGTGCGCTTCCTTGTCGGGACGACCAGGCGCGGCGCGTGGTTCCGGAGCGCGGGCAACTGCCGCCGCGGGCAGGGGAAACCCGGGTGAATGATCGGACAAGCGGCTGCTAGGTTGATCGCGTGCCGAAGCTGAATCAGATCATCGCAGTGGAAAAGGGCGTCAAGTCCAAGTCCCTCCAGGAGCTCACCCAGGCTCACCACGACGTCCAGAAGCCCGCCCTGCTGGCCGGCATCTCCCGGACCTACCAGCCGAAGGACGAGGAGGGCGAGCAGCTGCCGCCCGAGTCCACGCGGGTTCAGGTCAAGGCGGAGGACGTGCTGCGGGCGACGGCGGGGACGCTGACGCGACTGTTCGACGTGACGGCGACCAAGGACTGGGCGAACCGCACCGCGGCCGCCGACGTGGTCGTGGACGGAACGGTCCTGCTGGCGCAGGTGCCCGTGCCGTACCTGCTCTTCCTCGAGAAGCAGCTCACGGACCTGCACACCTTCGTGCGGAAGCTGCCGGTGCTGGACGCCTCCGAGTCCTGGAACCTGGACCCGTCCACGGACTCCTGGAAGACGGACCCGGTGCGCACGATCCGCACCAAGAAGGTGCCGCGCAACCACGTCAAGGCCGAGGCCACCGAGAAGCACCCGGCGCAGGTCGAGGTCTACTACGAGGACGTCCCGGTCGGGTACTGGACGACCGTGAAGTTCTCCGGCGCGCTCCCGGCCCGCCGGGTGAACGAGCTGCTCGACCGCGTGGAGAAGCTCCAGCAGGCCGTCAAGTTCGCCCGCGAGGAGGCCAACAGCGCCGAGGTCACCGACCAGCGGGTCGGCGACGCGGTGTTCGGCTACCTGTTCAGGTAGCCCCGAGATCGCCCTCCGTATGTCTGCGGAGGGTGCGCGAGAGCGCAAGCTGAAACTGAATGTCGAAGCTGAACAGGGGTGTCAGTTGGGGGTTCGAATCCCTCCCCCGGCCCTACGAGCCGGGGTGGCCCAAGCCTGGTAGAGGCGGCCCCGTCAATCTCAGATTCTCGCTCCAGTCTCAGTATTCGCCGCCGAACACCGGATCGACCGAGCGTGGACGACCATCGATGGATAGGGGTTCAAGTCCCTTCTGCGCCTCTCCTCATGGCGCGGTAGTTCAAAGGTAGAACACGTCGATCTAAGAATGATCCGCGACTCTTAAACGTGCCGGTGTGCGCAATTGGGTGGCAAACAGGAGCCCGGGAGCTGGATATGCTCCCGGGCTCCGTCACGTGCCGGTGGTGCCGGTGGTGCCGGTAGTGCCGGTCGTTTCCGCTCAGGCCGGTACGGACACGAACGCCCGGCCCGCCTCGTTCTCGACCAGGATCGCCTTGACGTCTGCGGGGTCCACGGCGGCCGAACCGTCCAGCGACGCGCCCTTGCCCTCGCCGTTCTCCTGCCCGCCCACGACCCAGCCCCCGGCGGTCGTGCGCGTACCGTCCTCGGAGACCACGACCAGCCTGCACCGCTCGCCCGGCGGCACTCCCGTGACCGCCGCGTGCAGCCGCACCCACTTCGTCGCGGGTGTCATCCGTACGGTCATCCGCGCGCCCGTGGTCTGATCGGTCGCGGACAGCACCCGGGTCCCGGGCACGGGCTGGGAGGGGACCGCGGAAGCGGTCGGGGACGGGGGCAGCGGCAGGGCCACGGATCCCGGATCGCCCGTGCCCAGCTGCGTACCGGCCCAGAACACGGCCGCCAGCGAGGCCGCCACGGCCAGTCCCGCGAGCCCGGCCCGCCGGCGCCGGACACCGGCCCGCTCACCGCGCATCTGCCGCAGGGTGCGCTGGAGCAGCAGGTCGCCGCCCTGTGGCGGCCCGTCGAGGAACGCCTCCCCGGGCACCTCACCCAGGGCCGCTTCCATCTCGCGCAACGCGGCCACCTCCTCGCGGCACCGCACGCATCCGCTCATGTGTTCCTCGACCCGGCGGACCTCCTCCGCGTCCAGGACGCCGAGCACGTACGGGCCGAGCAGTTCCTCCTCGTGCCGCTGCAGGTTCATGCCACCACCTCACGCAGTCCGGCGGGCTGCTGGGGCGGCCTGCCCGATCGTTTGCCTTGTCTGGAGCTGCTGTCCTTGGGACCGTCGTTCTGGAAGACGTCGCGCAGGGCCTTGAGCGCGTAGTGCGAACGCGATTTGACGGTACCCGCCGGAATGCCGAGGCTGTCGGCCGCCTCCGCCACGCTGAGCTGTCGGTAGTACAACTCCTTCAGGACGTCCCGGTGTTCCGGCGACAGCTGGTCGAGGGCCCCCAGGACCGTCATGCTGTCCACCACGGAGTCGGCGTGGTCCGCCTCCACCGGGGGAGTGGCCGAGGCGCCGGAAACCTCCGGCGGCCGGGCGGCCTTGGCCCGGTAGCGGTCGGTGATGATGTTGCGGGCCACGGTGAGCAGCCAGCCGCGTACCGAACCCTTTCCGTTGACCAGGACCTCGGAGTGCCGCCACGCCCGGATGAGCGTCTCCTGGACGACGTCCTCGGCGGCGGCCCGGTCCCCGGTCAGCCGGGTGGCGTACGCGAGCAGGGCGTGACCGTGCTCCTCGTACACCGACTTGATCAGTGCCTCATCGGTCGAGCCCCGCCGAGCGCGGGGCCACAGTGGTCCGGCCATCTCACCCTCTCCGTCTTCCTCGCTTACCTGGTGCGGTCGGAACACGCCGGGGGAGCGCACCCGGTTCACGTGACCCGCGTCACTCAGTTCCGGCAGGAGCGGCCCTCGTTGAGGCAGTCGACGACCGCGGCCATCTGCCGGTCGGTCATCGCGTTCACGAACATGGCGTGGTCGGTCTTCGGACTGTGCCGCTGCTCGGGGAAGGAGTCGAGCGCCACGGGCACCCCTGCGGGGACCTCGTAGGCGAGGGAGACGCGTAGTTCGGGCACGGGGAAGGTGTCCGGCGGGCAGACGCCGTTCGCGGCGGGGAACCGCAGGTGCGAGCGGTGCCCGGCGCTGGCGGTGTCCAGGCCGTTCCAGCAGCTGGGGAAGACCAGGGTGCGGGTGACGCGGTCCCCTGCGGGGCAGCGCGGGTAGCGGGTGGTGGACCGGTCCGGGGAGCCGGAACAGCCCCAGCGGGCCCGGACGTCGGCGTCGCTGTCCGCCGTGTACCCGACGGCGTCGCCCGTCATCCCGCGCAGGAAGCGCGGCATCGCCACCACCTTGCTCACCGGGCTGCCGCGGAACTCCACCAGGACCGAGGCCTCCGGCAGGATCTCGCCCGCGTTCCCGTGGCCCGCCGCGCGCTCGTGCGGGCGCGTGCCCGGCCGGTCGAGGCGGCGCAGGACGGGCCAGTAGTACGTCGACCGGTCGCCGCCCGTACAGCTCGTGGCGGCCGCGTCCAGGGAGGCGTCCGTCGACATCGCGTCCGTGGACAGGTTCCCCACGTACGCGTGCGTGTGGTGGGCGCCGGCCCGCAGGCCCGGGGAGACCACCAGGTTGTCCTCGTTGTAGTGGCCCTGCTCGCCCCGGCCGCAGTCCACCACCACCGAGCCGGGTGAGCCGTCGGCCCCCGGGCCGGGAGTGGCGGCCGCGGCGCGTGGAACGTCACGTATGTCCATGTAATCGGACGGCACGGGGCGGCCGGCCGCCGGCCCCCGGTGGGGACCGGCCGCTCGCGAGGCCCCCAGCACCGCGGCGGTCAGCCCGCCGCCCAGGACCAGGCAGATGACGAGAGCGAGCAGTCGGCGTTCGTTCCCCATGGCGGTCACGGTCGCCGGTGACGCCACCGTCGTCAACCTGGCATCCGCAGGGTGGTCGCCCCCCGTCCGCCGCCCGCTGCCCACCTGCCGCGCCACCCGCCGCGGAGCGGGCCCGAGTTGGCCGTGCGCCCGCTTGTCCGCCCGTGCGGCGACCGCGCACAGTGGGCCGTATGACATCAGCCGCGACACCCGCCGAGCTCCTGCACGCCTTCGCCCGCACCCGCGCCTCGCTGGACGGCGGTGAAGTCACCTTCTGGTGGTCCGGAGACGTCCACTCCTGGGCCCCGGGCGAGCCCTACCGGCGCCTCTTCGGCTTCGAAGGGCTCAATGTCGCCCGCCTCGTCGCGGACGAGGAGAGCGGCGGCCACCAGCTCCTCTCCAGGGAAGCCGCGTTCTACCTCGACCCCCGGACCCGGGAGATCATGGAGACCTGGCAGGACAAGCCGGTCATCCACGTCTGGAACGACCCGGCGAACCAGAAACTGCGGCCGTTCCCGATCCCCGTGACGGACCTGGGCGACCAGCTCTGCTTCAGCCTGGAGATCCCGCTGGCCTACCCCTCGCCCCTGCCGGTCGAGGAGTACCCGGCCCACTCCGCCGACGACACCTACCGGGCGCTGGAGCTCTTCCAGTTCTTCGCACCCGCGACCGCGCTGACCACGGACGCGGTGAGCGTCCCCGCGACGATGTCCTGGACCCGGATGTCCCCGTGGCTGCCCTGGATGGAACAGGGCCAGCGCCCCGGCGGCCTCACCTTCCACTGCCGCGGCCGCAAACTCGACGCGTACGCGCAGGTCCCCGAACGCACCCGGGCGTACATCGCCGACCATCACCCCGAATTCGCCCACGCCCCGGAGAAGTGGAGCGAACCGAACGAAACCAGCTGGACGTACTTCCGCCGGCTCTTCCCGCCGAGCTAGGGGCGAACCGCCTGCTCAGGGTCTACTCAGGGCCTGCTCACGGCCTGCTGAGGGCCCCCGGGGGGAGCGGCAGGGGGCGGACAAGGGTTTTCCCCGTATCCAGTTCATCCCCGTGTTGCCTACTGTCTGCCCACCGGCGATCTTCCTCGGGCCCAACGGTCCACACGCCAACCCCACATGGCGTGAAGGCCGCGCCGCCCGGGGAAGCGCCGGGAACGCCGTTGCCCTGCCCCGCCGTCGAGGCCGGGGCGACGTGGCGCGCGGCGGAGGCCGGGGCGAGTTCGACCAGCTCGCTCCGGGCCCCGCAGCCGCCGGTACCTCCCACACTGCACCGACCGGCTGCTCCGGCCTGGCCCGGAAGAGGCCCGCGAAAGGGAACACCGTGCACGCATCCAGACGTAGGCTCATATCCGTGGTGGCCATGTCCGTCACCCTGCTCGCCGGCTCCGCGACCGCCTCCGTGGCCGTGGCCACCGAGACCCCCGCCGCGGGCCCGGCCGCCATGGTCGCCCCCACCGCGCCGGTCGAGAACCTCATCGTCGGATACAAGTCCTCGGCCACCGAGGCCAGCTCGAACAGCGCGGCCGCCGCCGACGCCACCGCCAAGGGCAAGAAGGCCGGCAAGAAGGCGAAGTTCGACCGCCGCCTCGGCACCGGCGCCGCCCTGGTCAACCTCGGCGGGACCGTCGCCCCGGCCGACGCGGCCGACGTGATGGCCCAGTTCCGCGCCGACCCGGACGTCGCCTACGTCGAGCCGGACTCCCGCGCCTACCCCCAGGCCGTCACCCCGAACGACACCGAGTACGCCAAGCAGTGGGACCTCTTCGAGCCCACCGCCGGCATGAACGTGCCCGCCGCCTGGGACACGACCACCGGCTCGGGCGTCACCGTCGCCGTGATCGACACCGGCTACGTCGCCCACTCCGACCTCGCCGCCAACGTGGTCGCCGGCTACGACTTCATCGCCAGCGCCACCGCCGCCCGTGACGGCAACGGCCGCGACAACAACCCCGCCGACCAGGGTGACTGGAGCGCGGCCGGCGAGTGCGGCACCGGCTCCAGGGCCAGTGACTCCTCCTGGCACGGCACCCACGTCGCCGGCACCATCGCCGCCGCCACGAACAACGCCAAGGGCGTCGCCGGCATCGCGTACGGGGCGAAGATCCAGCCCATCCGCGTGCTCGGCAAGTGCGGCGGTGCCACCTCGGACATCGTCGACGCCATCACCTGGGCCTCCGGCGGCAGCGTCGCCGGTGTCCCGGCCAACGCCACCCCCGCCAAGGTCATCAACATGAGCCTCGGCGGCTCGGGCGCCTGCACCGCCACCTACCAGAACGCCATCAACGCGGCCGTCGCCCGCGGTACGACCGTCGTCGTCGCCGCCGGCAACAGCAACGCCGACGCGGCCAACTTCTCGCCGGCCAGCTGCAACAACGTGATCAACGTCGCCGCCAGCAACCGCACCGGCGACCGCTCCTTCTACTCCAACTACGGCGCCGTCATCGACGTCGCCGCCCCGGGCGGTGAGACCCGCCGCGCCACCGACACGCCCGGCACCATCACCACCCCCGAGAACGGCATCTGGTCCACCCTGAACACCGGCGCCACCACCCCCGGCGCCGAGAACTACGAGCCCTACCAGGGCACCAGCATGGCCGCCCCGCACGTCGCGGGCCTGGCCGCCCTGATGAAGTCCGCGAACACCGCGCTGACCCCGGCCCAGATCGAGTCCGCGATCAAGACCAACGCGCGCCCGCTGGCCGGCACCTGCACCGGTGGCTGCGGCAGCGGCCTCGCCGACGCCGCCACGACCGTGGCCGCCGTGGTCTCGACCCCGCCCACCCCGGCCCTCGAGAACACCATGGACTTCTCGATCGCCGACAACAGCACCGTCGAGAGCCCCATCACCGTCAGCGGTATCGCCGGCAACGCCCCGGCCACCCTCAAGGTGGGCGTGAACATCGTGCACACCTACATCGGTGACCTGAAGGTCGACCTCGTGGCCCCGGACGGCAGCATCTACGTCCTGCACAACCGTGCCGGCGGCAGCGCCGACAACATCAACCAGGTCTACACCGTGGACGCCTCCTCCGAGGTCGCGAACGGCACCTGGAAGCTCCGGGTGAACGACAACGCCGGCGGCGACACCGGCAAGATCGACTCCTGGAACCTCACCTTCTGAAGCCCGGGTTCGACAGGCTGACGATCCGGCCGCCGACTCGGCGTGACGGATCGATAGTACGGACCAAATGAGCCCCCGGACCTGCTGATACACCTCGTATCGGCAGGTCCGACGGGTTTTCCGGTCACGTGACTGATTTCTGCGTCACAATCCGGGCCCGCCCGCCATCCGACCTCGTATTGTCGCCTCTCACAGGAAGGGCACAGGTGGGGACCGAGAGGCTGGTGGCTGTGCGTGGTGGCGGCGACGGGGCACGCTGACACAAGTGTCGGACACGACGAACTCATCAAGGCGGTCGAGCGCGCCCTGACCACACACGGCCGGGCACTGCTCACCGGACCCGCGGGCGCGGGCAAGACCGAGGTCGTCCGCGCCGTCGCGACAGCGGCCGGATCCCGCCACGAGACCGTCCTGCGCCTCGCCCCCGAGGCCGCCGACCAGTGGATACCCGAAGCCTCCGCCGCCGCCCTCCTCGCCTCCGTCCCCGCCGCCGCCCTGGACCAGCTCTCCGGCCCGCAGCGCACCGCCATCGCCCTCCTGCGCCGCGAGGCCGACGCCCCCCGCGCCGGCCGCGACCACATCGCGCTGCGCCTCGCCGTCGTCGAGGTGCTCCGTACGCTCGCGGCCCGCCACCCGGTCCTGCTCGTCCTCGACAACGCCCAGTGGCTCGACGCCGAGAGCACCGACCTGCTCCGCTTCGCCCTGCGCCTCACCCCGCCCCGCGTACGGGTCCTGGTCGCCGAACGCGTCCAGGGCGGAGCCCCGGTCGGCGAATCCCTCTGCGGTCCCGGCGTCCCCGCGATACGCGTGCCCCCGCTCGGCGCCGACGAAGTCGCCGAACTCCTCGTCAGCCACGGCCTTCCCGCCCGCCTCGCCGGCCGCATCCACCAGGCCAGCGGCGGCAACCCGCGCCTCGCCCTCGCCCTGGGCCACTCCCTCGCCGAAGCCGCCGAGGCCCGTGACTGCAGCGCCCACCACGCCGATCCCCTGCCCGTTTCCGGCCAGGCCCGCGAAGTGGCCCGCCGGCTCCTCGCCGGAGTCCCCGCCCAGGCCCGCCGCACCCTGCTGCTCGCCGCCCTCGCCTCCCGTCCCACCACCTCCCTGCTGCGCCGCGCCGGCCGCCCCGACGCCGAGGCCGAGCTGGCCGAGGCGGAACGGGCCGCGCTGGTCCGCGTGGGGGAGGACGGCACCGTGGAGTTCACCGCCGGCGCCCTGCCCACCGCGCTCGCCGCCGACGCGGGCTGGCCCGAACGGGCCGCGGGCCACGCGGCGCTGGCCGCCGCCGTCGCCGATCCCGTCCAGGCCGTACGGCACCGCGCGCTGGCCGTGGACACCCCCGACCAGTGGCTCGCCGCGGAGATCACCGAGGCCGCCGCGGTCTGCCGCCGCCGGGGCCAGCGGGCCCTCGCCGCCGAACTGGGCCTGCTCGCCGCCGAACGTACGCCGTCCTGGCTGGCCGGCGAGGAACTGGCCCGCCTCGTCGCGGCCGCCGAGGACGCCGGCTGGGCCGGCCGCGCCGACCTCGCGCGGCGCGCCACCCGCGCCGTCCTGGCCCGCGACGCCTCGCCCGCCGACCGGGTACGGGCCCGGCTCGCCGTGATCGACGCCGCCGGACAGGCCCTCGGCGCCCTCGAAGAGACCTTCGCTTACGCCATGGACGAGGCCGCGGGGGACCCCTCGCTCCAGGCCGCCGTCCAGCTGCGGATCGCCTGGAAGCACAACCTCAGCGACGGCGACCCCGTCCGCTCCCGCGATGCCGCGGCCGCGGCCGGCGCCCTCGCCGCACTCGGCGGCGACCAGACCGCCGAGGCCATGGCCCTGACCGTACGGGCCCGCATGGGGCGCATCCTCGGCGACGCCGGGGCGGAGGAGATCCTGGCCGAGGCGCTGGCCCTGCCCGCGCCCGAGGTGCCGCTCGGCATGCGCAACGCACCGCAGTACCTCGCCGTCCGGCACGCCCTCTTCGACGACCGCCTCGCCGACGCCCGCCGCCAGCTGATGGTCCTGCTGCCGGCCGTCCAGCGCACCGGTTCCGCCGAGGACGTCTTCGAGGTCCTGCGCAGTCTCACCGAGGTGGAACTGCGCAGCGGCCGGTGCGAGGCCGCCTCCGCCCACGCCCGCCGAGCCCTGGAGCTGACCATCGAGGCGGGCCTCTCGCCCGGCCCCGCCTGGTACGTCGCCGCGATGGCCGAGACCATGGGCGGCAGCTTCGCGCGAGCCGCCGGCTACGCCCGGCGTGGCATCCAGGCCTCGCAGGAGGAGCACGACCAGGTCTTCCTCTCCCGTAGCCTGCACGCGCTCGGCCTCGTCGAACTGGCCACGGGAGAGGCGGCGAAGGCGGTCGCCACCCTGCGCCGCGTCGCCGAACTGGAGGCCGCCCAGCAGGTCGTGGACCCCTCGATCCTGCGCTGGCACGGAGAGCTCGCCGAGGCCCTGATCGCCGCGGACGCGCCCGCCGAAGCCGCCGAACTGCTCGACTCCGTCCGTACGGTGGCCCTCGGCCTCGGCCGTACGGGAGTCGTCGCCGCCCTCGACCGGGCCCAGGGCCTGTGCCTGTCCGCGCTGGGCGACGCCGACGCGGCCGTCCACCTGCTGGAGGCCACGGCTCAGCGCTTCGACGCCCTCCTGCTGCCGCTGGAACGCGGCCGTACGCTGCTCGCCCTCGCCCGGGTGGAGCGCCGCCGCCGGCGCCGCGCACCGGCCCGGGAGGCGCTCCGGGCGGCGGCCGAGGTGTTCGACCGGGCCGGGGCCGCCCCCTGGGCGGAGCTCGCCGGGGAACCGGCTCCCGGCGACGGGGGCGGCGTGCGGGTGTCGGCGGCCGCGGCCCTGACCGAGGCCGAGACCCGTCTCGCGCTGCTGGTCAGCCAGGGTGCCAGCAACCAGGAGGCCGCGGCGAAGCTGTTCCTCAGTGTCAAGACGGTGGAGGCACGGCTGACCCGTATCTACCAGAAGCTCGACGTACGCTCACGGGCCCAGCTGGCGACCGCGCTGCGCACCCGCTAGGGGGTGTCCGGCTCACATGAGACGCGCCGGGTGCCACGCGTGACGCGTGGCACCCGGCGCGGATCGCACGATCGATCAGCTGCCGGCGGAGAGGTTGCCGGAGAGGACCGGGATGTTGTCCAGGATGTGCGACAGCGTCTCGTCGCCCTTGGCCTGGGTGGAGTTCTCGGCGCACTGCTGGTCCTGCGGGTTGGACGCGATGGGGATGTCCTCGACGCCGACGTTGACGATGATCGCGACCAGGGACTGGGCGTTGACCTTGGCCGGCAGGCCGATGCAGAGCTTGTTGAGAGAGCCCTGGACCGCGCTCAGCTGCGGGCTCATCTTGCCGTGGGTCTCCTCGTTGCCGTAGATCTGCGCGGCACCGTTCCCGTTCACGGTGTTGACGCCGTTGTCGTTGCCGATCGCCATGGCCGGGGAGGCGACTGCGGCGCCCGCACCGAGAACGGAGGCGGTGACGGCGGCGGTGGCCATGAACTTCTTCAGCATGTGGGGGATCCTTCTGTCGCACTGTCGCATGAGATAGCTGCCCTCGGCGGGACGCGCTGATCAACTACTGACGGTGCTCGGAGTTATGCCCTCTCACCCGTGTGGCTCAATGGCGGGGTGGCCCGGTCCCGCCGCCGCGGCGGCGAGACTGAGCTCCTCGTGTCCGAGGGTCAGCCGGTCTTGCGGCGGACCTTCTTGTTCTTGCCGCCGGGACCGCTGCTGGCACCCTGGACCTTCGCCCGGCTCTGGTGCGCCTGCTGCGACTGGGCGTTCGCGGCGTTGCGCTCCAGGGCCTCCCGGAACTTGCGCTTGGCCGCATCGGCCGGGGATTCGTCCTGCGGGGTGTCTGTTTCGTCAGCCATTTGTCCTCCTGGGGTGATCAAGCCGTTTCAGTCTGTCAGGTGACGTGCCCGCTGACCAGCGAGTTCCCCCTACTCCAAGGGTGCCTTGGAGGGGTCATAAGATTCAATTATGGGGTCATAAAGCGACACCGGGTGCTGGGTAAGGCTTACCTTCGTTTAGGGTTCCCCTTGATCCACCTTGATCCATCTTGCCGTCGCTCGAAGGGAACCCCTGCCATGCCTCGCCCTCTGCGGGTAGCAATCGTCGGTGCCGGCCCCGCCGGGATCTATGCCGCCGACGCGCTGCTGAAGTCCGAGGCCGCCGTCGAGCCCGGTGTGTCCATCGACCTCTTCGAGAGGATGCCCGCGCCCTTCGGCCTCATCCGATACGGCGTCGCTCCCGACCACCCGCGGATCAAGGGCATCATCACGGCCCTGCACCAGGTGCTCGACAAGCCGCAGGTCCGCCTCTTCGGGAACGTCGACTACCCGAACGACATCAGCCTGGACGAGCTGCGGTCCTTCTACGACGCCGTGATCTTCTCCACCGGCGCCACGGCCGACCGCGCGCTCACCATCCCGGGCGTCGAGCTCGACGGCTCCTACGGCGCCGCCGACTTCGTCTCCTGGTACGACGGCCACCCGGACGTCCCGCGCACCTGGCCGCTGGAGGCCGAGAAGGTCGCCGTGCTCGGCGTCGGCAACGTCGCGCTCGACGTCGCGCGCATCCTCGCGAAGACGGCCGACGAGCTGCTGCCGACCGAGATCCCGCCGAACGTCTACGACGGGCTCAAGGCCAACAAGGCGCTCGAGGTGCACGTCTTCGGCCGTCGCGGTCCGGCGCAGGCCAAGTTCAGCCCCATGGAACTCCGGGAACTGGACCACTCGCCCACCATCGAGGTCATCGTCAACCCCGAGGACATCGACTACGACGAGGGCTCCATAGCGACCCGCCGTGCCAACAAGCAGGCCGACATGGTCGCCAAGACCCTGGAGAACTGGGCGATCCGGGACATCGGCGAGCGGCCGCACAAGCTGTTCCTGCACTTCTTCGAGTCGCCCGTCGAGGTGCTCGGCGAGGACGGTAAGGTCGTCGGCCTGCGCACCGAGCGCACGGAACTGGACGGCACCGGCAACGTCAAGGGCACGGGCCGGTTCACCGACTGGGACGTCCAGAGCGTCTACCGGGCCGTGGGCTACCTCTCCGACGAGCTTCCCAAGCTCCCCTGGGACGTGGACTCCGGCACGGTCCCGGACGAGGGCGGCCGCGTGATCGAAGCCGGTGGCCACCTGCAGTCGACGTACGTCACCGGATGGATCCGGCGCGGCCCGGTCGGCCTGATCGGCCACACCAAGGGCGACGCCAACGAGACCGTCGCCAACCTGCTCGCCGACCACGCGGACGGCCGCCTGAGCACCCCGGCCTCGCCGGCGCCGGAGGCCGTCGACACCTTTCTCGCCGAGCGCGGCGTGCGCTACACGACATGGGAGGGCTGGCACCGGCTGGACGCGGCCGAGAAGGCCCTCGGTGAGCCCCAGGGCCGTGAGCGCGTGAAGATCGTCGAGCGCGAGGACATGCTCGACGCGAGCGGAGCCTAGTGCTGTGACCGGAAAGGTTCACCGGGTCACGGCCCCCGGCACGGCACCTCGCGGCGTTGTCGGACCGCGCAAGTACGTCCAGTACGAGCCGCGGTCCTCCGCCTTGCGATGCTTCCCCTAGGCCCTGCGGGCCTGGGGAGACCCCATGCACCGGACGCCGCGACCCGGCAAACCTTTCCGGCCACAGCACTGGGCAGACGGGGCCGGGACCCGGACGGGGTCCCGGCCCCGTCGCGTCGACCCGGTCGGCGCCCGGGTCCCGCGTACGAGGGCTGCGCGCCGGAGCGCCAGGCCGTCGCGGCGTCGCCGTCCGGGCAACGGGACGGGCAACGGGACGGGTGCGGCCGGTCGTTCGCGGGCCGGTCGCGGCGTGTCCCTCAGGCCTCGTGGCCCCGTTCCAGCACGCCCCGTACGAAGGCCGCCTGCCCGGCGTGCTGGAGGTCGTCCGCCAGCACGCTGACCAGGCGTACCCCGAGGGTGACCGGTGGATCCCAGCGTTCGTCGACCACCCGGTCCAGGTCGGCGGCGGCGAGGCCCCGGACGAACCGCAGGGTCTGCTCGTGCACCGCGTCGAAGTACCCCAGCAGCAGCTCGCCCGATTCGACCCGGACCGTGCCGGCCTGTCGGGCCGAGTGGCCGTACCCCGTCGACCCGGCGGGCAGCGGCAGGGCGAACCTGTCCGCCCAGCCCCCGGCCCGCCACACCTCCTTCAGATCGCCCGCGTCCGCGATGTGGTCGTCCTGGATCCGGGTCAGGTGCCATACCAGCCAGGTGATCGAATTCGCCGCCGGGTCGACGCGTGCGTTGAGCCGCTCCGCGGGGACCCCCTCCACGACCTCGTGCACGATCTCCTGGATGCGTCCGAACCCGTCGGCGATGACGTCCGTAGCCTTCATGCGTCCACCATGCAAGGCCCGGCGGCCCGCCCACCGCGAGCGACACGCGAGAGGGGCCGCCGGGCCGGCGGGTGGGCGGTCAGCGGGTGGCTTCGGCCCGCCCGGCCGCCGCAGCCGGCTCGGTCACGGCGGCCGGCTCGGTCGCCGCGGGCTGCCCGGACGCTGCCGCCACGGTGCCGTGGCCGCCCCGCAGGCCGATCCAGCTGATCACCGCGACCAGGGCGAAGGCCACGGCCCCGATGCCGAAGGTGAGGGTGAAGCCGGACTCGGCGGGCAGCGGGGGAACGCCCGCCGGCAGGTGCTCGACGGTCCGGGACGCCAGGATCGTGGTGACGACGGCGCTGCCGATCGCGCTGCCCGTGGAGCGCGAGATCGAGTTGATGCCGTTGGCGATGCCGCTCTGGTGGTGCGGGACGCTGGACATGATCACGGCGGGCATGGCCGCGTAGCCGAGGCTGACGGCCGCGCCGACGACCAGTCCGGCGCCGATCACCGAGGCGCTGTGCCGGTGGTCCAGGACGAGCCAGGCGAAGCCGGCCGCGCCGAGCGCGGCGGCCAGGCCCAGCGCCACGCGCGGGCCGCGGTGACGCACGAGCCGGCCGCCCACGGGTGAGGCGAGCAGCGAGACGATGGCTCCGGGCAGCAGGAACTGCACGGAGGCGCGCAGGATCGACGCGTCGAAGCCGTAGCCGGTGAGCGCCTCGGGCATCTGGACGAGGTACGAGACGCCCAGGAAGTTCGCGAACATGCCGAAGCCGACGAGGACGCCGGCCAGGTTGGCCATGAGCACCGGGCGGTGGACGAACATCCGCATGTCGACGAGGGGCTCGTCCACCGTGCGTTCGACCCGGACCCAGACGGCGGTCATCACGGCCGCGCCGGCGAAGCTGCCCAGCGTACGGCCGGAGGTCCAGCCCCACTCGTGGCCCTGGGAGATCGCCAGCAGGAGCAGCAGCAGGGCGATGCCGAGGGTCAGCGCGCCGAGGAAGTCGGTGCGCCCGCCCGTCTTGTGGCGGGTCGCGGGGACCAGGACGACGACCGCGAGCAGGGCGAGGGCCGCGAAGCCGGTCGCCATCCAGAAGGCGTTGCGGTAATCCGCGCCGGACCCGGAGGTGAGCAGCCCCGTGGCCACGAGCGCGAGGCCGCTGCCGAACGCGAGCGTGCCGCTGACCAGCGCCATGGCACCCGGCAGCTTCTGCGGCCGGACCTCTTCGCGCAGGACCGAGAGGGCCAGCGGGAAGATCGCGGTGGCGGCTCCCTGGAGCACCCGGCCCAGGATCAGCAGCGGCAGCGAGGACGCGAGCGCGGCGATGACGGAGCCGACGACCATGACACCGAGCACGGCCACCAGCGTGGGCTTCTTGCCGTGCTGGTCACCGAACCGGCCCAGGAGCGGGGTGAAGACGGCCGCGGACAGGAGGGTGGCGGTGGTCACCCAGCTCACGTCGGCCGTCGACGTGCCGAGGTCGTCGCGGATGAGGCCGAGGATCGGGACCGGCAGGGTCTGCATCATCGACACGACCATGGCGGCGAGGCTCAAGGCGAAGACGATGACCGTCTCGTTCCGGTGCCCGGACGCCCGGGCGGCGGCGGAGGAGGGGGTGCTCATGGCTGGGACCTTCTTCGGGTTTCGGAGCTAAGAGCTTCGGAACGCAGATGTTCGATGTCATCAAGTAACTCGGCCGACGGTAGACACAGATAGTTAAGGTGGTCAAGTAAACAATTGATAATGTCAAGCGTTCTGAGTACCCTCCGGGTATGAGCGACACCGCGACGCACGCCCCCACCAAGCTCCAGGTACTGGAACTGCTCGCCGCCATCGGCACCGCCCAATGGCGCGAGTTCGCGGCGGCCGCCGCCCAGTACGGCCTCACCTCCACCCAGGCCAGGGTCCTCGCCCAGCTCGACGGCCCCGTGCCCATGCGCGGCCTCGCCACCCTGCTGGTGTGCGACGCCTCCAACGTGACCGGGATCGTCGACCGCCTGGAGGCCCGGGAGCTGGTGCGGCGGGAGCCGGACCCCGCCGACCGGCGCGTCAAGAACGTCGTGGCCACGGACGCGGGCCGCGAGGTCATCCGCCGCGTGCGGGAGGAGATGCAGGCGATGCACGGCGCGCTGGACACCCTCGACGAGACGGAGAGCGCGACGCTCTACGCGCTGCTGAGCCGCCTGCGCCCCTCGATGGAGAAGGGCGCCTGACGCGCGATGGGTCCGATGGGTTCGCAGATCCAGGTCCTGCGGGCGGCCGACCGTGCCGCCACCGTCTGGAAGAACGGCGGGGGAGTCACCCGGGAGATCGCCGCCTGGCCCGAGGGCGCCGGCATGGACGATTTCGGGTGGCGGGTGAGTCTCGCCGAGGTCGCCGCCGACGGGCCGTTCTCCGCCTTCCCAGGGATCGCGCGCACCCTCACCCTCGCCGAGGGCGCGGGCATGGACCTCGGGGTGGGGGGCGTACGCCGCCTCGTGGACGAGCGGTTCGCTCCGCAGGACTTCGCCGGGGACGAGCCGACCGACTGCCGGCTGCTCTCCGGTCCCGTCGTGAACTTCAACGTGATGTACCGCCGGGGCGCCGTGGAGGCGCTGACCGCCGTCGTACGGGGCCACCTCGCCCTCACCGTCCCGTCGGACGAGGCGCTGCTGGTGGTCGCCCTGGAGGGACCGGCGCTCCTCGCACCGGCGCAGGGCCAGGCCACCGTGCTGGACCGTTACGACGGGGCGCTGGCGACGGCTCCCTTCGCCGGCCTCGTGCGAACCTCCGGGCGTGCGGCGGTGGTGAGCTTCCACCAGTGGCCGGGCGGCGGGGTGAAGGTCGCGCCGCAGGCCGCGCGATGAGGGCCGGCGGACGCCCGAACAGTGCCCATCGGCCGGTGTGACGCGGTGTGACGCGGTGTGCCGCGTCGCCGGGGGCCGTTCGGCTGACCGGTATGGGGTGATTAATCGTTTCTGCGGTGAATCGTTTCGGCCATCGAGGTGAGACCCCGTGCCCGTCGACCGCCCGCGGCCGCCGCGGACCGCTATCCATGTCGACTGTGATCAAGTCGCTCCGTACCGGATTCACCGCAGCCGTCGTGACAGCAAGCCTCGTCACGCTCGCCCCCTCGGCCGGGGCCTCCCCCTCGGCTCCCATCGACCAGGTGACCGTGGACGTCGCCTCGGTGAACGGATCGGGCTGCCGTCCAGGCAGCGCCGCCGTCGCCGTCGCACCGGACAACTCGGCCTTCACCGTCACCTACAGCGAGTACCTGGCCCAGGCCGGCGGCGGCGCCCCCGCCGTCGAAGGCCGCAAGAACTGTCTCCTTTCCCTCGTCGTCCACGTCCCGCAGGGCTACACCTACGCCGTGGCCCAGGTCGACTACCGGGGCTTCGGCAGCCTGCAGGAGGGCGCGATCGGCACGCAGAAGGCCAGCTACTACTTCCAGGGCATGAGCAAGACCGCGTACCGCACCCACAAGTTCAACGGCGCGCTCGAAGACAACTGGCAGGCGACCGACACCACGGACATCGAGGCCCTGGTCTTCGCACCCTGCGGTGAGCAGCGCAACTTCAACATCAACACCGAGCTGCGGGCGGAGGTCGGCACCTCGGACCCGTCGCAGACCAGCTTCATGGCGCTGGACTCGACTGACGGCAGCGTCAACAGCGTCTACCACTTCTCCTGGAAGCAGTGCCCCGTGCGCTGACCGTGAGACCTTCGAGACCTTCCCCCCGACCGCCGGGACCCGCCATCGCGCGGGTCCCGGCGCTGTCGCTTCCGGCCCGGGGAACCGTCGTCAGGGCTGCACCGCAGGAGGTTCCACCGGCCGGCCGGGCCCGTGAGCGGCCTTGCCGCGTGCCCGCCGCAGTGCGAGGGGTGCCCACCAGTTGGCATTGCGGAGCAGGGTCATCGTGGCCGGGACCAGCAGGCAGCGGACCAGCGTGGCGTCGACGATGACCGCGACGGTCAGCGCGATGGCCAGCTGTTTCATCACGATCAACTCGCCCGTGGCGAAGCCGATGAAGACGACGCACATCAACGCGGCCGAGGAGCTGATGATCCGGGCGGAGCGCTGCACTCCCACCTCGACCGCGCGGTCGTTGTCCAGCCCGGAGTCGTGGAGCTCCTGGATGCGGGAGAGTAAGAACACCTCGTAGTCCATCGACAGGCCGAAGGCCAGGGCGAACACCACCACGGGGAGCCAGTAGCCCAGCCCGCCCAGGGTGTGCACGCCCAGCGTCCGGGCGCCCCAGCCGTCCTGGAAGACGAGGACCAGAGCGCCGAACGACGCCCCGAGGGACAGGGTGTTCATCACGATCGCCTTGAGCGGGAGCAGTACCGAACCCGTCATCTTCAGCAGCAGGACGAAGGTGGTCAGCGCGATCAGGGCAGCGGCCTGGGGTGCGTGATCGACGACCTCCGCCCGGAAGTCGAGGTCGAGGGCGCTGCGTCCCGTGACCCAGACCGGGAAGTCCGCCGGCCGCTGCGCCCGGATGCGGTGAACCAGGCGGTCGGCGGGCCCGCTTCCGGCGTCGGCCCGGGGCACGATGCGCAGGACGGCGACCCCGGGGCCCGCGGCGCCGGCCGGCCCCACCGCCTCCACGTCCGGGCCGCCCGCGAAACGGTCCGCCCACCCCTGGAGCCGGGCCGGATCGGCGCGCGCCACGACCACCACCGCGTCCGCGCGGTGCTGCGGGAACCGCTCCGCCACGGCGTCGGCATAGCGCCGTGCCTCCGCCGTGGGCGGGAGCTGCTGCTCACCGACGGGGCTCACCAGGTGTACGCGGAGGAAGGGGGCGGCGCCGGCGATGAGCAGCACCCCGACGCCCACGGCGACCACCAGCGCGTGCCGCCGGGTCCACCGGGCCACCCGGGCGAACGCCCCGGAATCGGTGTCCCGGGCGGTGGCGCACGCTCCGATCCGCTGCGGGAAGGCCGCCAGGAGCGCCGGGGTCAGGGTCAGCGCGGCGGCGAGCGAGAGGGCGACCGTCCCGGCCGCGGCCAGGCCGATGGCCGCGTAGAAGTCGCTCGGGAACGCGGCCAGCCCGCAGAGGGCGGCGGCGACGACGAGCGCCGCGAACCGGATCGCGCGCCCGGCCGTGCCCATCGTCCGCACCACCGATTCCGGGACGTCGTACCCGGCGGCCCGTTCCTCCCTGAACCGGCCCACCGTCACCAGGGCGTAGTCGATGGCCAGGCCCAGACCCACCATGGTGGTTGCCGACAGGGCGGGGGAGGTGAGGTCGTACCAGCGCGACAGCAGGAGCAGCCACAGCATGCCCGTGCCGAGGGTGCACACGGCCGCCAGCACCGGCACGGAGGCGGCCACCAGGCCGCCGAAGAGCAGATAGACCACCCCCAGGGTCACGGGGAGGGTGATCAGCTCGCTGCGACGCGTGTCGGCCAGTGACTGGTCCGCGACCGCGCGGCGCGCGCGGTCGCTGCCGCCGAGGGTCACCTCGACCCCGGGAACGTTGTCCGCGATGGCCCGCAGCCGGGATTCGACGGCCCGCTCGGCGTCCTTCCGTACCGGGTCGGGAAGGCCGCGCTCCAGCCGCACCGACACCAGGGCGGCCTTCCCGTCGGCGGACACCGCCGCGGTGTGCTGCCCTGGAGTGCGGGGAGCCTTGGGGGTGTTGGGAGTGTCGGGGGTGATTGGGGCGCTCACCGCCGTCACACCCGCGACCGCGGAGAGGTCACGCTGCGCGGCGGCCAGCTCCCGCTGCAACGCGGGACCGGCAACCGGCGCGCCCGCGACGACCGCATCGGTCTGACCTCCGAAGGACCGGACGCTGTCCAGCAGGCGGTTACCCCGGACCGACTCGTGCGGGGCCACGCTCCACGGCTGCCGGTCCAGCCGGTCGGCCACCGGCCCGACCGCGCCCAGGCCGGCTCCCAGGAGCAGCAGCCACAACAGCAGGACGAGCCGGTGGTGGCGGACGCAGGCCAGCGCGAGCCGATCCGACACGGGCCTCGGGCCCGTGACGGGCGACGGGGCCACCCTCAACCCGAGCATCGGCTGCCCCCGGTGAGGTACGCGGAGCCGATCGTCACGTCGCCCGGCCGGCTCACCGTCAGCCGGGTGAGCTCGCCGTCGGCCGCCCGGGCCAGGCAACCGGCCGCGCCATCGGCCCGTAGCCAGGGCGAATAGGCGATCCGCACGGTGACGGTTCCCGGCCGCGGCATCCGTACGACGATCTCGGCGCTGTCCGAACTGACCACGGACGCGGGCGCATCCACCAGCGGCACCGGATCCTTGACCCGGTAGATCCGCCAGTTCGCGTCCCGCCACACCTCCTCCAGGTACGCCGGGCCGCTCCTCACCAGCGCGTACTCGCGTTCCGAGGCGGCGTCCAGCGGGCCGTCCGGCAGCACGACGAAGCCCACGGCCCAGTGGTCGAGCCAGGCGCGGTAGGCACGCGCGGTGAACGTTCCGCCCGGCACCCCGGCCCCGTCGTACCCGTCGTAGAACAGGCGCCCGCGCTCGACGTCGGCCTGCCGGTTCCAGCCGCGCGCCAGGTTGACGTACGGCGCCAGTACGGCCGCCTCGCGGTGGCTGCGGGCCATGGCCACCTCCACCCGGGTGCGGTCGGCCCCCAGCCGTTCGAGGGCGCGTACGACACCGCCGGTCCGCGCGGCCCACGCGGGGACGTTCGCCGTATCGGCGAGATGAGCCGCCGTGTTGCCGCCCACCCAGGCGACGGAGAGGGCGAGGGCGAGCAGGAGCGAGGCCCGGCGCACCGGCCCGACGCGCCCCGCCAGCGCGGCCGCGAGCAGGACCGGCGGCACCGCGAGATGGGCGAGCCGTTCGACGTTCGTCCCCACCGGCGAGGAGAACGCGTACGTCAGCCCAACGCCCACCGCGTACACCGCGGCGGCCGACCGCAACAGCCGCCACGAGCGCGGGGCGGCCAGGGCGACGGCCGCGCCCATGAGCAGCGGCGGCCAGATCCGTACGAACGCCATGGGCTGGGCGCCGTGGAAGGGGAACAGGCAGGCCGTCAGGCCGAGGACGGCGACGGGGGGCACCAGCGTCGCGGCTGCCGCCGCCCGACGGGACGTCAGCAGACAGGCCGCTCCCACCACCACGAGGAACAGTCCGGCGACCGGGCTCGCCGTCGTGGCCAGCGCCGCCCAGCACGCGGTGACCGCGCTGCGGCGTCCGCTCACGAGGGCCAGGACCGCGGCGAGACCGAAGGCGACGCCCAGCACGAAGGTCGTGCGCCCCGAGGCCACTTGGCACCAGAGCGCGCCGGCCGCCACCACCGCCGGCCACTGCGCCCGGCGGACGCCGCTGCGGGCCCAGAGCCGGCCCACCAGCCAGGTGGAGGCGAGCCCGCTCGCCAGGGTCACGGGCACCACCCCGAAGACCGCCATCACATAGGGCGAGATCAGGCTGTAGGAACCGGTGTGCAGTCCGCCGTGCCAGGAGAGGTTGTAGACGGAGCCGGGGTGGCGCGCGACGAATCCGGCCCACGCCTCCTGCGCCGCGAGATCCCCGCCACCCGTCGCGAGGGCCGTCGCCCACACGGCGTACAGCGGGAGCACGACCGCGACGGCGCACAGCGGCACACGGTGGCGTCGGTGCCACGGCTCGCGCGCGGGCGCCGCGCCCGCGGGCACGGGCGCGACGAAGCGCGTCAACAGTTCGATCGAGGTCACCGGCCGGGCTCCGTTCGGCTGCGCTGCGTGGGCTGCCCGGTCACACGATGGTCGAAGGCGTGGCTGCTCGGCCGACGGCGCGCCCACGGCGTCGCCATGACCCGCCACGTGGAGTGCGTCGCCGGGCGCGGGCGACCGGACGCCCTCTCCTACGAGCCGGGCGCCGCCCTTCGCCGCTGATCGGCGGGGCGCGCCGCCGCGGAGCGCGCCGACCGGTGGTGGCGGCCCGGCGGTGGCGGCCCGGCGGCGGGCGGAGCTCACCCGTGCGGCCCAACCCGCCGCCTCAGAACGGCGGGCCGAGCACCTCCTCGGCGCCGGGGAGGTCGTGCACGGAGGCCGCCGTCCCGGTCAGCGGCAGCAGCCCGGCCAGCGGGCACGACACGGGCATCTCGTGGTCGACCTCCCACTGGCCGACCGTCTTCCTGCCTGCGTGGTCCGTGGTGCAGACGGCGTACAGATTGCTGTCGCAACCCCGGCAGCGCAGGGGCCCGTGGCCGGTCACGGCCGGCCCGGCCGGCGCGCCACCGCGGCGCTCCGGGCGCTGTTCGGGCCGCGCCGCGGGGAGCAGCGGAGGGATTCACTCCCCGGCGTGCCGCGTCCGCCGCGCGCTTGTACCGTCGGTCGCGACAGGAGTCCTGGTGATCCGAGTGATCCGAGTGATCCGAGTGATCCGACAGGAGTCCGCCGGCCGGTTCGCACACGCGGAACACGTCCCGCCAGCGCGCCGAGCCACCCGTGTGCCGCCCGCGTCGGCGCCGAGCCGGTCCTCGCCTCGCGACGCGATCGGGCGCACGCGCAGCCCCCGTGAGAGAGGCCGTGCCGATGTCGAACGATGTTCCGATAACGAGCCTGCTGCGTGTGGAGAGGGGCGTTGTCGCCCCTGAGGAACTGGCCGCGATCGCGGTCGTCGTCGCGTGTTACGCGCACCGGAGCTCCCTCGACCGTGACCGTGACCGGGACCGGGACCGTGACCGCGACGCGCCGAGCGGTGCCGGGTCCCGGCCCGGCCGCCGCCGCGGCGTCCTGCCGGACGCCGGCTGCTGGGCAGGCTGCTGGGCCTGCCGCTGAACCCCGTCCGCCGGCCGCGCGCACGGTCGGCGGACGGGGGGACGAGGTGCTCACGCCCGGTGCAGCACCGTCGAGAGGGCATCGTGCAGCGCCGCCCGGGGATCGGCCACGGCGCCCTCGGAGCGCCAGGCCACGAATCCGTCCGGCCGTACGAGCACGGCGCCCTCGGGGCTCATCGCGTGGACCTCGGTCCAGTCGGAGGTGCCCTCCTGGATCAGGTCCGCGCCCGGCCCCGAGCCGATGGTGTAGGCGTCCAGCCGCGCCGACAGCTGCTCGGCCACCCGCTCCGCTGCCGCCCGCCACGGCGTGCCCGCGCCGCAGAGCAGCACGAAGGAGCGCTCGTAGAGGTCCAGGGTGGAGATCCGCTCACCGCCCCTGGTCAGCCACATGTGCGGGGCCCGGGTCCCGGCTTCGCCCTGCAGCCGCATCGCGTCCGGGATGATGGGGCGGCCGGGCTCCGCGCCGATGACGGCACCCACCGGGTAGCGGTAGCCCATCGCCGTGGGGAGGACACCGCTGCCCGGCCCGCCGCCCATGGTGGGGGGCGGTGCGTAACCCGGGTGGCTGTGCTCCGCCGAACGGGCCGAGGCCCGTTCACTCGTGGCCTTGGCCACCGGCAGCCGCTCGGACTGGTAGGTGTCGAGCAGTTCGATGCCCGCCGACCCGTCCAGCACGGCGGCGATCTTCCACGCCAGATTGTGCCCGTCCTGGATACCCGTGTTCGAGCCGAAGGCCCCGGTGGGTGACATCTCGTGGGCCGCGTCCCCGGCCAGGAACACCCGGCCGGACGAGAACCGCTCGGCCACCCGTTCGGCGGCATGCCACGGAGCCTTGCCGCCGATCTCGACATCCAGGTCGGGGACCCCGATGGCGTTGCGGATCTGCTCCACGCACCGCTCGTCGGTGAAGTCCTCCAGGGTCTCGCCCCGGTCCGGGTGCCAGGGGGCGTGGAAGACCCACTGCGTCGCGTTGTCCACCGGCAGCAGCGCCCCGTCGGCACCGGGTCGCATCAGGTAGCAGACGATGAAGCGCAGCTCGCCCAGCACGTCGATGAGCCGCTCCGAGCGGAAGGTGACGCTCACGTTGTGGAACAGCTCGCCGTTACCCGACTGGGGGATCCGCAGCTGTTCCCTCACGGGACTGCGCGGTCCGTCCGCCGCGATCAGGAAGTCCGCGCGCACCGTGGTGTGCTCACCGCTCTCCTGGTCCTTCACCACGGCGCTCACCCCCGACGCGTCCTGGTCGAAGGTCAGCAGTTCGGTGGAGAACCGGATGTCGGCGCCCTGTGCGCGGCTCTGTTCGGCCAGCACCGGC
Source organism: Streptomyces sp. NPDC028910 (assembly GCF_055564955.1). Lineage (NCBI taxonomy): Bacteria > Bacillati > Actinomycetota > Actinomycetes > Kitasatosporales > Streptomycetaceae > Streptomyces > Streptomyces sp. NPDC028910. The sequence goes on along the minus strand of NZ_JBVHVF010000009.1, from coordinate 79,825 downwards.
TCGATGTTGTTCTGGCTGCACAGACACCAGCCCGTCGGACTGAAACGGGCCAGCGCCCCGGACGGATCGATCGACTTGATCAGCCAGTGCTGGTCGCCGCTGGTCAGCGACTCGGCTTGCAGAATGCCCTGGATTCCTTCGAGGGCGGACGCCGCCTGGCGGATCGCGGGCTCGGCCCCTGCCGTGCGGAACAGCTCCATCGTCCGGGCGTTGATGCCGCGGCCGCGCGGGTGCGCGGAGGTACTGGAGTGCTTCTCGACCAGCAGGTGCCTCACCCCGTGGCGGCTCAGGAAAAGCGAGGTGGACAGGCCCACGAGGGAGCCGCCCACGACGAGAACCGGTACGCGAACATCGGCGTTGTCTTCCATCAGCTGCGGGCTCCTGTTTTCTGTGTGGGGCAGTGGAGTCTTTATGCCCCCGATCCGCGATGAGGCCCAGTCGATTCGCCGGTTGTCACCCGCTTGATCCGGACATGTAGCGGTACATCCCCACCCGGATGACGATGAGCGACAGCGGCTCCCCCTGAGACGCGCCGGCACGCCGTTCCCACCGAGGCGGCCTCCGGCCCGGGCGGACGCCACCGGTGACGGACGAGGGGTCCGTACGCGATGGATCTCCACCCCCTCATGAAGGAGTGAGTAGATGACAACCACCCTGTCTGAACGGGTGTCGCAGTCAGCCTTCGACGGCTGCATGCTCCGGGTCGTCCTCCTGATGGATCTCCACGAGGGGACCCAGCAGCAGTTCTTCGAGGCGTACGAACAGCTCCGCCACGACATCGCGTCGGTCCCGGGCCACATCAGCGACCAGCTGTGCCAGTCCTTCGAGGATCCTTCGCAGTGGCTCATCACCAGCGAGTGGGAGAGTGCCCCGCAGTACCTCGCCTGGGTCAACAGCGAGGACCACGCGGAACAGGTGAAGCCGCTGGGCGCGTGCGCCCGCACCATGCGCCCGCTCAAGTTCACCGTCCTGCGGGAGACCGGCCGCGGCTACGACCAGGCGGCCCGACCGGCCACGGCGCGCCTGCAGACCAAGCCCCGGCTGGGCGCCGGCATCGTGCGCCACGCCCTCACCTTCACCGTCAAACCGGGCAGTGAGAAGGAGGTCGCGTCCATCCTCTCGGACTACGCCTCCCCGGCGGCCCGCGTCGACGACCACACCCGCCTGTGCCGCACGTCGCTCTTCATGCACGGCAACCGGGTCGTACGGACGGTGGAGGTCCAGGGCGACCTCGTGACGGCCCTGCGGCACGTCTCCCAACAGCCCGAGGTACGCGCCGTCGAGGAGGCCATCAACCCCTACCTCGAACAGGACCGGAACCTGAACGACCCCGAATCCGCCCGGATGTTCTTCATGCGCGCCGCGCTCCCGGCTGTCCACCACATCGCCGCACCCGACGAGACCGAATCAGCCGAGGTGCGGCGGCACGCGCTCTTCTACCCGGCCAAGCCCGGCTGCGGCACGGCGCTCGCCAAGTTCCTGGCCCGGCAGGACGAGGCGGCCACACACCGCCCGGCGAGCCCCGTTCGGAGCAGCAGCATCTTCCAGCGCGACGACATCGTCGTCCGCCTCATCGACGTGCGCGGCCCGCTCGACGCCGAGCCCGAGACCACCTTCGGTATCTCGGGCCCGCGCAAGGCGGCGGTGCTCGACCGGCTGACGGCTTCGGCCGGCGGGCGCGGCCGCCCCGCGCACCACACCATGAACCTGATCACCGACCGCCGGGCACCCGCGCAGTCCTGATCCTCCCCCGGTCCACCCATCCCGAGCCGGACCCCCACCCCCACGCCCCTCCCATCCATCCCACCCCATCCCCGTCCAGGCTCTCCCCACACGCCAGGAGGAACCCGCCATGACCAGACAGCGCCCACGCATCGTGGACCTCAGCGAGACGCCGCCCAACCGCCGCCGCGGCGGCGATCTGAGGGCCGTGCTCACCCCGACCTCGGTGGGTTCCACCAGCGGCTTCATGGGCCTGGCCGTCATGGCCCCAGGGGAGTCGATCGCCGAGCACTACCACCCGTACTCCGAGGAGTTCGTGTACGTGGTAAGCGGCCGGCTGGAGGTCGACCTCGACGGCGAAGCGCACCCGCTGCGCACCGACCAGGGGCTGCTGGTCCCCCTCAACGTGCGCCACCGGTTCCGCAACGTCGGGGACACCGAGGCCCGCATGGTCTTCCACCTCGGCCCGCTCGCCCCGCGCCCCGAGCTCGGGCACGTGGACACCGAGGAGGCTCCGCACCCGGAGGGCACCGCGTGGGCGCAGCCTCCGGACCGTACGGGAGCGGTCTCGTGACCCGCCGGCGGGTGGCCGTCACCGGCGTCGGTGTCGTCGCACCCGGCGGAATCGGCGTCCGCGACTTCTGGGACCTGCTGTCCAACGGCCGCACGGCCACACGCGGCATCAGCCTCTTCGACCCGACGGGATTCCGCTCCCGGATAGCCGCGGAGGTCGACTTCGACCCCGCCGCGCACGGTCTCGACGAGGACGAGCGGGCCCGGGCGGACCGGTACATCCAGTTCGCCCTCGTCGCCGCCCGTGAGGCCGTACGCGACGCCGGACTCGACCTCACCACGGACGAGGCCTGGCGGGCCGGAGTCTCCCTCGGCACGGCCGTCGGAGGCACCACCCGCCTGGAGCACGACTACGTCGCCGTGAGCCAGTCCGGGGCCTGGTGGGACGTGGACCACAGACTGGCCGGCCGCCACCTGCACCGGGCGTTCACCCCCGCCACGCTCGCCTCCGCCGTCGCGGAGCAGACGGGTGCGCGGGGCCCGGTCCAGACGGTCTCCACCGGCTGCACCTCGGGACTCGACGCCATCGGGTACGCCGTCCACTCCATCGCGGAGGGCCGGATGGACGTGTGCATCGCGGGCGCCTCCGACTCGCCCATATCGCCGATCACGGTGGCCTGTTTCGACGCCATCAAGGCGACCTCGCCGAACAACGACGACCCGGCCCACGCCTCCCGGCCGTTCGACGCCGACCGGGACGGGTTCGTACTCGGCGAGGGCGGCGCCGTCCTCGTACTCGAAGAGCTGGAACACGCCCGCGCCCGCGGTGCGACCGTCTACTGCGAGATCGGCGGCTACGCCACCTTCGGCAACGCCCATCACATGACCGGGCTGACCGCGGAAGGCCTGGAGATGGCCCGGGCCATCGAAACCGCCCTCGCCCAGGCCGGTGTCGGCGCCGACGAGATCGACTACGTCAACGCGCACGGCTCGGGAACCAAACAGAACGACCGCCACGAGACCGCGGCGGTCAAGCGGGTCCTGGGCGACCACGCCTACAAGACGCCGATGACCTCCATCAAATCCATGGTGGGGCACTCCCTCGGCGCCATCGGGGCGATCGAACTCGCGGCCTGCGTGCTCGCCATGACCCACCAGGTGGTACCGCCGACCGCGAACTACGAGACCCCCGACCCCGAGTGCGACCTGGACTACGTGCCCCGCGTCGCCCGCGGCCGGGAACTGCGCAACGTGCTCTCCGTGGGCAGCGGCTTCGGCGGCTTCCAGTCCGCCGTGGTCATGACCCGGCCGAAGGAGGAGGTCTCGTGACCAGCCGTACGGTCATCACGGGCATCGGGGTCGTCGCGCCCAACGGCGTGGGCGCCGAGGCCTTCTGGAAGGCGACCCAGTCAGGTGTCAGCGTGCTTGACCGCGTCACCCGAGCGGGCTGCGAGCACCTGCCGCTGCGCGTGGCGGGCGAGGTCCGGGGTTTCGACCCCGGCGCGATGGTCGAGGACCGCTTCCTCGTCCAGACCGACCGCTTCACCCACCACGCACTCGCCGCGGCCGACCTCGCCCTGGAGGACGCCCGGCTCGGCCGGGCCGACTACGAGGGCGACCCGTTCTCGGTGGGCGTCGTCACGGCCGCCGGCTCCGGTGGCGGCGAGTTCGGGCAGCGCGAACTGCAACGGCTCTGGGACCAGGGCCCCCACCACGTCGGTCCGTACCAGTCGATCGCCTGGTTCTACGCCGCGAGCACCGGCCAGATCTCCATACGCCGCGGGCTGAAGGGCCCCTGCGGGGTCGTGGCCAGCGACGAGGCGGGCGGACTGGACGCCTTCGCGCACGCCGTCCGGGCGATCCGCCAGGGCAGCCGGGCCATGCTGGTCGGGGCGACGGAGGCGCCCCTCGCGCCGTACTCCATCGTCTGCCAGCTGGAGTACGAGGGACTCAGCACCCAGGAGGACCCCGAGCGCGCCTACCGGCCGTTCACCGACAAGGCCTGCGGATTCGTCCCCGCGGAGGGCGGCGCGATGTTCGTCGTCGAGGACGAGGCCGAGGCCCACCGCCGCGGCGCCCCGGTACGGGCCGTCCTGGCCGGCCACGCCGCGACCTTCACCGGCACCCGGCGACGGGACGAGGCCGGCGAGGGGCTGGCCCACGCCATCCGCGGCGCCCTCCGGGACGCCGGCTGCGCCCCGGAGGAGATCGACGTGGTCTTCGCCGACGCCCTGGGGACCCCGGAGGCCGACGCGGCCGAGGCGGCCGCACTCGCCGCCGCCCTCGGCGCACACGGACGGAAGGTGCCGGTCACGGCCCCCAAGTCCGGTACCGGCAGGGCCTACTGCGCGGCGCCCGCCCTCGACACGGCGGCCGCCGTCCTGGCCCTGGAGCACGGCATGGTCCCACCGACCCCGAACGTCTACGACGTGTGCCACGACCTCGACGTGGTGACCGGCGGCGCCCGCCCCGCGGAGCTGCGCACCGCGCTCGTCCTGAGCCGCGGCCGGATGGGATCGAACTCCGCGCTCGTCGTCCGCAAGGGCTCCCCGGCGCCCCTGCCGTTCGACGGGGCCCGCCCGGTCCCCTCGTAGGAAGAGAGAACCCAGATGTCCGACCGACTGACCGTGGAGGAGCTGGCGGCCCTGATGAAGACCGCCGGCATCACCGTCGACCCCGCCGAGCTGGCGAGCCGTCCGGACTCCCCCTTCGAGGAGTACGGCCTCGATTCGCTGGGCCTGCTCGGCATCGTCGGCGCGCTGGAGAACCGGCGCGGGCGGGCCCTGCCCACCGACGCCGACCGCTGCAAGACCCCGAGGGAATTCCTCGACCTCGTCAACAACAGCCTGATGACCGGAGCTTGAGATGCCTGGACACACCGAGAACGAGATCACCGTCAACGCGCCCGTGGACCTCGTGTGGGAGATGACCAACGACCTCCCCAACTGGCCGCAGCTGTTCAGCGAATACGCCTCGCTGGAGATCCTCGAGCAGGAGGGGGACACCACCCGCTTCCGCCTGACCATGCACCCCGACGAGAACGGCAAGGTGTGGAGCTGGGTCTCGGAACGGACCGTCGACCGCAAGAACCTCACGGTCCGGGCCCGGCGGGTGGAAACCGGCCCGTTCGCGCACATGGACATCCACTGGCAGTACTTCAAGGTGCCCGGCGGCACCCGGATGAAGTGGACCCAGGACTTCGCGATGAAGCCGGACGCGCCGGTGGACGACGCGTGGATGACCGACAACATCAACCGCAACTCCCCGATCCAGATGGCGCTCATCAGGGACAAGATCGAGCAGCGCGAACGCGAGAGCCGTACCCCCGCCGTCAGCCGGATCTGAGACGAAAGGCGAACACCCCGGATGAACCACTCGCACCGCGCCCTCATCGTCGCCCGCATGGCGCCGGGATCGGCACCCGACATCGCCGAGCTCTTCGCGAGCTCGGACGCGGGCGAACTGCCGCACCTGGTAGGGGTCACGCGCCGCAGCCTGTTCCAGTTCGGCGACGTCTACATGCACCTGATCGACGCGGACCGGCCACCCGGCCCCGCCATCGCGCAGGTCACCGACCACCCCGAGTTCCGGGACCTCAGCGACCGGCTCACCGCCTACATCAGCCCGCACAACCCGGACACCTGGCGCAGCCCCAAGGACGCCATGGCCCACGAGTTCTACCGCTGGGAGAACCCCGGCGCGAAGTGACCGCGGCCCGGACGGGACCCGCACACCGGCGTGTGCGGGTCCCGCCGCGCGTGGCCGTCCGTCGAGCAGAGAGCAGGAGAGGTCATGAACCCGACCGACGCAGGCCACGTCCCGACCGGCACCGGCACCGGCACCGGCACCGGCACCGGCACCGGCACCGGCACCGGCACCGGCCACGTCCCGACGGACACCGGCCACGTCCCGACGGACACCGGCCGTTTCCCGACGGACCCGGCCCGTCCGCACGACGGCACGCACGCCCGCGGCTCCCTGCGCGTGCTCGTCCTGTCCGGGTCCTCCCGTACCGGCTCGGTCAACGCCCGGCTCGCGGCGCTGGTCGCCGCCCTGGTGGTCCGGGCCGGCGCCCGCGCGGAAGCGGCCACGCTCAGCGACTTCCCCATGCCGCCGTACGACGGCGACGCGGAGGCCGACGAGGGGCTGCCGAAGGGGGCCCTGGCCCTGTGCGAGCGGATCGAGGCCGCGCAGGCGCTGATCATCGCCTCGCCCGAGTACAACGCCTCCGTCCCGGGCGTGCTGAAGAACGCCATCGACTGGGTCTCCCGCTACCGGCCGCAGCCCTTCAAGGACAAGCAGACCCTGCTCGTCTCGGCCTCGCCCTCGATGGTCGGCGGCAACCGCGGGCTCTGGGCCCTGCGCGTACCGCTGGAACACCTCGGCGCCCGGGTCTACCCCGACATGTTCAGCCTGGCCAAGGCACACCAGGCGTTCACGGAGAACTCCGGCCTCGTCGAGCCCGTCCTCGTCGACCCCGTCCTCGGCGAGCGGCTCGGCACGACGATCGGCTCCTTCCTCGACCTCGTCGAGGCGGACACCCGCTACCTGTGCCTCCAGCGCCGCTGGTACGAATTCCTGGGCGACCGCACCGACGCCCCCGTGACCGCCCGCGCCCAGGACTGATCATCATCGCGCACAGGGGTGGGCTATGTTTGAGCGCGAGTGACATGAGAAGGAGGCCCTCCGGTGTCATCGGGGCAGCAGGCACGCGCTCAGGCGGCTGCGATCACGCCGAGCGGCCAGTCGTCCGAAGAGGTCCGACCTCCGGCCGACCGGCTCCTCGCGCTCTTCGACGGCCGCCGCCTGTCCCCCGGCCAGCGCCGCATCGCCCAGTACCTGATCGACCACCTCACCGAGGCCGCGTTCCTCTCGATCACCGAGCTCGCCGAACGGGTCGGCGTCAGCCAGCCCTCCGTGACCCGCTTCGCCGCCTCCCTCGGCTTCAGCGGCTACCCCGCCCTGCGCGACGTGCTCCAGCCGATCGCGCTGAGCGCGGTCGCCGGTTCCCCGGACACCCGCGAACAGATCCGCCGCAACGAGCTGCAGGCGGCCGTCGACGCCGAGATCGAGAACCTGGAGAACGTCCGCCGGCTGCTCGCCGACACCAACCAGGTCCTGGACATCGGCCGCGAACTGGCCGGCTCGGTGCCCTTGACCGTCCTCGGCCTGCGCATCTCGGTCTCCCTGGCGGAGTACTTCGCGTACGCGGCCCGGCGCATCCACCCCGACGTACGTCTGGTGACCCGCGGCGGCAGCGTCGCCTACGACGCGCTGCTCCAGTCCAGGGCGGCCGGCGGCACGTGGGTCCTGGCCTTCGCCATGCCGCGGCACGCCAAGGAGACCCTGGCCGCCGTCCGGGCCGCCCGCAGTACGGGGCTGCGCGTGGTCCTGATCACGGATCCCACCCTGGGGCCCCTGGTGGACGAGGCGGACGTGGCCCTGACGGCGGCGACCGGGTCCCGCCTGGTCTTCGACTCGTACGCGGCGCCCGGGATGCTGTCGGCGGCCCTGCTCCAGGCGATGGCCGACGCGGACCCCGAGCGGACCCAGGCGCGCCTGGAGGATTACGAGCACGTCGCCGATCAGCACGGGTTTTTCCTGTAGGGCCGATTCGTTCCGCTTCGCGCCTCACCAGGGGTTATTCAGCCGTCGAGGTGCATGAAATTTTTCATACTCTTGCTTACTCGACGGTATATATGTTTACTGACGACGGCGCTCCGGATCCACCAGATGCCAAGGAGGACGACCCCACGTCCTCCCGAACGCACGCGCGGCACGACGAACCTCCTCACGTCGCGACCGCGTGTCGAGTCCAGGCTTTGGATCCCGCAGAGCGCCCATGGCGGCCTCGGTCAACCCCTGGGCCGAGGCCGCCCCAGAACGTCTCGATCAGAGTTCGACACCACTCGGAAGTGACGAGAATGCCGCAGAGCGCCACGACCACGCTCAGTCCGGACTGGCCCTTGCAGGTCAAGGCGCCCGGGACGCACGACTGGGAACGGACGGCCACGCGATGGCTGCGCGACCTGCTCCCGGCCCGTTATGGCGGCTATCTGACGCTGACGCGCCACCACGCGCTCCTGGCCCGGCACGTCCAGCTCCAGCTCCAGCACGAGATGCGCGCCGTACGGGCGGCCCTGCAGACCAGCCGGGTGGAGCTGCCCATGATGGGCATCGCCGAGTCGGTCATCGAGAACTCGATCAGGATGTACGCCGTGGAGCTCGAACAGCTGAGCCGCCTCGCCCGCGGCGCGCGACTCGTCTCCGACGCGCTCCTCGCGGGCACTCCCGCCCAGCGCAGGCGCTGACCCCCCCGACCCCCCGGACATCGCTAGGCGGGCTGCCAGGAGCGGAGCCGGGCGGCCACGTCGAAGACGGTGACGCGCAGCATGCGGATGTCGGTGATGAGGTCGCGCCACTGCTCGTACGGGGCCTCCACCGCTTGGCCGGAGGCCTCGATGTACGCGACGGCGACCCCGTAGGCGAAGTACTCGTTGGAGTCGGGGAGCGGCCGGAGCAGGACGATCGCGTCGAGCAGGGCGGCCGCACGCCAGTAGGCGTCGGGGGCGTCCACTTCCAGGCTGGGCGTGTTCACCCGGTGCCGGGCGACGGCGGCGACCAGGGCGGAGTGGTCGGCCACCTCCACGTCCTTGAACAGCGCCTCCTGCCGCTCCAGCAGCCAGCGGTGATCGATGTGCAGTTCCACGCGTCCGAGTATCCCCGCCCGGGGCCCGGCCGTGGGGCTTTTCGGGTCGGGCGGGGACGCGGCGGCGCGGGCGGGCGACGGTTGCGCGTCGTGTGAAGATCCTCCGGTGGTGATGCGCATCGTTGTGGGACCCCTGCTCCAACCCGCAGGACGCCATGGCGACTTGGACCATGAGCCGGGCGAGGGGATTCGGGCGGCGCCGATGGCTGCGAGAACTGACCGCCGCAGGGGTGTTCCGCAGCGGAGGCTTCGCCTCCTACGGTCTGTGCAGCATAGTTCCGGACCAGGAGGCAGCGTGAAGCGCGAGATCGACATCGACCAGCTGGTGACGGCGATGAAGGCGGTCGACGAGGCGGGGCGGCTCTTCGAAGAGGCGCTCGCCGTCTACGAGGCGCGCGGCCCCAGGCGCAACAGCGACGACTTCAAGGTCGCGGGCGGCTCCGTCCAGACCCTGCAGGGCGCCGAGGAGATGGCCCTCGGAGCGCGCAGGTTCCTCGCCGAACTCGCCCTGATCGTCGGCTACGCGACCGCGGGCGTCGAGGACCGCGTGAGCGGGAGGCCGGCGGCGGCCCGGACCGGTTTCACCGGCATCACCGGCGGCGGAGCCCGGATGGCCCGCCCGCTCCTCGACCCGACCCTGCGGGGACTGCGGCTCCTGCTGGCCGTCGACTTCTTCGAGCCCGCGTTCAAGGCGGAGATCGAGGAGGTCGTGCGGGCCGAGCGGGCGACCTACCCCGACCCCTCGATGTTCCGCATCGCGGCGGTGGCGGACGGGGCCGCCACCGTCGGCCGTACCCCTTGAGTCCCCGGGGTGCCGGGCCGGGCCGACGGGGAGAGGCTGGGGGTATGCATCATGCACCCGTCGTCGTGCATCGGATCTTCCCGTCGGGAGGTCGGCAGGTGACCCTGCGGACCGGGACCGGAGAGGAGTCCCTCGGCCTGGCCCACTCGGACGAGGACGTCATCGAGTTCCTGCGGCGGGCCGGCATGCCGGACCCGGACGAGGCGGTCCTCGGCGGTACCGGGCTGGTGGAGTGGGAGGCGGACACCCCCCACGAGTACGAGGCCGACCCGCCGACCGACGACCTTCCGTGAGCGTGCGCGGTCAGCGGTCGGATCCCTTCGACTCACGCCCGCCCCGGTGGAGGGAGTCCAGGACGGCCGGCACGTGCGGCCCCCGCTGGAGCGTCCACGCCACTCGCACCTGCGCCGGGCTCACGCCGCACGCCCGCGCCGGCGTCGCCGAAGCCGTCCTCGCCGCCCGCCCGTGACGGGCCGCGGTCTCCTTCTCCACGTGCCCCCTTGATCCAACTGACCATCATCGGGGGAAGAATGACGGTACGTGACATCCGCGCCGCGGCGAGCATCATCGGCCGCCGCAACGCGCTGCGCTACGTGACCCTAGTGCTGTGACCGGAAAGGTTCACCGGGTCACGGCCCCCGGCACGGCACCTCGCGGCGTTGTCGGACCGCGCAAGTACGTCCAGTACGAGCCGCGGTCCTCCGCCTTGCGACGCTTCCCCTCGGCCCTTCGGGCCTGGGGAGACCCCATGCACCGGACGCCGCGACCCGGCAAACCCTTCCGGCCACAGCACTAGGCGTCGGGACGTCCCTGCTCGCGGCCTGCACGGGCAAGGAGAAGGCGGCGGCGCCGGCGACTTCCTCCGGCGCCCCCGCTCCGGCCGGTTCCCCGGCGGCGCCCGCGGCGCCCTCCGCCACCCTGGCCGCCCCCACGAAGCGGGGCGTGCTGGACCGTTCCTTCGAGGCGTTCGTCAAGGGCGACTGGACCATCGAGTCGACCACGGCGAACGGCGACGTCTCGCGTGCCGGCGCCAGGGTCGACCTCTCCTCCTGGACCATCGACTGGGGTGGCACGGCGGGCACCTGGCAGGGCGGCTACCGTCTGCACGGCAGCGGCGTCCTGGCGATCGAGACCGTCGAGGGCCCGAAGGCCCTGACCCGGGAGAGGGGCACCCAGGCCCACTCGGTCCCGGTAACGGTGGGCGAACGCTTCGAGCTCACCCTCCCCTGGCAGCCGCCGGCACCAGGAACGCGAGCGACGGCCAACGCCTGTCGGTCACCTACGCGAACGACACCCTCACCATCCGCCACATCGAACGGTCGGGCAGCACCACCACCCACGTCTGCACCCGGGCCTGAAACGCCGCCCGCCCCGACCGCGCGCAGCCGTTCCTCCGGTCCGGTGGGAGCGGACCAGAGGCCACATCACCCGGGCGGGTGATCCGATTCACCGAAGACACCTCACGAACCCGGGGCGCCTGCGCTGATTGTTCCGGCTCGAGTTGGCTCCGGTTTTCGGTCTCGATCGGCCATCTTGTGGGGGGAGAATGCTGTGCATGACGACTTGAAGAGCGCCGGTCGGGCGGAACCGTTGGGTTAAGGCCGCGACCTGGGACACGGTCCAGGATGGGGGCAGACGCATCTGCGCCGCTTGCCGGTCCGTCGTCCGTTCTTACCAGTTCCGCTTCCATCCGCCTGAATCCTCGATGTTCGAGCGGTGCATCGGCCTGGCTTGGTGTTTTGGATGCCGGATCTACTCGACGGCGTTGGTTCATGTGCCCCGAGCGCGAGTTCTTGTCGACGCCCTGGCGTCGCTTTCCGAGGACCAGCGGGAACGGCTGCTTCGCAAAGAGGCGGCGCTGATCGAGTACCTCAACAGGCATGCCGGAAACGAGCAGGCAACGCCGTTCAGCAAGTGATCGGAGTGGCTGCTACTTCTTCTGGGCCAGTCAGTAGGACCCGGTGCCGGTCTTGATGATGGCGCCGTTGAAGGTGAGGCGATCGACAGATGCCTACGCAGGCCGGGGGTCGTCTCGTCGGCGGCTTCGACCAGCTCGCACCCGGTGGGCCGGATCAGAGGTCACCGTGCGACGGGCTCGCACCACACACCAACGCGTGAACCGATGCTGGGTGACCAGCCTCACCCTCGGCACTGGAGCAACGCTCCGGCCAGCTGACCGGACCGGGGCTGCTAGGCACGAATTAAGAAACGACACAATGACGATTCGTGCCGGTTTCGGCGGTCCCGTCCGATAAGGACCCTTATCCTGCACCATCATGACCATCACCGAGCAGACCGCCCGTGAGGCCGTGCGCCGCGTCCTGGGAGACAGCGCCCACGCCGACGTGATCACCCTCCCCGGCGGGAACCTGTCCATCAGCGTGCACAGGGGCGACCACACGGCCACGATCGACGGCGACGACAGCAGTGGATGGGGCTGGACCGTCGACCCTGGAACCGACGACGGGTTCACCGGGCACGAGGACGTCGCGGAGACCCTCGACGACGCCCTGATCGGCGTACGCGAAAGAATCGGCGCCTGAAGCCACGACGGCCGACGTGGACGCCGGCCAGAGTGTGCGGAGGTTGCCCCGACCCGCGGCTCCGAGTGCCCGCCGCACCGCACCTTTCGGCCAGGCGGGCGATCTGGGCCCGCCCGCGATGCGACAACCCGATAATGACCTTGCGTCATGTTCTTCTGGATCCTCATCACGCCCCGGCAACGCCCTCCGCCCGGTCGAGAAGGAGAATCCCGTGCCCCGTCTGGCCCGCTTGCCGCGCCTCGCAGGTACCGGTGCGGCAGCCGTCGCCCTGGCCCTGCTGGCGTCCGCAGCCACCGCCACCGCCACCGCCGCTCCCCGCGCCGCGGTCGAGCCGGCACCGTCACTCTCGCTGTCGCACCCGCGGATCATCGCCCACTTCGACCTCGCCGCGGGCCAGACGCCGGAGAACATCGCCCTGGAGCCCGACGGTTCGGCCAACCTGACCTTCGCCCTCGCCCGGCAGGTCGCCCGAGTCGATAAACGCGGGGACACCCGGATCCTCGCGACCCTGCCGGCCGCCGAGAATCCGGCCACGCCCCTCGTCGGCGTCGCCGTCACCACGGGGATCGTCCGCACGCGGGACGGTTCGCTCTACGTCAACTACCTCACCGGCACCAGCGATCTGACCGGCGTCTGGCGGATCGCCCCCGACGGCTCGGCCGAGCGCTTCGCCGAACTGCCGCCCACCAGCTTCGCCAACGGCCTCGCGCTCGACGAGGAGCGCGGCGTGCTCTACGCCGCCGACTCCGCCCTGGGCACGGTGTGGCGCGTCTCGCTCGACGACGGCTCGGTGACGTCCTGGGCCACCGGCAGCGCACTCGAACCGAGCGGCTTCGCCGGCGCCAACGGCATCAAGGTCCACCACGACGCGGTGTGGGTGTCCAACCTGGACCGCGGCACCCTGCTGCGGATCCCGGTCAACCGGGACGGATCCGCCGGAGCGATCGAGACCCGGGCGTCCGGCCTGCCGGGCATCGACGACTTCGCCTTCACCGGCCACGGGGACACCGTCCTCGCCGCCCTGCACACGAGCAGCGAGGTCGCCCTCGTACGCCCCGACGGAACCCACACCATCGTGCTGGGGCCGCAGGACGGACTGTCCAACCCCACCTGCGTGGCGGTGCGCCGCCACAAGGTGTACGTGCCCAGCGCGGCCTACACGACGATGCGCGACCCCAACCTCCTGCTCGCCCGCCTCACCCACACCGCCCAACAGCACCCCTGAGGCCTGCGCACAGATCCGAGGTCTACGCGCAGATCGCGGGCGCGGGCTCCACGGGGGCCTGGACCGCGGCGAGTTCGCGCGCCGTGGACATGTCGCTGAAGGGGATCAGCGCCTCGCCGACGATCTGGTAGGGCTCACTGCCCTTCCCGGCGATCAGGACGATGTCCTCGGGACCCGCGGCCGACAGGGCGAACTCGATCGCCCGGCGGCGGTCGGCGAACCGTTCGAAGGGGGTGCCGGTCGCCGCGAGGCCGGGCGCGACCTGGTCCAGGATGCCCTCGGGGTCTTCGTTGCGGGGATTGTCCGAGGTGAGGACGCAGAGGTCGGAGTGGGTCCCGGCGATCCTCCCCATGTCGGCCCGCTTCGTGGTGTCGCGGTCACCGCCGCAGCCGAAGACGGTGACGATCCGGCCGCGCGCGAAGCCGCGGATGGTGGTCAGGACCTTGTCCAGGGAGTCCGGGGAGTGGGCGTAGTCCACGATCACGGAGGTGCCGAGCGGGGTCCGGAAGCGTTCGAACCGGCCCGGTACGGGAGGCATCCGGTCGAGCGCGGCGACCAGGGCGTCCAGGTCGTGGCCCAGGACGTGACAGGCGGCCACGGTGGCCAGCGCGTTGGCCACCGAGAACCTGCCGGGGACGGGGATCGACGCGGGATACGCGCGCCCGCCGTGGTGGAGGGTGAAGCGCGTGCCGGAGGCGCTCACCACGAGGTCGGTGGCCCGGTAGTCCGCGGGGGCGTCGAGTGCGTACGTGGTCACCGCCCCCGGCATCATCGCCCGGATCCCGGCGCCCACGGCGTCGTCCGCGTTGACCACCGCGTGCCGGCACAGGCCCTGGAACAGCCGGAGCTTGGCGTCCCGGTAGTTCGCCATCGTCCCGTGGTCGTCCAGGTGGTCCTGCGTCAGGTTGGTGAAGACGCCGACATCGATGAAGGTGCGGTCCACCCGGTGCGTCAGCAGGGCCATCGAGGTGGCCTCCAGCACCACGCTGCCGGCGCCGCGGTCGCGCATGCACCCCAGCAGGTACTGCAGGTCCGGCGACTCGGGCGTGGTCAGCACCGAGCGCGGCATCGGGATCAGCTCGTCGCCGATCCGGCTGCCGGCGGTCCCGATGACCCCCACCTTCGCGCCCTCGGAGATCCGCAGGGCGGACTCGACCATGTACGACACCGACGTCTTGCCGTTGGTGCCGGTGATCGCCACCATGTCCATCTGCCGCCCGGGTTCGCCGAAGTAGCGCGAGGTCACGATCGCGGCCGCCGTCCGCGTGTCGGGCACCCGCACGGCGCACGCCCCCGGCGGCCACACCGAGGCCGGAAGCGCCGGTTCCCTGCCGTCGACGAGCACCGCGGCCGCTCCGCGGGCGAGCGCGGGCGAGACGGCGTCCGGTCCGCCCTCCCGGTGGCCGGGCACGGCGATGAACAGCGAGCCGGGCGTGACCCGTTCAGCGTCGAACGTCGCTCCCGCGGTGATCGTGGTCGTCTCCGGGTCACCCCGGAGTACGTGGTGCTCCTGCCCGGCCAGCAAGTCGCTCAGCTTCACAATGATCCCTTCGAGGTGGCTCGGCCCGGGCGTGCGGCCGTAGCCAGGCGGCAGCGCCGGCGGCGTGCCGGGAAACTGCGGTGGTGATGTGGAGCGGGGCGGGGAAGCGTCCGACCGGAGCCGGACGGGGGGCTCAGCCCGGTGAGGTGGGACCGACCACCGCACGGGGCGGCGGCGCGTCAGGAAGAGGGAAGCGCTAGCCGTGGCCGTGCAAGGCGGTACGGCGGGTCTCGGGCGCCTCGACGTCAGCCGGGATGGCGGGGTCGACGACGGCCGGGCGCGGACCGGAGGCAGCCCGCCGCAGGCACTGCCTCGTGGAACCCATGCGACCCATGGCCCGAGTGTACGGCCGATCGGGCGAGGCGAAGCCCACATCGGCCACCGTCAGGACACCCCCTAGGGTGGGGGTCGAGCGTGGTGACGAGTGGGGAGTGCGGGTATGGACGGCGACCGGGTGCTGTACGGGTGCATGGGGCTGGGCGGGAGCTGGGAGCCCGGTCCGTACGGGCCCGGCGACATAGACACCGCCGAGGCGGCCATCGAGGCCGCCCTCGACAGCGGGATCACCACCTTCGACCACGCGGACATCTACCGGCACGGCAAGGCCGAGGCCGTCTTCGGCGAGGTGCTCGCACGGACGCCGGGGCTGCGCGAGCGCATCACCCTCCAGACCAAGTGCGGGATCCGGCTCGGCGACGAGGACCGGCCGGGCATGTACGACCTGCGCGGGGAGAGCATCACGCGGCGGGTCGAGGAGAGTCTGACCCGGCTGCGGACCGACGTGATCGACGTCCTCCTGCTGCACCGCCCCGACCCCCTGGCGGACGTGGACTCGATCGCGTCGGCGCTGACGTCGCTGCACCGGCAGGGTCTCGTACGGAGCTTCGGGGTCTCCAACATGGGCGCCGCGCAGATAGCCCACCTCCAGGCCCGTCTCGACGTACCGCTGGTGGCGAACCAGCTGGAGATGAGCCTGCACAGCCGCGACTGGGTCGAGGCCGGAGTGCTGCTCAACACGCCCGGATCCGCGAACAACGGGTTCCCCTTCGGAACACTGGAGCACTGCCGCGACCACGGCATCCGCCTCCAGGCCTGGGGCGCGCTGGCGCAGGGCCGTTTCACCGGTCGCCAGCAGACCCCGGCCGAGCGGGCCACCGCGGAACTGCTGGCCGAGCTGGCCCGGCGCAAGGGCACGACGCCCGAGTCGGTCCTGCTGTGGTGGCTGATCCGGCACCCGGCCGCCATCGCGCCGGTCATCGGCAGCGCCCGCCCCGACCGGATCCGCGCCTGCCGCGACGCGGCCGCGGGGGAGCCCGACCTCACGCACGAGGAGTGGTACGAGCTCTGGATCACCGCCCGCGGGGTCCCGCTGCCCTGATCCGCCGCCCGGCAGTCGTGGGACGGCCGCCGTGCGGTCCCCCGAACACCGTGTGCGGGTCCGCGAACGCCGCGCGCGGGCCCGGGGGTTAACCCCACCGGGCACCGACCGGCCCGCTGGATGGGAGGCCGGGGCGCGATCAACAAGGCTTGTCGCATGACGACTTACCCCAAGAAGGCGCTCCTCCTCACCCTCGCCGCGGCCACCGTGGCCACGGGCCTGACCGCGACCGCCGCACCCGCCGTCGCCCGGCCCGCCGCGGCCGGCCCGCGACTCGACTGGCGCCCCTGCCCCAAGCCGGAGGGACCCGCCGCCCAGGAGTGCGCCGAGCTGGCCGTTCCGCTCGACTACGACGACCCGCACGGCCGGCAGATCAGCGTCGCCGTCTCCCGCATCCGCAGCGACCGCCCCGAGGCCCGGCGCGGCACGCTCATCGTGATCCCCGGAGGCCCCGGCGGATCCGGCGTGCAGCGCCTGACGCAGAAGGGCGACGCCCTCCAGCGGGAGCTGGCCGGCGCGTACGACCTCGTCGCCTTCGATCCGCGCGGAGTCGGCGCCAGCACCACCGCGAGCTGCGACCTCGCGCCCGAGGACCGGTACCTGACCAACCTGCGCTCCTGGCCGGGCCCGGACGGCGAGATCACCGAGAACATCGCCCGTTCCCAGCGCATAGCGGAGGCCTGCGCCCGTCACGGCGGCCCCGAGCTGCGCAGCTTCACCACCGCCAACCAGGTCCGCGACATGGACCGCTTCCGCGAGGCGCTCGGCGAGCGCAGACTCTCCGCCTGGGGCATCTCCTACGGGACGTACGTGGGGGCCGTGTACGCGCAGGAATACCCCGAGCACACCGACCGCTGGGTCCTCGACAGCAGCGGCGACCCCGACCCGAAGCGCGTCGCCCGCGGCTGGCTGGCGAACATGGGGCAGGGCGTGGAGGAACGCTTCCCGGACTTCGCGGCCTGGGCGGCCCATCCCGACCGGGACCAGGACGGACTGCGCCTGGCCGGGCGGCCCGAGGAGGTACGGCCGCTCGTCGTCTCGCTCGCGGCCCTGCTGGACCGCGCGCCGAAGGAATCGACGACCCCGGGGGCCCCCCTCACCGGCAACCAGCTGCGCCAGGCCCTCCAGAACGCCCTCTACAGCGACTCCGCCTTCGCCTCCCTCGCCCGGCTCGTCCAGGCGGCCCAGGACCCGGCGCGGACCCCCGCACTCCCGCCGGAGCTCGCGCAGCCCCTCCGGAACGAGGACGCCGCGCTCGTGGTCGGCGTCATCTGCAACGACGTGGCGTGGCCGCGCACGCCCATGGCCTCGTACCAGCGGGCTGTCGACGCGGACCGCGTCCGGCACCCGCTCACGGCCGGCATGCCGGCGAACGTGCTGCCCTGCTCCTTCTGGAAGACCGCACCCGACCGGAAGCCGACCCGGATCACCGACGACGGACCGTCCAACATCCTCATGATCCAGAGCCGCCGGGATCCGGCGACCCCGCTGTTCGGGGCCTTGAAGATGCGCGCGGCCCTGGGGGAGCGCGCCCGCATGGTCACCGTCGAGCAGGGCGGCCACGGGCTCTACCTCGGCAACGGCAACGCGTGCGGCAACCGTACGGTCACCGAGTTCCTCACCACCGGCAGGCGCCCGGCGCGGGACTCGGACTGCGCGAACTGAGCGCGCCGCCCGAACCGAGCGCGCCGCGCGCAGAGCGCGCCGCCCGAACCGAGCGCCCGGCGCGGCTACCGCCTCCCGCGCGCGTGCGCAACCCGACGGCGCCACGATGGAGGGAGGAACGTCCCTCACAGGACCGTGGAGATCACCATGAGCACGCACAAGGTGGGACCCGACACCACCGTTCTCGCGGATTGCCTGGAGGTACCGGGCATCGGCTTCGTCCCGGTCAACGCCTTCGTCCTGCACGCCCAGGAGCCGGTGGTCGTCGACACCGGGCTCGGACTGCCGGACCGGGACTTCCTCGGCGTCCTCGGTTCGGTGGTCGACCCCGCCGACGTGCGGTGGATCTGGCTCACCCACCCCGACCGCGACCACACGGGCGGCCTCTTCGCGCTGCTCGACGCCGCTCCCGCGGCGCGTCTGGTCACCACGTTCCTGGGCGCCGGGATCATGTCCACCGAGCGGCCGTTGCCCCTGGACCGGGTGTACTTTCTCAATCCCGGTCAGAGCCTGGACGTGGGCGACCGTACGCTGCACGCCTTCCGGCCGCCGTTGTTCGACAACCCGGCCACCGTCGGCTTCTACGACGACCGTTCGCGGACCTGCTTCAGTTCCGACTGCTTCGGCGGCCCCATGCCCACCGCGGACATCGCCACGGGCGCCGATGTCGCGGAGGTGCCGGCCGGGGATCTGAGAGCCGCCCAGCGGCTCTGGGCGAGCGTGGACAGCCCCTGGGTGCAGGTGGTGGATCCGGACAGGTTCCTGGCCACCGTGGATCCGCTGCGGTCGATGGACCCGCAGACCATCCTGTCCACGCACCTGCCGCCGGCGGTGGGCCGGACCGCGCAGTTCATCGACACCATCGCCGCCGTGCCGGGCCTCGATCCGTTCGTGGGGCCGGACCAGGCCGCCCTGGAGCAGATGCTCGCGAGCTTCGAGCCTGGAGGGCCCGCATAGCCTTTGAATCGCAGGGGAACGGACGGTTACACCCCGCTGAACATCTGTTGAACATCTGTTACTGTGCCCGCGCTTGGTGTTCATCCATCAATCCGTCCCCCCTCGAACGCCGCGCGTCCGAGGGTGCTGCGAGGTGTCTCGTACGTGCACAGCACTCCGTTCTCCCCCTCCGAGGCCAGGGCCGCGCGCGCCCGCATGGGCCTGACCACGACCCAGGTGGCCCACTCCATGGCGGCCTGCGGTACCCCCGTCCACCCCCAGTCGGTGCTGGCCTGGGAGCAGGGCTCCCAGGTGCCCTCCGACCGTCAACTCTTCGCCTTGGCCGACGTCTTGTGGTGCGACGCGACGACGCTGATGGGCATCGTGCCGCGGACGCTCGCCGAGCACCGGCTGGCCCGCCAGCTGACCGTGGAGCGGCTGGCGTACCGGATAGGCATGGACCCGTCCGAGTACCGTGCGGCCGAAGCGGCGCAGCAGTGGCACGGGGACGCCTGGCAGACCAGGGCGCTCGTGGAGGCCCTGGGACTGTCCTTGCGCAAGCTCATCGGAATCATGGGCCGCGTGGACGAGCTGGCGGAGCACCTGCGGGCGGCCGTCGCCGGGCGGTGGAAGACGTACGTGGACCCGGTGGCGGAGATCGTGGTGGTGGACGCGACCAGCGTGGGTGACGCGCTGCGCACGATGCACGCGGAGTTCGCGCGGTTCTCGGAGCGGTACATGGGACACCTGGTCGCCCGCAACGACGACTCCCGCCTCAAGGAGATCGCCGCGGAGCGCGCGGCCTACCTGCGCCGACTCGTCGACCACTTCTGGGAGTTGATCGGTGAGGAGGGCGAGGCGTCGCCGTTCACCGTGGGAGGCCCCTGACGGGGGCGACGCCGGCGCGGGCCGGGAAGGGCGACGTAGCCCTTCCCGGCCTCCCGGCTGCCCGGTCCGTGGACCGCTTCAGTGGGCGGGCGCCCCGTAACGCGGTTCGGTGGAGCCGCCCTCCTCGATGTCGTCCCAGTCGATCTCCATCGTGGTGCGGCTCGTGAAGACGTTGAAGAGCAGGTTCAGCGCGATGGCCGTGAGGGCGCCCAGGGTGATCCCGCTGTCGAGCACCGCCCGCAGGTCGGCCGGCATCCGGTCGAAGAACGGGCCGACCGTGGTGGGCAGCATGGCGGCGCCGAGACTGACCGCCAGGATCAGGGTGTTGCGCTCCTCGCGCAGATCGGCCTTCCCCAGGATCTGGACGCCGACCGCGGCGACGATGCCGAACATGGAGATCGCCGCCCCGCCCAGTACCGGGTGCGGGATCGAGGCGACGAGGCTGCCCGCCTTCGGCAGCAGCCCCAGGACGACCATGAACACGCCGGCCGCGACGACCACGTACCGGCTCATGACCTTGGACATGCGCACGAGCCCGATGTTCTCGGCGAACGCCACGTACGGGAACGAGTTGAGGACGCCGCCGAGCACCGTGGCCGCGCCGTCGGCGCGCAGGGCCCGGGCGACCGTGTCGGCGTCGACCTTCTTGCGGGTGATCTCGCCGATCGCGTAGACGTCCCCGGTGGTCTCCACCATGGTGATCAGGATGACGACGAGCATGGCGACGATCGGAAGCAGCTCGAACCGCGGCATGCCGTAGTGGAACGGCGTCGTGATCCCGAACCAGTCCGTCTCCCGGACGGTGCTGAAGTCGACGTCCCCGAACAGCCAGGCGACCGCCGTGCCGACGACGAGTCCGAGCAGGACGGCGAGGCTGCTGAGGAACGGCTTGCCGATCCGGACCATGGTCAGGATGAAGAGCAGGGTGCCCAGCGCGTAGGCGAGGTTCTTCGGGTCCCCGTAGGCGGGAGTGCCGATGAGGTGGGCGCCGCCGGCGGCGTCCTGCAGGGCCACCGGGATCAGCGTGATGCCGATGATCGTGAGGATCGTGCCGATGACGACCGGCGGGAAGTACTTGACCAGCTTGCTGAAGAGCGGCGCGAACAGGAACGTCGCGATGCCCGCGGTGATCACCGCCCCGTAGACGACGAGCAGGCCGGCGGTACCGCCGCCCGCTCCCATGCCTATGGCGATCATGGGCGAGACCGCGGTGAAGGTGACGCCTTGGACCAGGGGCAGCCTGGCGCCGACCTTCCAGACGCCGAGGGCCTGGATGATCGAGGCCACGCCGCAGGTCAGGAGGTCCGCGTTGATGAGGTGGACGAGCTCCTGGCGGGAGAGGCCCAGCGCGTTCCCGAGCAGGACCGGAACGATCACCGCCGCCGCGTAGAACGCGAGGACGTGCTGGAAGCCGTACAGGGCGAGCTTGGGTATCGGAAGCAGCTCGTCGACCGGATGCTGTGTCCGGGGTCGGGAGGAGCGTCGGGAGGACTGCGGGTACGACGGTCCGGAGGACTGTCGGGGCATTCTTGCCATCTCTGCCTTGCCTTCGCGAGGTAGGTGAATGAGAAGGCCGCCGCCCTCCAGCCCCGGGTGGCAGGGCGGGGGCAGGCCGGCTCGTACCGAGCCGACGTCGGGCGGTGTTGCCGACACCACGTCGCTCTGGACTACGTGATCATGTCCCGGATTGGCGGGAACTCCTTCGATCGACGCATCGGATCCGTGTTTGTTCTTGGGATCCGAAGGAATCTCGACCGGAGGGCGCTCACCATAGCCAAAGGCGGTGTTTCCTCGCGAGTAACCTCCATGGAGCGGCCCGTCACCGCCCGGGCGCCGCGTACCCCCTACGGCGTCGCCCGCTTTCCCGCGGTGACGGACGAGCCGGACCGCGTACCCCCGCGACGACGCCGAAGTCCGGTCCGCCGCAAGGGAACTCGTCGGCGCGGCCGCCGCCCGAGGACGCCACCCCGACCCCGTCCCACCGCTCTTCCCCCTCCTCCAGAGCCGGAAAAAACCAGCTGTACTTGTGGGTACTGCGGCCGAATGGCGCCGGATTTGATAGTTCTGGACTGGTCCGGTGTGAGAAAGCTGCGGGAAGGACCCGGCATGTTCGACCTACTACGCCCGGAGACCGTCGTGTGTCCCTTCTGCAAGGCGACCGCCGCCGACGGTGCGGTGCGGACCCTGCGGACCGGAGCGGGGTCACTGTCGGTGACCTGGCACGCCCTCAACTGCCCGCACTACGCCGCCGACCGGATCCTCGCCGAGCGGGAGACCTGAGCGGCAGGCAGGCAGGCAGGCAGGCAGGCAGTCAGTCAGTCAGTCAGGCAGCCAGGCAGCCGGCCGGACGTGGGCCCTCAGGCCGCCGCACCGCTCGGCTCCGCCCCCCGGGCCGCCCGGCGGCGCAGCGCGTCCTCGTCGGTGTCCGGGTCGTAGGAGACCAGCTTCGGCAGCAGCGCGGCCAGCACCGCCACCGATGCCACACAGGCCAGACCGCCGCTCCAGAACGCCGGCCGGGTACCGGTCCATCCCGCCATCGTGCCCGCCCGGACCTGACCCAGCTGCGGGCCCACGCTGTACGAGAGCACCTCGATGCCCGCCAGCCGGCCCCGCAGTTCCTCGGGGATCGTCTGGTTCCAGATGGTGGCGCGGCCCAGCCCGCTCAGCATGTCGCCCGCGCCCGCCACCGCGAGGCACAACAGCACGAGCCAGATGCCGGGGAACGCGCCGGCGGCCGCGATGGCCAGGCCCCAGACCGCGGCTCCCGACACCACCAGCAGCCCGTGCCGGCGTACCCGCGAGGTCCAGCCGCTGGTCATCCCCAGAACCAGTGAGCCCACCGCGCCCGCCGCGTACATCAGACCCAGCGCCCACACCGCGTCGAGCTCGTCCGCGAGGAAGGGGAAGACGGCGTTCGGGAACGCGAAGAGCATCGCCGCCATGTCGACGGCGTACGTTCCCAGCAGCACGGGCCGGCTCCACGCGTACCGGGCCCCCTCAGCGATCCCGCGCAGCGACGGCCGCTCGGCGTCCTTCGCCGGCGGAGCCGGCCTGAGCCCCAGGCACAGCAGCACGGAGACGAGGAAGCCCGCGACGGTGACGGAGTAGGCCGAGGCGTAACCCGCGTACGCGACGACCAGCCCGGCCAGAGCCGGACCCGCGATCGCGCCCGCCTGGTAGCGGAGCCCGTTCAGCGCGGCGGCCGCCGTCAGCTGGTCGTGCGGCACGATCCGCGCCATCAGCGAGTCCAGGGCCGGCCGCTGGAGCCCGGCCAGCGCCGACACGGCGGCCGCGACCACGTACAGCGGCCACAGCAGCGGATCCGGCAGCAGCGAGTTCACCAGGAGGACCAGGGCGAGCACCCCGAGCCCGGCCTCGGTCAGCAGGATCATCCGCCGCCGGTCGACCGCGTCGGCGAGGGCGCCACCGTACAACCCGAAGACCACCAGCGGAACCAGCTCCACCGCGCCCATCGCGCCGACCGCCAGCGGAGAGTCCGTCAGATGCTTGATCTGCAGAGGCAGCGCGACCATCGCCATGAAGGAGCCGAAGTACGTCACCGTGCCCTGGTAGAAGAGCAGCCGGAAATCGCGGCTGGACCGAAAGGGGGCGAGGTCGGGCAGGACGGCGGCCCGTCGGGAGGTGCTCACGAGAGGCCATCGTCAGCGGCCGTCCGCGCCTCGGCAACGCATTTTCCCCGCAACGGCGCCGGGCACCGGCCCGTCCGATCGCCCCCGTACGCGCCCCGGACGGGCGAATCCGGAGCGCGGCGCGTGGCATCGCGGGGCCGCCGTGGCAGTCATGGCTCATGCCGCCGGTGTCACCGTTCCTGCGTACGGCCGCGTCGTACGCCTGGCGCCTGCTGGTCGTCGGCGCCGCCGTCTACGCCGTCTTCGCCGTGCTGGGCCGGTTCCACGAGATCGCCGTGGCGCTCTTCCTCGGCCTCGTCGTCTCCGCGCTGCTGTGGTCACCCACCCGGCACCTCGCGCGCGCCCTGCCCCGGACGCTCGCCGTCGCCGTCTGCCTCGTCGGCAGCGCGCTGCTCCTGATGGGTGTGCTGACGCTCGTCGGCGAGGCGGTGGCGGGGGAGAGCACCACCCTGGCCCGGGAGTTCCGCCGGGGGCTCGCCAGCATCGAGGAGTGGCTGGAGCGGCCGCCCTTCCGGCTGAACCCGGGGGCGCTCTCCGACGTCCAGGACCGGATCGGCGAGTATCTGTCGAGCCACCGCTCCACGGTGCTCAGCAGGGCGGTCAGCGGCGCCGGGCGCCTGGTGCACGTCCTCACCGTCCTCGCCCTCGCCGTCTTCTGCTCGGTCTTCTTCCTGCACGGCGGCGACCGGCAGTGGTCGTGGTTCTGCGCACAGCTGCCCGCGACCGCGCGCGGGCGCGTGGCGATCGCCGGGCGCGCGGCCTGGCGCACGTTCACCGGGTACACCCACGGGATCGTCCTGGTCGCGGCGACGAACGCCGTCCTCGTGGGCGTCGCGCTGTACTTCCTCGGCATCCCGCTGGCCGTGCCGCTGGCGCTGCTGGAGTTCTTCGCGGCCTTCGTGCCCCTCATCGGATCGCCGGTCGCGCTGGCGGTCGCCGCGGTGGTCGCGCTGGCCGCGAAGGGGCCGCTCGTCGCGGGCCTGGTGATCGCGCTGATCGTGGTCATCGGGCAGATCGAGGGCCATCTGCTGCATCCGCTGGTGATGAGCCGGGCGGTTCTCCTGCACCCGCTGGTGGTGGCGATCTCGGTGGTCGCGGGGGCCATCGCCGCCGGGGTGGTCGGCGCGGTGGTCGCGGTGCCGCTGGTCTCGGTGGTCTGGTCGGTGCACAAGGCCCTGCGCGAGCACCGGTCGGCGGCCGAGGGCTGACCGGCACGACGTCCTCCGGAGCCGCTGCGCCGGGCCGTACGCCGCACGCCCGCCGGCCGCGTCCTGCACAATCGCCTGATGAGCGATGAAGACCCCTACCTCTGGCTGGAAGACGTGTCCGGCGAGGCCGCCCTCGCCTGGGTCCGCGAGCGCAACGCCGAGACCGTGGACGCGCTGACCGGTGCCCCCGCGTTCAAGGTGCTCGAACAGGAGATGCGCGAGGTGCTGGACGACGACGGACGGATCCCGTACGTCGCACGCCGAGGCGGGCACCTCTACAACTTCTGGCAGGACGCCGACCACGTGCGCGGGCTGTGGCGGCGCACCACGCTCGAGGAGTACCGCACGGACCGGCCCGGCTGGGAGGTCCTCCTGGACCTCGACGCCCTGGCCGAGGCCGAGGGGGAGAACTGGGCGTGGGCGGGCAGCACCGTCCTGGCCCCCGAGCACCGCCACGCCCTGGTCATGCTGTCGCGGGACGGCGCGGATGCCTGCGT
Source organism: Streptomyces sp. NPDC028910 (assembly GCF_055564955.1). Lineage (NCBI taxonomy): Bacteria > Bacillati > Actinomycetota > Actinomycetes > Kitasatosporales > Streptomycetaceae > Streptomyces > Streptomyces sp. NPDC028910. The sequence continues at coordinate 54,549 of NZ_JBVHVF010000009.1, read as the reverse complement.
CGTGCGCGAGTTCGACCTCGAAACCCTGGAGTTCGTCGAGGGCGGATTCGAGGTCGCGGAGGCCAAGACCCGGATCGGATGGATCGACCACGACCGGGTCTGGATCGGGACGGACTTCGGTGCCGGCTCGATGTCCGCGTCCGGCTACCCGCTCCAGGTACGCCGCTGGCGGCGCGGCACACCGCTCGGGGAAGCGGAGCTGGTCTACGAGGGCCGGCCGTCGGACCTGTCCGCCTCGGGATGGCACGACGACACCCCCGGTTTCGAACGGGACTTCGTCCACCGGCAGATCGACTTCTGGAAGCAGGAGCTGTTCCTCCTCCAGGAGGACGCCGGCCCGCCGCTGAAGATCGATGTACCGGACGACGCGAGCGCCTGCGTCCACCGGCAGTGGCTGACCGTCACCACCAAGTCGCCGTGGCTCGGCCACCCCGCGGGCAGCCTGCTCGCCTTCGACTTCGACGCCTTCCGGGCGGGGGAGCGGGCGGCCGAAGTGCTGTTCGCCCCGGACGAGCACACCGCGCTCGCCGGATACAGCTGGACCCGCCACCACCTCATCCTCAGCACCCGCGCCGACGTGTCCTCCCGGATGGAGCTCCTCACCCCGGGCCCGGGCGGCTGGCGCCGCGCACCGCTGCCGGGCGTGCCGCCGCTGTCCACCGCCTCGGTCACCTGCACCGATCCGGACGTGAGCGACGAATACTTCCACGACGTCTCCGGCTTCCTCCAGCCCTCCACCCTCTACCGGGGCACGGTCGGCGGCGACAGCGAGAGCGTCAAGCGGAGTCCCGCGTTCTTCGACACCGCCGGTCTCGCCGTGCGCCAGTACTTCGCGACCTCCCGGGACGGCACGAGGGTGCCGTACTTCGTCGTCGGACCCGAGGACCGGCCCGGCCCCGGACCCACCCTGCTCTACGGGTACGGCGGCTTCGAGATCTCCATGGTCCCGCAGTACAGCGCGGTCACCGGACGCGCCTGGCTCGCGCGCGGCGGCACCTACGTCGTCGCGGGCATCCGGGGCGGCCACGAGTACGGGCCGGGATGGCACAAGGCGGCCCTCGGCGCGAACCGCGTCCGGGCCTACGAGGACTTCGCCGCCGTCGCCCGCGACCTCACCGCCCGGGACATCACCACCCCCGCCCAACTGGGCATCGAGGGCGGCAGCAACGGCGGCCTCCTCATGGGCGCGATGCTCACCCGCGATCCGGAACTGTTCGGCGCCGTCGTCGCCCACGTGCCGCTGCTGGACATGCTCCGCTTCCACAAGCTGCTGGCCGGCGCCAGCTGGATCGCCGAGTACGGGGATCCAGACAGCCCGGACGACCGGCCCCACCTCGAGCGGATCTCCCCGTACCACCAGGTCCGGGCGGACGGATCCGCGTACCCGCCGCTGCTCCTGCTCACCTCGACCCGCGACGACCGCGTCCACCCCGGCCATGCCCGCAAGATGGCCGCCCGACTTCGCGAGTTCGGGCATCCCGTCCTCTTCCACGAGCACCTCGGCGGCGGTCACGCGGGCGCGACCGACCACCGCCAGACCGCCTTCAACGAGGCCCTGGTCCACACCTTCCTGTGGGAGCGCCTGACCCCGGCCAGGTGAGCCGCGGGTGTCCGGCGCCGGCCCGGCCCGTTCACGACAGGTCTCCCCGGGGGGGAGACCTCCGTACGGGGGACTTGGAGTGGCAGTCGCCGCCGAGCGCCGGCTTGTGTTCCACCATCGGCGGATGCAACCCCGGCCAGGGAGGATCCCCATGAGCACCCCGTTCGCGTCCGCCGCCCCGTACTACGCCCGCTACCGGCCGCCGTACCCGGCGGAGCTCTACGAGCTGCTCGCGGACCGGTTCGCGCTCGACGGCTCCCAGACCGTACTGGACCTCGGCGCGGGACCGGGCACCATCACCCTGCCCCTGGCTCCGCTGGCCGAGCACGTCTACGCCGTCGACCCGGAGCCCGCCATGCTCGCCGAGGGATGCCGGCTCGCCGAGGAGCGCGGCCTCACGAACATCTCCTGGCTGGACGGCGACGCCGCCGGCATCACCCGCCTGTGCCTGCCCCGGATCGACCTGTGCGTGATCGGCAAGGCCTTCCACCGGATGGACCGCGCCCGGGTGCCGGCCGACCTGGACACCTTGCTCGCGCCCCGGGGCGGGATCGCCCTCGTCACCTCCCCGGCCGGCCACGGCGACCCGCGTCCGTCCTGGCTGGGCGTCATCGAGGAGGTGTGCGCGCGCTTCCTCGGGCCCGGCTACCGGGCGGCGTACGGACCGGCGACGCCTGCGGCGGACGACCTGGACGACCAGCTCGCGAAGTCGCCGTTCTCCCGCGTCGACACCACCGACTGGGCGCAGCGCGTCCGTTACACCGTCGACCAGCTGGTCGGTCTCCAGTTCTCCTTCGCCTCTTCCAGTCCGGCCCTCTTCGGCGACCGCAAGGACGCCTTCGAGGCCGAGCTGCGGCAGGCCCTGCTGGACCACGACCCGGGTGGTACGTACGTCCGGACCGTCCCCGTCAGGGCCACCATCGCCACGAGGCCCCGGCCGTGACCGGAGGCCCGGCTCACTGGGAGGGACCGGCCGCGGCAGAGCGGTGGGCGAACCGGTCGGCCGCGCGCCGGCCGCGGCTTTCCACGGGGAGCACCCCGGTGGCCGCGGCCAGTCCGAAGGGCGGCATGTCGAAGTAGATGGACTCGTACGACCCCTCGGGCACGATGTAGGACTCGTGCCACAGACCCACGTGGCCGCGCAGCTTGGAGGCGCGCTCCTTGCGGTTGATGATCGACCACATCGTGTGGTGGAACATGTCCGGGGCCGCGGCGTACGCGTAGAGCTTCTCCTTGGACTCCCAGTACTGCACCACGTAGTAGGTGCGCGGCGAGGCGGTGAGCAGGACGTGGCCGAGCAGTCCCCGGCTCGGGTCACGGGCCAGCTCGCGGAGCATGCGCGGCATGGCGAGGAGCACCGGCAGCCAGTGGTGGACGGCACGGAAGTGGTTGATGCGCATGCCGATCAGCAGGACGACGACGTCCCCCTCGGCAGCTGCGGTGGTACGGCCCGGTAAGGATTTCGCGAACACGCCGGCCTCCAGATCGCTCATTGGATAGCAATGCTGTCCAACGGTCAGTGATGGGATAGTGGCACTCGCCAAGGGAAGGTTCAAGAGATTGCGGCTCGCGGAGTTGAGTGAGCGGAGCGGCGTCGCCATCGCCACGATCAAGTACTACCTGCGCGAAGGGCTGCTGCCGCCCGGCCGCCGCGTCAGCGCGACGACCGCCGACTACGACGACAGTCACCTGCGCAGGCTGCGGCTGGTGCGCGCGATGATCCAGGTCGGCCACGTCCCGGTGGCAACGGTCCGGGAAGTGCTCCAGCACGTCGACGACGATTCGCTGGGCCGCACGATCCGCCTGGGCGCGGCCCTGTGGGCCCTGCCCCAGGAGGCCGGGACCGACGCCGGTCGGGGCGAGGAGGACGGGGCCGTGGCCGCCGCGCGCGGCGAGGTGGACCGGCTGCTCGAAATGCTGGGCTGGTCGACCGCCCGGGAGCTGGGTGAACTGTCCCCCGTGCACCGCTCGCTCGTGGTGGCGGTGGCCACGCTCATCCGGCTCGGCTATCCGTGGGACGCCGAGCTGATGGCCCCGTACGCCCAGCTGATGCACCAGGCGGCCATGCGGGACCTGGACTTCGTGGAGACCTATCCCTCCGAGGCGGAGAAGGTCGAGACCGCCGTCGCGGCGGCCATCCTCTTCCAGCCGGTGCTCAAGGCGCTGCACCGGCTGGCCCAGGAGGAGGAGTCCGCCCGGCGGTACGGATTGTGATGAGCCACTGGGCGGGCAGGGGGCGGCGGCAGGGTCCGCCCCCGGTCAGCTGCTCTCCTCGGTGCTCCCGTCGGCTGCGAGCGCGGTGAGCAGTTCGCGTTCGCGGGCGCCGCTCAGGCCGGCTCGGCGGGAGCGGTCCAGCCCCTCGGCGCGTTCCCACCGCAGGACGGCCTCGAGCATGTCCACGCGGGGGCGATGGCGCAGCCCGGCCGCCCGCGCCGCGGCTCCGCTGCGGGCGCAGAAGCCCGCCCACCGAGGATCCTGCATCCACATGGCCATCGACTCGGCGCCCATGAACTGCCCGACCCCCTGATCGAGGAGCCACTGCGGGTCCGCCCGCGCCACCCGTCCCGTGTGACCGCCGACGCGCCGCGACAGGTCCACCCACTCCTCGAAGGGCACGACGGGCCCGACGGCGTCGAAGGTCCCCGCGGCCCGCTCCTGCGCGAGGTCCAGCAGCCAGCCCGCGAGGTCGCGCACGTCGACCGCCTGCGTCGGCAGGCCGGGAGAGCGAGGTACCAGCATGGGCTGGTCCACCGCGCGGGCGGATCGAGCCACCCAGTACCCCGAACGCCCGCTGCGGTCGCCCGGTCCTCCGATCAGGCCGGCCCGGGCGACGACGAGGCGCTCACCGACCGCCGCGCGCGAAGCCGCTTCGCAGGCGACCTTGGCCTCTCCGTACGCGTCGCGATCCACGTACGGCCCGTCGGCCGGCACAGCAGCGCCGCCGATTCGTCGGCGCCGACCGCGCTGTGGTCGGCGTAGGCGCTGATGGACGAGACGTAGGTCCAGTGCCGGGCCCGTCCCGCCAGCGCCGAGAGGGCGCCGCGGACGAAGGCCGGCTGCCATGACACCTCCACCACGGCGTCCCAGTCGCGGTCGAGGAGAGCGGCGTAGGCGGAGTCCTGCCTCCGGTCCGCCGCCACCAGCCGCGCACCGGGGGCGACGTCGCCGCTCTCGCCGCGGGCCAGGCAGGTCACCTCGTGACCGCGCCCCAGTGCCTGCCGTGCGATCTCACGGCCCAGCCACGCCGTCCCACCCAGTATCAGAAGATCCATCCGGCCACTTCAGCAGATGACAGGCACACTCGCGGCGCCGGTTCGCGCTCGGCGAAGCAAAGCAACGGACCGGCGCCGATCGGAGGCCGGTGGGCAGGAGTCCACCCCCAAGGTCACGCGGCCGCGGGGCAGTCGCCGAGGGAGGCGGCGAGGAGGTCGAAGACGTGCGTCGCCTCGGGGGTCAGGGTGGCGGTGATCCGGTCCTCGGAGTGCCCGGCCAGGGTGAGTTCCTGGATGCGCTGGAACAACAGGCGGTGGGCTGCGGCGAGGAGGGCCGCGGCTGCCCGGGGGGCGATGTCCGGGGCCGTGCCGGGGGTGATGGGCGCGAGGGCCGCGGCGAGGGCCTCTTCCCGCTGGTCGTGGAGCTCGCGCAGACGGGCGGTGAGGGTGGGGCTTTCGGCGATCATGCGGGCGAACTCGGGGCCGGCGAAGCCCGCGACGGGGTCGTGGGCTTCGAGGGCGGTGTGGAATTCCCGCCGCAGCGCGGCGAGCGCCGACTCGCCTTCGGCGCGGGCGGCGACGGCGCGGGCCAGGCTCTGGGTGAACGCCTCGTGGTGGTCGAGGGCCATGTCCTCTTTGCGTGCGAAGTAGTTGGTGACCGTCTTCTTGGCGACGCGGGCCGCGGTGGCGATCTCGGCGATGGTCGTCTGTTCGAAGCCCTGCTCGATGAAGAGCCGGGTGGCGTGGTCGGAGATCAGCTGCCGTGTCTCCTGCTTCTTGGACTCGCGGAGTCCCATCTCGATGCCCATGAGGAAATCTTACACCCGTAGCAAAATTACCCTTGACCGAGCTGCGAGCCGTACATAAAGTTACGTCCGTAGCAAAGTTAGCCCGAATGAAATCAGCCCGAATGAAAGCCGGTCCCGCGTTGGCGCGGGCCCGTGCCGTGCCGAGGAGCCGCCGTGAACGTCACCACCTCCACCCTCTCCCTGACCGTCGCCGACGTGGACGCCTCCCGCGACTTCCTGTGCGGCCACCTCGGTTACCACGTGGCCATGGCCGCCGACGGGTTCGCCTCCCTGACCCGCGAGGACGCGGCCGTGGACATCGTCCTGCTCCGCCTGGGCACCGAGGTCCTCCCGGCCGCCCAGCGCGACCAGCGGGCGACCGGGCTGATCCTCGCGCTCACGGTCGCCGACATCGAAGCCGAGGAGGCGCGGCTGCGCGCCGCAGGCGCACCCATCACCATGCCGCTGCGCGAGGAGCCCTGGGGCGAGCGCCTCTTCCAGCTGACGGACCCCAACGGAGTCGTGATCCAGCTGGTCGAATGGAGCACCCCGGCATGATCGGGCCCGCGCCCGCGCCGGGCGGCTTGTGCTCCGTCCGAGTTCTCTTGGGGTGCCCGTTCGGCCGCAGAACCGAGTTAATGATCATCATTTTGGCTCCCCATCGGTTTGATACGGCTATGCCACGAATGCGACGGACACAACCGGCCAGGGCGTGGGGCGCCGTTGCCGCGGTGACGGGGGCCATGCTGGTCGTCGCCGCAGCACCCGGCCGGGCGCCCGACGCGGACCCCTCGGAGGCGACCTTCGGCGGTCCGTCGCGGGAAGCGGCGGTCACCCTGCTGGTCGGCAGGGTGCTGGACGAGGGCCGCGAAGCCGGCGAGGGGTGTGCGGCGCGCATGTTCCGGGCCGGACTGTGCAGCGGCTGGCGGGAACAGCGGGTACGGGCCACCGCCCGCGGCGTGGGGTCCCTCCTCGAGAAGCCCTCCCTCGGCGCTGCCGCGCGCGCCGCCCGGGCGCAGGAGCTTCCCACGGACGCCGGCGGGCCGCTCGAGATCACCCTCGCGGAACCGGGCCGCCTCACGGACGTGACCGTACGCGACGGGCACGGCCGTCATCTGGCCGGTGAACTGGGCCCGGACAGCGGGCGCTGGCTGAACTCCGAGCCGCTGCGCGCGGGGGAGACCTACACGGTGCAGGTGGGCGCCCAGGACGCGGCCGGGACCCCGGTCGGTGTGACCGTGGCGTTCAGGACGGCGCCGCCCGCGGACGGGGGCAGGCTGACGGTCGAGTTCGGGCCGCGCCCCGGCACGTACGGAGCGGGGGAGATCGTGACGGCCGCCCTCAGCCGGCCGGTGCCCGCCGACGACCTTCCGGCCCGCGCCCGGCTGGAGCGGGCACTGGAGGTGACCTCGGAGCCCCAGGTCGAGGGCGCCTGGCACTGGGTCGACGAATCGACCCTGCACTACCGGCCGCGTACGTACTGGCCCGCCCACACCGTGGTCCGCGTCCGCAGCGGTCTCGACGGGGTCGAGGTCGGGGACCACCACTACGGCGGCCCCTCCGACGAACTGCGGTTCGCCATCGGGGACCGCATCGAGGCCGTGACCGACTCCGCCGCGCACCGGATGACCGTACGCCGCAACGGACGGGTCATCAGGACGATTCCGGTCACCACCGGCAAGGCGGGGTTCAGGACCCGCAGCGGCATCAAGGTCGTACTGCGCAAGGAGCCCAAGGTCCGGATGCGCGGGGACTCCGTCGGCATCAAGCGCGGCACCAAGGAGTTCTACGACCTGCCCGTCCGCTACGCGACGCGCGTGACCTGGAGCGGCGAGTACATCCACGCCGCGCCCTGGTCCGTCGAGGCGCAGGGCGAGGAGAACGTCAGCCACGGCTGTACGGGCATGAGCACCGAGGACGCCGCGTGGTTTTTCCGCACGGTCCGCGAAGGGGACATCGTGGAGGTGGTCAACAGCGGCGGACCGACGATGGAGCCCTTCGACAACGGCTTCGGCGACTGGAACATGGACTGGCGGACCTGGCTGGCGGGCAGCGCCCTGGCCGGCCTCGGCGCGAGCCCGCAGAGTTCACCGGACACCGCGTCCCGGCTGCACCCGACGACCTGACCGGCGACCTGACCGGCGTCCCGGGCCGGGCGGGACCGACGTTCTGCGGGACAGCGGCTCACCGGCAGCCGGCCTGCCCTACGATCACGACATGGTCAAAGGTGTGATGTTCGACTTCTCCGGCACTCTGCTGCGCGTCGAGTCGACCGGGGACTGGCTCACCGCCGCCCTAGCGGCGACCGGCATCCCGCTGGGCGGCGAGGAGTACGGCGAGACCGTGCGGCGGCTGACGGAGTACGGCGCGCTGCCGGGCGGGCCGGCGCCGCAGCACATGCCCGCACACCTCGAAGGCCTCTGGCGCGAGCGGGACATGAGCGCGGATCACCATCGGGCCGCCTACGGGGGGCTGGCCCGCGCGGCCGGTGTGACGGACCCGGAGCTGGCACAGGCGCTCTACGACCGCCACATGAGCCCCGCCGCCTGGCGGCCCTACCCGGACAGCGAACCGACGCTGCGCGAACTGCGCCGGCGCGGGCTGCCGGTGGCCGTGGTGAGCAACATCGGATGGGACCTCCGGCCGGTCTTCCGCGCGCACGGGCTGGACGAGCTGGTCGACGCCTACGTGCTCTCCTTCGAGCTGGGCACGCAGAAGCCCGACCCGGTGATCTTCCGGGCGGCCTGCGACCGGCTGGGCCTGGCACCCGCCGATGTGCTGATGGTCGGCGACGACCGCACCGCGGACGGCGGTGCGCAGGCGCTCGGCTGCCCGGTGCACTTCGTCGACCACCTGCCGGCCGACCAGCGCCCCGGCGCACTGACGCCGCTCCTGGGGCTGCTCGGCTCCTCCTAGGTTTGTCTTGCCGGTCATGCCGGTCATGCCGGTCATGCCGGTCACGCCGGGCTCGCGGCGCAACCCCCGGGACGCCGCGTCAGGTGGCAGGGTGGACCGTATGTGCGGCCGATACGTTTCCACCCGCAGTCCCGAGGACCTGTCCGGCCTCTTCCAGGCCGCGCCCCCGGATCCGGGGGACGTGCTGGAGCCGAGCTGGAACGTCGCCCCCACCGACGCGGTGTGGGCGGTGCTCGAACGCGCCGACCGGGAGAGCGGGGTGCTGGAACGGAGGCTGCACCCGCTGCGGTGGGGGCTGGTGCCGTCGTGGTCGAAGAGTCCGTCGAGCGGCGCGAAGATGATCAACGCGCGGGTGGAGACCGTGCACGAGAAGCCGGCCTACCGGCGTGCGTTCGCCAAGCGCCGGTGTCTGCTCCCGGCGGACGGGTTCTACGAGTGGCAGCAGGTCCCCGCCTCCGGCGGGAAGAAGGCGTACAAGCAGCCGTACTTCATCCGTCCCGAGGACGGCGGGGTGATGGCGATGGCCGGACTGTACGAGTTCTGGCGGGACCCCGCCGTCGCCGACGACGACGATCCGGCGGCCTGGTGGGCCACCTGCACCATCATCACCACCGAGGCCACCGATACGGCCGGTCGCGTCCACCCCCGCATGCCGCTCGCCCTGGATCCGGCCGACTACGAGGCCTGGCTCGACCCCGCCCACGAGGATCCGCACGAACTGCGGGCTCTGCTGGCCGCTCCCGGGGGCGGCCGGCTGGACGTCCGAGCGGTGTCCACCGCGGTCAACAACGTGCGCAACAACGGACCCGAGCTCCTCGACGACGCTCCCGCCCCGGGCCGCTGAGGCAGGCCACTAGCAGGGGCTGAGGTAGTAGACCCAGCCCCAGGGGGCATGGGCGTCCTCGCTGTAGCCGCCGGGTGAGGTCCAGCCGACGTTCTTGTACTGGTCGTAGAACCTCGCCCGCAGTTCGGCGCGCTGGTTGTTCTTCCACGATCCGGTCCCGGTCCAGGGGATGGGGTTCAGGGTGTTGCACGTGTAGTAGGCCCTGTAGTCGCCCGTGAAGTTCTCCCCGCTGTAGGCGCACACGTAGGTGTACGGGCACGCGATGCCCGCACCGAGCGCGTCGCCCGGCGCGGCGAGGTCGCGCGCGTAGGACTCACCGGGCAGGGCGAGCAGCAGGAAGCCGCCGGCGTCCAGGGGGATCTTGTTGGCGGCCACCTGCTTCCCGCGCTCCTTGGCCAGGTAGGCGTCGACCCTGCTCTGAAGGCTCTCGGCCCGAGCGCCGTCCAGCCCCAGGCTCCTGGCCTGAGCCGAGAAGTCCGCTCCGGCGCGGCCGCCGCCGGCTCCGGTGGAGGCGCCGGCCGCACTCGTCGTGGCCACGAGCGCGAAGAAGGTCATCGTCAGCGCGACGATGGCCTTCACCAACGCCGCGGACCTGAAGGATCCGTGCACTGTCACTGGGTTCACCTCTCTGATCTGCGATGCAGGTAGGTACCGCACGTCAGTGGTGCGGTGCTGCGAGAGGGACGCTGGCCGGAGGCGGAATTGACCGGCGGGCCGGCGCGCGTCGGCGCAGCTCAGCGGCGGGGGAGGAGTGGACAACCGGTTGTCCGCGGACAATGCACGGCCCGGAGGTGTATAGAAATCTTGACATCGTGTCCTGCCTGCTTGACACTCCAGGTGTCGGGTTTTCTTTACATGGGGAGTGGCAGTGGCAGTCGAGGAAAAACGCGCCTGGATCATGATCGTGGTCACGGTCCTGTCGTACGGGGCGTACCTGGCCGTCGTGCTCGGGCGGTCCGGGGACGGCCCCCTCGCTCAGGAGCCGTACGTGGCCGCGCTGTTGTGGACGGTCGGCGCGGCGATCGTCGCGTCGATCGCGCTCCACATCACCGTGGCGCTCCTCGCGCCCGAGGAGGACAAGACCAAGGACCAGCGCGACCGGGAGATCCACCACTTCGGTGAGTACGTGGGACAGTCCTTCGTCGTGGTCGGCGGCGTGGCCGGGCTCGTCCTGGCGATGGCCGAGGTGGAACAGTTCTGGATCGCCAACGCCATCTACCTGGCGTTCGCCCTGTCGGCGATCCTCGGCTCCACGGCGAAGATCGCCGCCTACCGGCTGGGCTTCCAGCCGTGGTGAGGCCCACGAAGGTCACCAACTCGATCCGGGCCCTGCGCTTCGCCAACGGCGAGATGACGCAGGCCGAGCTCGCCCGCCGGATCGGCGTGACCCGCCAGACCGTCATCGCCATCGAACAGGGCCGCTACTCCCCTTCGTTGGAGAAGGCGTTCCAGATCGCCCGTGTGTTCGCGGTACCGCTCGACGCAGTGTTCCAGTATTCCGTGACCGAGGGAGACGACTCATGAAGGCCATCGTTCAGGACACCTACGGCCCGCCCGCGGTCCTGCGCCTCGACGAGATAGACCGGCCGGTTCCGGGCCGTGGCGAGGTACTCGTACGGGTCCACGCGGCCGCCGTCGACCAGGGCGTCTGGCACCTCATGGCGGGCATGCCGTACGCGGTCCGCGCCGTGATCGGCCTTCGTGCACCCCGCGTGCGCGTCCGGGGCATGGACCTCGCGGGGCGGGTGGAGTCGGTCGGCCCGGACGTCACCCGCTTCCAGCCGGGCGACGAGGTGTACGGCAGCTGCAACGGGTCGTTCGCCGAGTACGCCTGCGCCAAGGAGGACGCGCTCGCGAAGAAGCCGGCGAACCTCGGCTTCGAGGAGGCCGCCGCCGTACCCGTCTCCGCGTGCACCGCCCTCAAGGCGCTGCGCGACGGGGGACAGGTCAAGGCCGGGCAGAGCGTCCTCGTCCTCGGCGCGTCAGGAGGCGTGGGCACGTACGCCGTGCAACTGGCCAAGGCCTTCGGGGCCCACGTCACCGGAGTCTGCAGCGCCGCCAAGGCGGACCTGGTCCGCTCCATCGGCGCCGACGAGGTCCTCGACTACGCGCACGAGGACCCCACCGACGGCAGCCGCCGCTACGACCTCATCCTCGACATCGCCGGCAACCGCCCCCTCGCCCGGCTCCGCCGCGGCCTCACCGCGCGCGGGACCCTCGTCATCGTCGGCGGGGAAGGAGGCGGCCGGTGGATCGGTGGCAACGAGCGGCAGCTGGGCGCGCTCCTGCTGTCCCCCTTCGTCGCCCACCGCCTTCGCGGGCTCGCCTCCACGGAGCACCACAGCGACCTCCAGGTCCTCACGGAACTCATCGAGGCCGGCTCGGTGACCCCCGTCGTCGACCGGACCTACCCGCTGGCAGAGGTGCCCGACGCCATCCGCTACCTGAGGGACGGTCAGGTGCGCGGCAAGATCGTGATCCGGCTCTAGTGCTGTGACCGGGAAGGTTCACCGGGTCGCGACGCCCGGCACGGCACCTCGCCGCGTTGTCGGACCGCACAAGTACGTCCAGTACGAGCCGCGATCCTCCGCCTTGCGATGCACCGCACCGGACGCCGCGACCCGGCAAACCTTCCCGGCCACAGCACTAGCTAGGGTCCGAGCGTGATGCCGGCGGCGACCGGCAGGTGATCGCTGCCGGTGGCGGGCAGGGTCCGGATCTCGGCGGCGGTCGCCGAGCGGGTCAGGATCTGGTCGATCCGGGAGACCGGGACGGCCGCGGGCCAGCTGAAGGCGAGCCCCCGACGCGGCGCCTCCATCAGCGAGGTGACGGGGGCGAGCCCACGGTCGTCCACCGTGCCGTTGAGGTCGCCCAGCAGGATCACCCTCTCCAGCCGCTCGGCGGCGATGGCCGCGCCCAGCAGCCGGGCGCTCTCGTCCCGCAGGCCGGAGCCGAAGCCGTCCGGCCGGAGCCGGACCGAGGGCAGGTGGGCCACGTACACCGCGATCTCGCCCCGTGGCGTGCGGACGCCGGTCCGCAGGCCGCGGTTCCAGCCTTCCCCGATGCCCTCCGGCTTGATGTCCACGCGGCGGACGTCCGTCAGCGGATACTTCGACCAGAGCCCGACCGTGCCCTCGACCGCGTGATGGGGATAGTGCGGTGCCAGGGCCGCCTCGTAGACCGGCAGCGCGGAGGGCGTCAGCTCCTCCAGGGCGATGAGACCGGGTCCTGACTCGATCAGGGCGGCCGCGGTTCCGGCGGGGTCGGGATTCTCGTCGCTGACGTTGTGCTGGAGCGCCGTGATGTGCTGGTCGCCGCGGTCGGCGGGGAGGAGGAGCCCGCCGAAGAGGTGCGCCCACGCGGCCGCGGGCAGCAGCAGGGCCACCAGCGCCGTGACCGAGCGGCGCACCAGTGACAGTACGAGCAGCACCGGAATCGCCAGGCCGAGCCAGGGAAGGAAGGCCTCCAGCAGGCTGCCGAGTCGGCCCACGGCATTGGGTACGGCGGAGTGGAACGCCAGCAGGCCGGCGGTCAGCACGGCGAGCGACGCGAGGACGCGCCCACGCGCCCAGGACGAGCGGCCTCGCGCGTCCCTGCCCCGCCGCCACCGCTCGATGCCACGCGCATAGCCGTCCGCCCGCTCCGCCACAGCCCCACCCATTCGCCTCGGACCCGTCTCCCGTCCCGCAGCCATGAGCACGACGTTGAACGGTACGACGCACGATCAGGCGGCCGGGTTCCCACCCGCCGCCGGTCCGGTCCTCGCGCGACCGCAGGCCTGCCCGCCTGCTCCGCGACCCGCCCGCTATCCCAGCCGGCCGCGACGCAGCCGCCGGCGGCGCACCAGGAGACCGACCGCGGCTCCGGCCAGGGCGGTCACCGCCACACCTGCCGTCGTCCACCAGACGGCGTGCCCCTCGGCGTCAGCGGGTGCCGGTGCCGGGGAGGGAGCCGGGGAGGAGGACGCGGGCGGTGCGGAGGACGGCGTGACGGGGGCCGGCGCGGAGGGGGCCGGCGTACCGGTGCCCGGCGCCGGGTCCACCACGGGTACGCCGACTTCGAGTTCGCCGTGTCCCAGGGCCGGGAACCCCACGTCGACGCTGACCTTCCACGCACCCGGCGGCAGGGTCTCGGCCGTGGTCCAGCCCGCGGGTGCCGCGGCGGGGTCGCGGACCAGGCGCCAGGGCCCCAGTGTGCGGGCGCCGTCGACGCTGACCGCGTTCACGGTGGCGGCGACGGCCTCGTCGACGGCGTCCCCGTCGTTCTCCCAGGTGATGTCGGCGGTGACGTGGCCCGCCCGCTGCCCGGTCACCACCACCTTCAGGGTGTCCCCGTGGGCCTGGGCCGCGGCGGGGGCCAGGAACATGAGGCCGATTGCGGCCAGGGCGGCCGAGAAAGCGATTCGTATGCGCATCGTCGTGGTGCTCCGGTCGAGGTGAGGGGTACCGGCGGACGGCCGCGCGGGGCGGCCGTCCGCCGGGTGGGTTCACGCCGTCACGGCGTCAGGGCGTCGCGTCAGGTCGCCGCGTCAGGGCGTCGCACCTGGCGTCGCGGCAGGGCTCAGCCGGCCTTCTGGACGGTCCAGGCCTGCGCCGCGCGGCCGTCCGCGCGCTGGAGGTCGAGCAGCCAGTTCCCGTAGTAGGGGCGGTTGCTCACCGTGAGGGCGAAGCCGCCGCTCGGGTCGGTGACGGTCACCGCGCCACCGCGGGACGTCAGCTTCCAGGCCTGCGCGCCACCGGAGCCGCAGGGCTGCTGGGCGACCCACATGCCCGCGGCGGGAGCGCCGCCCGGCTGCAGGCACTTGCCGGAGGCCGCGGACCGGATGCGTACCTGGCCGTTGCCCGCGTCGTCGAAGTACCACTGCTGCTGGGCGTACCCGTTGGCGCGGCCACCGACGAGCACCGTGCCGTCGGCGGTGCGACCGCCCCACAGCTCGGCGGCCATGCCGGTGCTGCCGTTGCCGAGCAGGTAGCGGGTGCCCGGGGTGGTCGTGCCGCCGCCCGCCCCCGCCGTACGGAAGGACGCGGCCTTGCCGGGTCCGCTGTCACGGCCGGCGCTGTCGCGCACGGAGACGGTCACCGTGTACGAGGTGTTGGGCTGCAGGTTGTAGATGCGGAGCACCTGGGACTGGACCCAGGTCAGGTGCTTGCCGTTCAACTGGACCTGGTACCAGGCAGCGCCCTCGACCTTGGGCCAGCTCACCACGACGGAGTCGGACCGGATGTCGCCGGCCGTCGCGGCCGGGCCGCCGGTGGGCTTCTTCGTCGGGGTCGGCGTCGGCTTCTTGGTGGGCGTCGGGGTCGGGTTCGGCCCGGGGTCGGTGCCGCCGCCCCCCTTCGTACGCATCAGGAACTGGTTGTCGGCGATGTTCCAGTGCGTGGCCAGGTAGCTTCCGGCCTTGGGACTGGTGTGGAAGTAGTCGTCGTGGTTGCAGTCCAGGATGTTCTCGGAGGCCTGGTTGGTGCAGATGTTGCGCATCTGCGGGTAGTACGGCGTGTCCGAGTAGCACATGACGTCGAACTCGTCGGTGCAGTGCGCGCCACGACTGGTGTTCGGGGCGCTGTTGTTGACCGCGCCCAGGTTGTGGCCGAGTTCGTGCGCGGCCGTGTGACCGCCCCAGCAGCCGGAGTCCGTACGCCCGTAGGACGGGCCGAAGTTGCTCTGGTTGGCCTGACCGGGGCGCTCGTCGCCGTTGAAGGTGCCGATGCCGCAGTAGACCTGCGAGTCGGCGAAGATCATGTACTTGCGGTCGCGGCGGTCGAGGCCCTTGGCGGCGAGCGCGGCGTTGGTCGCGCTGAACTCGCCCAGCGCCGAGGCCGGAAGCTCGATGTTGAGCACGGTGGGGGTGCAGTCGGCGGCCGTCACATAGCGGATGTGGCGTACCCCGCCGGTCTCCTGGGCGCTCGCCGCGTAGATGAGGTCGGCATCGGCCGCCCACTTGCGGAACGAGGCGACGTACTCGGAGTAGCGGTCACGACCGGGAGCGTGCACGTACACGACCTGGACGCGGTTGCCGGTGCTGCCGTCGCCGTCGCACTGGACGGTCTGGCCCGCGGGGCCCGCGGCGACGCTCTGGCCGGCGGCCGAGGCGGCCGGCTCGGGAGCGGAGGCCTTGGCGGCCGCGGCGTCGGCGGCGGGCGCGTCCTGAGGACGCCCGCCGCCTTCCGTGGTGGCCGGGTCGTCAGTCGCCGGGCGGGCCGGATCGGCCGCCGGGGCCGTCTCCTTGACGGCGGGCGGGATGTCCTTCGTGATGTCGACACCCTTGGGCGGGGCGTCGGGGCCATGGGTGCAGTGCCCGGCTGCTGTGCGGTAGACACCGACGCACCGGTCGCCCTTCGGCGCGGCCTCGAGGCCGTCGTAGACCATGCCGCGCGCGCTCTCGTTGGCGGGGGCGGCCGCGATCGGTTCCGGCTCGTGGTCCCGGGCGGGGGCGGCGGCCGGTGCGGCGGCCTCCGCGGCCTGCACGGGCGCCACCGCCTGCGCGCCGTCTCCGAGTCCGGAGTAGGCGATACCTGCGGCGATCACCGCCGCCGTTGCCGTGGCGGCGGTGATGAGTATCAACCGCCGGGGTTTGCGGCGGTGATCGGTGGTCCGCCGTCTGCGACGTCCTGTCATGGGCACCTCAAGTCGTTGTCGGATGACTGGGTGCGCGGAAGCCTGCCAGACGAATGCGGCGGAGAATTCGGACAAAGGGGAGCGTGCTTCGAGAAATCATTCCGTTACTTGTCGGCTTGATTTGACGAACCATCAACTAGCAATGGAATAAGGGCAGTTACGCGCGTCGCATGCCAATGGTCCAGGCCTTTTGGGGAGGGTTGTTATCGAATCGAGATAGAGGTAGCGTGCTTATTGACGGGAATTCAGTCAGGAATTCACCTAATTACTACCTGCCGAATTCCCCCCGTCACGACCGGTGAGGAGCGGTTCGGTCACGCACCCTGCCACCGCCGTCGAGTCCCCTGCGGTGTCCAGGAGTTGCCGCTGTGTACCAGCGCGGCGACGCCGAAGGCTCAGCCGTCGAGAACACCGATGTCGATGAGCGCGAGGCGGTCCGGGTCGGTGAGGATGTCGAGTGCGGTGATCCTGCCGTCCCGGATGGTGAACGCCATGACCGACAGCGCCCGGCCCTCCGCCATCGAGACCATCCCGGGGACCCCGTTGACCAACGCCGGACGCGCGGCTTCCGCGAACCGTGCGAAGGTGATCGCCTGCGAGGCGACATCGGCCGCGCCACGGCGGATCAGGCTGGGGCGCAGTGCGCCGCCGTCGGAGCGTGCCACGACCTCGGGGTCGAGGACGGCGACGAGGGCGTCGAAGTCCCCGCCGCGCGAGGCCGCGAGGAAGGCGTCGACGACCGCGCGCATGCGGTCCCGGTCGGGGTCCGGAGCGGGGGCCGCGCCCTGGACGCGGCGGCGGGCGCGGCTGGCGAGCTGCCGGGTCGTGGCAGTGGTGCGGCCGAGGACGGGGGCGATCTCGTCGAAGGGCACGGCGAACAGGTCGTGCAGGACGAAGGCCAGGCGCTCGGCGGGGGCGAGGCTCTCCAGGACGACCATCAGCGCGAGGCCGACCGAGTCGGCCAGGAGTACCTCCTGTTCGGGGTCGAGGCCGTCAGCGCGGCTGACGATCGGGTCGGGCAGCCGGACCCGGCCGTCCTGGTCGTGCAGCGGATCCTCGCGCCGCGTGGTACGCGAGCGCAGCATGTCCAGGCACACCCGGCCGACCACGGTGGTCAGCCAGCCGCCCAGGTTCTCCACCGCGGCGGCATCGGAGCGGCTCAGCTTGAGCCATGCCTCCTGTACGGCGTCCTCCGCCTCGCTGAGCGAGCCCAGCATCCGGTAGGCCACCGCCCGCAGATGGGGGCGGTGCTCCTCGAAGCGCTGCGCCAGAATCTCTTTCCCGCTCACCTGTCACTCCCCCTGTCGGATCCTCCGGTGCAGAGTAACGGGCCGTGAAAGCAGGCGAGTTGGCCTCGCTCCGCCACCGGGAACGCCTGCAGCGGGATTCCGTCCCCCTCGGCACGGGCGGACGGTATTCAATGGTGGCCGCACCCAACCGATCGGCTTCGAACGGCCGTTGAGCCTCTACTGAACAGCGAGCCCGCACGCTGACGTGTCAGGGGCGGCCGTCCACCGTGACCGGCCCCGGACCCCGCACCTCCCGCGACGAAGACGAGGAGAACGATGTCCACCGCGCCCGCCCCGTCCACTCCGTCCAGTCCACCCGAGACGTCATGACGGCGATCGATACGGTCCGGCTGCTGGCGGCTCTCGCCGTGATCTGCGTGGCCGCACACGGATGCGGCTTCCTCTTCGGCGCCCTGCGTCAACCGCCGGTCATCGGCGAGGTCGTCGGAGGCATCCTGCTGGGCCCCTCGCTCCTCGGGCTCGTCGCCCCCGGGGCGAGAGCGGCCCTGTTCCCCGCCTCGGGGGCGGTGACCAGCGCCCTGGACGCGATCTGTCAACTGGGCCAGTTGCTCCTGATGTTCCTGGCCGGTGCGGAACTGCGCATCCGCGCGGGCGGCCGCGAGCGCCGTACCGGCGCGATCGTGGCGGCGGCCGGACTGGTGGTGCCCTTCACGGCCGGCGCGGGCATCGCGACGCTGGTCCCCGGTGCGTTCTCGGGGCCGGCGGGCTCCACGGTGACGACCGCCCTCGTCGTGGGACTCGCGATGGCGGTCGCGGCCATTCCGGTCATCTCCAGGATCATGATGGACCTGAAGATCATGGACACCGCCTTCGGCCGGATCGTCCTGATGGTCGCCGTGATCGAGGACGTCATCCTCTACGTCGTCCTCGCCGTGGTCCTCGGCCTCGCCCGCTCCGACACCAGCCACTCCGTCGGCCTGTGGGAGGTGATCGGCACCACCGAGGTCGTACCGACGGCCGTCTACTTCAGCGTCGTCAGCCTGCTCTTCTTCGCCGCGAGCCTGACCTGGGGCGCCCGCCTCTTCCGCCGGCTGGCCGGCCACCGGGCCAACATCGTCGCCCGGCAGAGCCCGGTGGCCTTCCGGCTGATCTTCCTGTGCGCCATGGTGCTGCTGTGCCTGGGCCTCGGCATCAACGCGGTCTTCGGTGCGCTGATGGCCGGCATCTGCGCCGCTCGCGGCGATCAGGCGGGCGAAGACCAGGCGACCCGCGGGACCGGACGGGAACCGCCGGTCCGGGCGGCCATCCGGCAGTTCTCGATGGCTTTCTTCATACCCGTCTTCTTCGCCCTGGTGGGCATGCGGCTGGATCTGCCGCGCGGCTTCGACCCGCTGTTCTTCCTGTGGTTCCTGACGCTCGCCTGCGGCATCAAGATGGTCAGCATCTGGGCGGCGGCGCGCCTGGCCGGGGAGGACCGGGTGTTCTCCTCGTCCCTCGCGGTCGCCCTCAACGCCCGGGGCACGATCGGCATCGTCCTGGCGGATGTGACCCGCCAGGCCGAACTCATCAACGACCGGTTCTTCGTGGTCCTGGTCCTCGTCTCCCTCGTGACCTGCCAGATCGCGGGCTTCCGGCTGTCGAGGGTGGCCGAACGTCTGAGGACGCCGACCGTCCGTTCACGCCGGGACGTACGGGTGAGGGCGGACTGACGCGTGAGCCGGTGCGGGCGCCGGAGTGAGGAACTGGCGCAGGTCGATGATCTCGTAGCCCTCGGCCTGGACGGCGTCGACGATCAGCGGGAGGGCGTCGGCGTCGAGGACGATGCCGTCGCCGGTGCTGCCGACGTGCATCTGCAGGATCGCTCCCGGGGTGAGGGCGTCGATGGCCCGCTCGACCGCCTCGCCCACGCTCATGCCGCCGTCCGGGCCGAGGTAGCCGTTGGTGTCGGTGGTGAACTCGATCGCCGCATAGCCCAGGTCGTTGACGTCGGCGACGGACCGCGTGGTGGTGGAGCTATAAGGGAAGCGGAAGAAGGGCAGGGGCTCCGTCCCGGACGCCGACCGGATCGCCGCGTCCGCGCGGCGTACCTCGTCCGCCCGCTCCGAGGTGCTGAGGTCGTCGAAGTAGGGGTGGCTGTAGGAGTGGTTGCCGAGGCCGTGCGCGGCAGCCATGGCGCGCACCGCCGCCGGGTGGGCATCGGCGAACTCGCCGGTCGGGAAGAAGGTGGCGGGCAGCTTCCGCCGCCGCAGCTCTGCCAGAACGGTGTCGATCCCCGCTTCGTCCCACGCGGCGTTGAAGGTGAGCGCCACGACCCTGCGGGACGTGGGCAGCCGCCGGATCTCACTGCCGAGGAGCGCGGCCGGCGGGCGCGGCCCGGCAGCCCGCGCGCCGGTGGCCTGCGCGCCGATGTCCCGCGCGCCGGTGTCCCGCGCGGTGCTCACCGGCGCCGCCGCGGCGCCGGAGCAGGGCACGAGTCCCGCGGCCAGCAGCGCCGCCAGGGCAGCGCGTCGTCCTGCGTCCACCACGGTCACTCCCTCCGACACGGCGCCGCCGTCGCGGGCCTGCCACGACTATGCGGCGGCGGGGTACCGCAGCGCCCGCAGCCCGTGCCGGGCACCCGGGTGATCTCCCGGCCGCCGACGACGACCGGGCAGGGCGGCGGCGGATCAGGACGAGCGCCGACGCAGGTGCGTCGTGAGGTGGTGCTGCAGGGGTTGGCCGACCGCGGCCATGTCCTGAACGACCGTCATCTCCCAGGCCCGGACGGTGTAGCGGCGCCGTGTGCCGGTGACCTCCTTGGCCAGCGGGGTCAGCGCCACGTCCTTGGTCTCGATCTCGATCTCCGTATCGGACACCCGCCCGACGTAGGTCTCGACGATGCCGGTCGGGTGGGCGAGCACCACCTCCAGGGAGGCGTCGGAAGTCACCCGCCACCACCCGGCCTCACGCCCCGCCGGCCGGACCGGGACTCCGGAGTCGTCGATCAGCCACGCGCGTGCCTCGTAACGCAGGAAGGGCCGGCCGTCGTGGCTGAAGGTGACCTCCTGCGCGTAGCGGAAGTCCTTCTCGAGCGTCGGATACTCGCCCTGCCCCCGGCCGTGCCATCGCCCCAGCAGGGGCAGCACGGGCCGCAGCAGCGGGTGCGGATCGGGCCCCTCGCCGAGGACGTGGCTATCAGGGTACGGATTGTCCTCCACCGACTCGAACATGTTCACCCTTCTGTCTGCGTGACCGGCGTCCGCAGCCTAGGGGGTGTCCGGGCGCAGCGCCCCACCGGCGGGGTCGTCCCCGCCGGTGGGGCGCTGCCTGGTCACCGGGCCGGCAGTGCGCCCGCGACCGAGGCCGGTACCGGAGCCAGACCGGCCGGGCGCGTGGTGAAGGTGCCCCGGCCCTGGGTGCGGCCGCGCAGCCGGGACGCGTACCCGAAGAGCTCGGCCAGCGGCACGGCCGCCGTGATCACCGCGGTCCCGGCCTCGGCCGTGGACCCCGAGACCCGGCCGCGGCGGGCCGCGAGGTCACCCAGAACGTTCCCCACGCCGTCCTCCGGGACCGTCACCGTGACCTCCACGACCGGCTCCAGGAGTTCCACCGTGCTCACGCGCAGCGCCTCGCGCAGCGCGAACCGGCCCGCCGCCCGGAACGCCATCTCCGAGGAGTCCTTGGAGTGGGTCGCCCCGTCGGTGAGCGTGACCCGCAGCCCCGTCACGGGGAACCCGCCGAGCGGGCCCTCGGTGAGGGCGTCGCGGCAGCCGGCCTCCACGGCGCGCGCGTACTCCTGCGGCACACGACCGCCGACGACCGTCGACCGGAACTCGAAGCACGCCTCCTCCAACGGCTCGACGTCGAGGACGACGTGCGCGAACTGGCCCGCGCCACCGTCCTGTTTGACGTGCCGGTAGACCAGGCCGCTCACCCCGCGCACGACGGTCTCCCGGTAGGAGACCTGGGGCCGGCCGACGACGACCTCCACCCCGTGGCCGCGGCGGATCTTCTCCACCGCGACCTCCAGATGCAGTTCGCCCAGCCCGGAGAGCACGGTCTGGCCCGTTTCCGCGTCGGACCGCACCACCAGGGAAGGGTCCTCCTCGGCGAGGCGCGCCAGTGCCGACGAGAGCCGGCCGGTGTCGCTGCTGCGACGGGCCTCGACCGCGACCGACACCACCGGTTCGGCCACCGAGGGCGGTTCGAGGACCAGAGGCGCCCCCGGCGCGCTCAGGGTCGTGCCCGCCCGGGCCGCCTTCAGCCCGATCACGGCGACGATGTCACCGGCCACCGCCTCCTCCCGTTCCTCGTGCCGGTCGGCCTGGACCCGCAGGATCCGGCCGACCCGCTCCGTACGGCCCGTTGCCGCGTCCCGTACGGACGCGCCCTTGCGCAGGGTGCCCGCGTAGATCCGCAGGTAGGTGAGCCGCCCGGTCGCCGTGGCCGTCACCTTGAAGGCGAGGGCCGCGAACGGCTCCGCCGGGTCCGGGGCGCGCTCCTGCTCCGCGCCGTCCGCCATCCCCCGTACCGGCGGCATGTCGGCGGGCGACGGAAGGTACGCCAGGACCGCGTCCAGCAGCGGCTCGATCCCGCGGTTGCGGTACGCCGAGCCGCACAGCACCACCACGCCGTCCCCGCGGAGCGTCAACTCCCGCAGGGCGCGCGCCAGCGTCTCCTCCGTCAGCGCCGACGTCGCGCAGAACTCCTCCAGAGCGTCGGCGTGGAGCTCCGCCACCGTCTCCTCGAGGATCCGGCGCCGCCGGTCCGCTTCCTGCCGCAGCGGTTCGGGGACCGGCCCCGTCTCGTACGTGTCGGAGCCGGCGTGCCAGCGGAGCGAGCGCATGCCCAGCAGGTCGACGACGCCGGTGAAGGCGTCTTCGGCTCCGACGGGCAGCTGTACCACCAGGGGGACGACGCCCAGCCGCTCGCGGATCGACGCGACCGCCGTGTCGAGGTCGGCGCCCGCCCGGTCCAGCTTGTTGACGAACGCGATCCGCGGCACACCGTGCCGGTCGGCCTGCCGCCACACCGACTCGCTCTGCGGCTCGACTCCGGCGACGGCGTCGAAGACGGCGACCGCCCCGTCCAGCACCCGCAGGGAACGCTCGACCTCGTCGGAGAAGTCGACGTGACCCGGGGTGTCGATCAGGTTGACGCGGTGTCCGGCCCAGGTGCAGCTGACGGCCGCGGCGAAGATGGTGATGCCGCGGTCGCGTTCCTGGGCGTCGAAGTCGGTGACGGTCGTTCCGTCGTGGACCTCGCCCCGCTTGTGGATGGCACCGGTCGCGAACAGGATGCGTTCGGTGATGGTGGTCTTGCCCGCGTCGACGTGGGCGAGGATGCCCAGATTGCGGACGGCGTCGGCGGAGGAAGTGGTGGTGAGCGGTCGCCCGTTGGCGCGCATGGCCCGAGGCCTTTCGAGTGATCTGAGAAGAGGGCGGCGCGATTCCCGGACCGCAGCCGGCCCCGGTCCCCGAGCAGCCGCAGCGCCGCCGCCCCGCCCGGAAACGGTCCGGACAGGCGGCGTACGAGGAGCGGGGAGGGGACGGAACCCTAAAGGTGCGTCACGGGCATGCGGTGCCGGCCGCGCAGCCGGAACCGCGCGCCACGAGACACCGGGATCACGTCGTACCGGGACGGGGGAGCGAAGGCGGCGGTGCGGTGCGTGCACATGGCGCGGCTCCCCTTCTCTTCACTCGGCATGAGGCGCGCGGTGCCCCTTCGGCAGCGCGCACGGCGAGTCTAGTGAGCGGCTCGCCCCGGAGCACCGGATTTTCCGGCGAGGGCATCGGCGTGAACCCCTCTGCCATGTACGCTCGGTGACCAGTCGCTACTCAAGGTGATCACTCGCCTCGATGTCCATGGGAGTCGCCATGTCCATGTTGCTGATCAGAGGGTCGTTCCGGGTGAACGGCGGTGCCAAACCGGACGGCGACACCATCCCGTTCATCCCGGACAACGTGGCCGACTGGAAGCTCGTGCCCGGCGGCAACGAGATCGTTCCCAAGGCGGACGGCCGTGCCCCCGTGCGCCTGGAAGGCGTGGACACGCTGGAGACCCACTACAGCAACCAGGCCTACGGACCTGTGCGGCACCAACCGCTGAAGTTCGCGCACCTGGCAGCCGACGAACTGCTGACCTGGCTCGGCTTCACCAGCATCGAGCGACACCCGGACGAGACCGTCACCACCACACCGGACAAGGTCCCCGGCTACATCCTCACCCGCGGAGCCGATGTCTACGGCCGCTGCGTGGCCCTGGTCGGCCGCCGCGTACCGCCCGTGTACAGCGGCTACCGGATCGGCGTCGGCGAAGAGCTGCTGAAGAAGACGGTCAATCACCACCTCATCTCGGTCGGGCTGGGCTATCCGGCCTTCTACACGGGCCTGCCGTTCCACCTCCGCGAAGTCCTCACAGCCGCCGCTCTGGCGGCGCGGACGGCCACACCGCCCCTGGGGGTGTGGCCCGAGGACAGGACGGTCAAGGGTGCGGTGATCACCAACATGGACTCCATCACGGACGACGACATCGGTGCGGTGCTCCTCCCCAAGCTGTTCCGCCGGCTGAAGGACTACCTGGACTTCTACCCCGGCAACACGTCACTGGCCTGCTTCCCCGCCTTCCTGGCCGGGGCCGCGGACAAGTTCCGCATCCTGCCGGACGGCGACCTCATCACCGGCCTGCACAACGTGGTCGAGATCACCGCCGGTCAGACGCTGCGGATGACCCACCCCTGCGAAGAGATCCTCTTCCAGGAGAAGTGAGCAGGCGTCACTGCGGCCCTGCGTCAGGCCGGCGCCGTCAGGGCGCCCGGTCAGGGCGGCGCCGTCAGGGCAGCACGGTCACAGCCGGCGCGACATCGGCAGCCGGAGTACCAGCCGTGCGCCGCCCCGTGCGCCGTCCTCGGCCGTCAGCGTCCCGCCGTGGTGGGTGCTCAGATCGCGCGCGATGGCGAGGCCCAGACCCGCTCCGCCGTGGTCACGGCTGCGCGAGTCGTCGAGGCGGGTGAAACGCTCGAAGATCCGCTCCCGGTCGGCCGCGGGGATGCCCGGTCCGTCGTCGACGACCTCCAGCACGGCGGTGCGTGTCCGCGGACCGCTCGTCGTGCGCAGTATGACGTCCACGCGCCGGTCGGCGTAACGCTGCGCGTTGTCGACGAGGTTGGTCACGACGCGGCCGAGCCACAGTGGGCTCGCGGTGACCTCGACATCGGCTTCGAGCTTCAGCCGTACGGGGACCCGGTCGCCGAGGCGGCCGTCCACGATCTCGCGCACGAGCGCGCTCAGGTCCAGCGGGACGGCCGCCACCGGCTGGGCCGCGTCGATGCGGGCGAGCAGCAGCAGGTCGGCCGCGAGGTGCTGAAGCCGTTCGATGTCCTCGAGGGCCCCGCCGATCAGCTCGGGCCACAGGTCCGGGTCCCGGACGGCGAGGGCCACCTCCAGCTGCGTGCGCAGCACGGTGATCGGGCTGCGCAGTTCGTGGGAGGCGTCGGCGATGAACTGCCGCTGGCGGATCCCGGAGGCCTCCAGCCGGTCCAGGGTGGAGTTCATGGTCTCGGCCAGCCGGGCGACCTCGTCGCGGGTGGCCGGCACCGGCACCCGGCGGTGCAGGTCGCGGTCGGAGATCCCGGCCACCTCGGCGCGGATCTCCTCCACCGGCCTCAGCGCGTGGCCGGTGACCCTCCAGGTCACGAGTGCGACGGTGGCCAGGAGCAGGGGCATGCCGATCACGAGGGCGGCGGTCGTGGTGTCGTCGGCCGCGTCGACGTCGCGCAGCGATGCGCCGGCGTAGACGGTGGCCGGACCCTCCGGGGTGTCCGTGATGACCTGGACGACCCGCTGACGGTGCTCGCCGCCGACCGGGCGGACCTTCCACGTGTGGAAACGGGTCACCGGTGCGCCGGGGCCGGCCGCCGGGAACGCGGGCACGCCCGCCAGGTTCGGACTGGCGAACAGGATCCGCCCGTCGGCGCTCACCACCTGGACGAATTCGACGCCGCGGGCCGGTGGACGTGCGCGGTTCAGCTTCCCGGTGGCGGCGAGCTGGGCCACGGTCTCGGCCTGCCGCCGGGCGTCGTTCTCCGCGTTGCGGAGCAGATTGGCCTCCAGTAGCCCGAGCAGGGCGAACGAGGCGAGCGCCAAGGCAGCGGCCACCACCACGCTCGCGCCCACGGTGGCCCGCGCCCGTACGGTGGTGGGCCACATCCGCCGCAACCCCGGCCACCGCTTCAGGGCGGCGTCCGAGACCACGGCGAGGGCAGCGCCCACAGGGCGGCGGGGGAGGGGACGCTCAGCCACCGTCGGCCGCCAGCCGGTATCCGGCCCCGCGTACGGTCTCCAGCGCGGCGCGGCCGAACGGGGCGTCGATCTTGCGGCGTACGGCGCTGACGTGGACCTCGACGACATTGGGATCGCCGTCGAAGGCGCTGTCCCACACCTGTTCCAGGATGTCCCGCTTGGGCACCACCTCGCCGGAGCGCCGGGCCAAGTACTCCAGGACCGCGAACTCCCGTGCGGTCAGCCGGATCTCCGTACCGCCACGGGAACAGGAGTGCCGGGCCGGATCGAGCAGCAGGTCACCGAAGCGCATCACCTGGGGGCGCCGGCGACCCGTACGCCGCCCGAGCGCGCGGAGCCGGGCGACCAGGACGAGGTAGGAGAACGGTTTGGACAGGAAGTCGTCGGCGCCGGTGTCCAGGGCCTCCGCCTCGTCGTACTCCCCGTCCTTCGCCGTGAGCATCAGGATCCCCGACTCGTTGCCGGCCGCGCGCAGCTTCGCGCAGACCCGGTAGCCGTTCAGCCCGGGCAGCATGATGTCGAGCACGATCAGGTCGTAGTCGTGCTCGGTGGCCATCCACAAGCCCTGGGGCCCGTCGTGGGCCACGTCCACCGAGAACCCCTCCGACTGGAGCCCTCGCTGCAGGGCCACGGCCAGCCGCCGTTCGTCCTCCACCACCAGTACGCGCATGCCGAACAGGATCGCAGGGCCGGCCCGCGGTCGGCTGAAGAGGTCTTCAGGTGGCTTCAGCTGGGCTTCAGCATGCGCTCAGCATGCTCGTCAACGAGCCGGGTACCGCGCCCGGTTGTCCTGAGGAGTGCCTGTATGTCTGATTCTGTCCCGCCGTCCGAGCAGCCCGAGAGCACACCGCAGACCGGAGCCCGCAAGCGTGCGGCGGCCCTGGGCCGCCTGGTACCCCGCACCACGACCGCCCGATGGGTGGCGGCGGGTGCGGTCGTCGTGGTCGTCGGCGGTGGAGTCGTGGCGGTGGCCGTGGCCGACCACCACCATCACGAGCGGGCGGACCGGGGTCCGCGCGTCGTCTGGGCCGAGCCCGGCCACAAGGGTGCTTTCAAGCACGGTCCACAGGGCGCCGAACCGCGCCACGACCGCAAGCAGGGGGACCCCGACGGGCAGTGGGGCCCCAAGGTGCGACGCGAGTTGCTCGGCGGCCACGACGGGGCCGAGGGGCGCGAGGGCTTCCAGAAGGGAGCTCCGGCGCCCGCGCCCCTTCCCGCGCTGGCCATCGGCGAGGCGGCCGACAAGGCCGCCGCGGCGGTGACGGGCGGGAAGGTCGTGAGTCTGCGCGT
The DNA here is from genome assembly GCF_055564955.1 of Streptomyces sp. NPDC028910. Taxonomy (NCBI): domain Bacteria; kingdom Bacillati; phylum Actinomycetota; class Actinomycetes; order Kitasatosporales; family Streptomycetaceae; genus Streptomyces; species Streptomyces sp. NPDC028910. Next base: position 27,755 of record NZ_JBVHVF010000009.1, on the reverse strand, counting down.
GGTCGCCCAGGAGGGCGGCGGCAGCGCCTGGCTGGCCGTGGTCCTCGGACCGGACGGCGTCCGGCACGCGGTCACCGTGTCCGGCACGGACGGCACGATCACCAGCAACACCCCCACCGGCGGCTAGCGCGACCGAGGGCGGTGACCCGGCCCCGTTCAGGGTTTCGGGGAGCTCGCCCAGCCCGTTCCGCTGGGCCACCGTGCTGTCCTGGTCGTGCTTTTGAGCCCGGCCAGCAGGGGAGCGGCCGTACCGATGGTGGCCGACGTCGTGTCGAGCCCCCGATAGTCCGGGGGCGCCGGCGGCAGCCCGTCCGCCCCGCCCGCCCGGCGCCTCGCCGGAGCCAAAGTCAGCCTCGCCGGCGTTTGAGGCGCGGGGTCTGGGGCGGAGCCCCAGGCAACCCGGCTGCGCCGCTGGTGCCACTGCCAAGTGGCTTACGGACCCAGCCGTTGCCGTCCTCCCTGCCACTGCCACGCGTCCGGCGAGGCGGGCAGCAGAGTCCTCGTGGACGGGTAGGCCGGGGGCGTGCGCGGGCGGACCGGGGCGCACGGGGAAGCCGATGCGCTTGCTTCCGAAGATTTCCGGGCACCGGCTTGCACGATCGGGCTCGTTTTCCGATGGGGTGGTGTGTGGGAGCCCTTGGTGCTCCGCGGCTGCTGGTCCGGGGGCAGGCATGCCGGTTACGCACAGTCCATTTGGAAGGTTTCACGCCGACGTGAATGTTGCCGAGATGGTCGCCCTCGCGCTGTTAGTCACCACCGCGGTCCGTCTTCTCGTAATCGATGTGTTCAGGGCGCCCGTGCGCCTGCCGGGCGCGGGGGTACGGGCAGGAGCCGGCGAGCCATCCGCCGGCCACCGCCGCACCGTTCCCCTGCCCCGCCACCGTAAGGTCCCCGCCACCCCGGCGGGCGGCGATGAACAGCTGTGGGGGAGCGTATGAGCGAAGGCGAATTCGATCCATCGGGGGACCAGGCGGTGTCCAGCGAGCTGGCCGGTGTGCTGCCGGTGGAGTTCACCGCTTTCCACTCCCAGCAGCATCGCGCCTACCTGCGCTACGCCCACCTGCAGCTCGGGAACCCCAAGGACGCCGAAGAAGTCGTCGACGACGTGTTCACCTTCTTGCTGAAGGTGTGGCGCCAGGCGCTGAAGGAGGCGAGCCTCCACGGCTTCGCGTGGGCCGTGCTCCGCGAGCACGTGGAGAGGCGGCTGGCGGTTCTGGGCCGCCAGGTGGCGATGGTCGAGACGGCGTGGTTCGCCGCGCTGCGCCGCTCCTCCCGGGAGCGGCTGGAACTGCTGGAGTCGAAGCTCGGACTGTACGCGGCGATCGCGGGCCTGTCCGAGCGGCAGTACGACGTGGTGCTGCTGGCCTTCCTGCTGGGCAACGACTCCGACACGGTCGCCCGGATGATGGGGATCTCCCCCGCGACGGTCCGCTCGCACATCCGCGGCGCACGCCGAACCCTGTCCCGCAAGCTCGGGGTGGACTGGATCCCCGGAGAGGAGAAGGACCAGTGAGCGACATGCCCCGCAACCGCGACATGCCGCTGTGTGAACTGGACGCGGCCCTGGAGGACGCGACGGTGCTCGCGGAGGAGTACGCCGGATACGACGAGGGCGCGGCCCGGCGCCGCATCGCCCGCCGGATCGTCGCCGACCGCGCCCGCTCGGCGACCGGAACCAGCGGCAGCGGAGCGCTGCCGGCACGGCGGCAGCCAGCGTCGGCCTCGACCGACGACCTCGTCCTGGACGCCGCCTGCCACGTCAGGGCCGCCCGCGGCCTCGACGACCTCACCTGGTCCCTGGTGGAGAGCCGGGCCTTCGCCGAACTGGCCCTGGACGCCGACTCCTGGCCCCACGGTGTGGACTCCGCGCTGCTGTTCGGCTGCCTGCTGCACCTGTCGGACCGGACGGAGGGCGCACAGTTCTGGTTCCAGTACGCGGCGGGGGCGGGCTCGCAGACCGCCGCCCGCTGCCTCTACCTGCACCACCTCGCCCGCGCCGAGGTCGCGACCGCCCGGTACTGGAACCAGCAGGCCCAGACCCTGCCCCCCGAGGAGCACCTGCCGCCCCTGCCCCAGATCCCCGACCAACTCGAAGAGGCCCTCGGCGCCTCGGTCATCTGGACGTCCCCGCCCATCACCACCCAGGACCTCACCCGCCTCACCACCGGCCCGGGCCGGGCCGGGCGGCCCCCGTTCCGGCTCCCCGCGCGACTGCGCCAAGCCCTCATGGCCCGTCCCCGCAAGGAACACCCCGACCTGGGGGAGGTCTTCACCCCGGGCCCGCAGCTCGCGGTCGCCGTCGCCCGGAACGCCCGGCTCAACCCCCTGCACCTGACGGACGAGGCGAGCGCGTGGGCACTCGAAGCACTCAAACAGCCCCACCTGACACATGCGGCCCGTAAGACCCCCGAAGGACGTCCGGCACCCGCCGCGCTCGAATCCGTCCACCAGGCCCTGCGCGTCCTGGAAGTCGTCAACCGCTACTCGGGCGGAGTGAACCTGACACAGATCGCCCGCGAGACGAAGCTGCCGCAGCTGGTCCTCGCCCGGGCCATGGAGCAGCTCATCCGTACCAACCTGGCCACACCGATCGGTCCGGACGCCTACGTGGCCGGCAACGCCCTCATGCTGACCGATGCGGTGAACGGAGAGGGACGCGGGCATCTGCGCGAGACCCTCGCCTGGGTGAGGGACGCGGTCGGCGCCGCCGTCTACGTCGCCCGCTACACCGACGGCGAGGTCTCCATCACCCAGTACGCGGACGGCCCGGCCACACCCGTGGTGGACGAGTGGGTCGACTTCCGCGCCGCCGCCCACGCCTCCGCGGTGGGCAAAGCGCTGCTGACCCAACTCGACTACGACGACCGGAAGGACCACCTGGCCCGCCACCGGCTCTCCCGCTTCACCTCCCACACCCTCACCAGCCAGCAAGCCCTCTTCCACCAGCTGGACACCCGCCCGCCCAACGCGCCCCTCCTGGACCTGCAGGAGTACGCGGTGGGCACGGTGTGCGCGGCGGTGCCGATCACCGCGGGTCCGAACGCGGAATGCGTGGCCCTGTCCATCCCGGTCCCCGACCCCGGCCGGCTGAAGCAGGCCGCCCGGATCCTGCAGAGCGAGGCGGCCGCGGTCTTACTCGCCCTGATCGTCGCCGGCAGTACCCAGCCCACGGCCCGCAAGCCGGAGCACACCCTCCTGTCCCCGACCGGCTAGACCACATCTCTTTCCGCTCCCGCCCGGGGCCACTGCAGAAGACGGGCCCGCCGCACCTCATGTGCGGCGGGCCCGCCGTGCAGCCGACGGCGGCGTTCGCGCCCCTCCCGCTCTCTCCGTCCGGTGTCACCCTTCGGCGATGAGGCCGGGCAGTTTGCGCATGTCGTGGAAGACGACGGTGCCGGTGCCTTCCAGCCGCTCGGCCGGAGTCAGCCCGCCCGCGTAGCCGAAGGCCCGCATGCCGGCGGCGCGGGCGGCCTCGACGCCGGGCCGGCTGTCCTCGACCACCACACAGGCTGCCGGGTCGACACCCATCTGCCGTGCGGCGTGCAGGAACAGGTCCGGGGCCGGCTTGCCGCGGGGCACTTCGGTGGCACTGTAGATCCGGCCCGCGAAGCGTTCGTAGAGACCGGTGCGGCCGAGGGTGTGGCGCATCTTCTCGTGCGAGCCGCTGGAGGCGACGCACGTCGGCAGGGCGATGCCGTCGAGTGCCTCGGGCAATCCCTCGACGGGCGACAACCCGGCATCCACCGCCTCACGGTGGAGCTCTTCGAACCGCTCCCGCCAGATGTCGGCGGCCGCGTCGCCGAGCCGGGCGGCGACTTGCTCGCGGACGGAGGCGTTGGAGCGCCCGATGAAGCGGTCGATGACGTCGTCCTCGGTGAGCGGCCACCCCAGCTCCGCTCCGAGGGCGACCTGGACGCGCGTCGCGAGGCGTTCACTGTCGACCAGCACCCCGTCGCAGTCGAATATCACGAGCTCAATCGGCTTGATCATCCCCGCAGCATAGAGGCCGTCTCGGGTACGGCGCCGGTGCCGACGTCACTGCGTTCGCCGGACGGGAGGGTGTCGCGCCCGTGCCCGGCGCCCAGCTCCAGTACGTTCGCCGCCCCGGCCCGGCGGAAGACCGCGGCGGCGCTCCCGGATGCCTTTCCGTTCCCGGTACTTGCCGGGCCGGCATCAGCCCAAACGGGGGCCGGCCGAGCGCGTTCCGGTCACGTACGGCGCTCGGTATGCCGGCCCGGCCGGCGCGAAGCCGCACGGCGACCGGTCACCCGGCGGCGAGGCGGCGCCGGAGTTCCTCCTCGGAAACGTCCTCCATGTGGGTCAGAAACACCCACATGTGACCCGAAGGGTCCTTGAGGATGACCGTGCGGTCGCCGTGGAACATGTCCGTCGGCGGCTGGAGGATCTCGGCGCCGGCGGCCTCCGCGCGCCCTGCCAGGCTGTCCACGTCCGGCACGAAGACATGCAGCGCGACGGACGTGCCGCCGCCGAGCGAGGCCGGCGCGGCGAAGGAGCCGGCCTCCGCCTCCTCCACGCTGCCGTCGCCGAGCATCAGGACCGACCGTCCGATGGTGATCTCGGCGTGCAGCACCCCGCCTCCCGGAGCGTCGATCCTGAAGTCCTCCCGGGCGCCGAACGCCCGCTGGTAGAAGTCGATCGCCGCGGCGGCGTCGTCGACCATGATGTGCGGGACCACGGAGTAGCGGTAGCGGTCGGGGATCTCGGTGGGGGCCGTGCGCTCGGTCATGGCGAAGCTCCTTGGAAGGCGCCGCCGGTCGTTCCTGCGGCTCTGGAACGAACCTAAGAGCTCAAGTTTGGTTGAGGTCAAGCGTCGATGCGGCCCCTCGCAGGCGCCGGACGCCGCCGTCGGCTGGCCGAGTGCGGGGCGCTACATGGCGTCGTCGCTGTGGCAGATGTGTGTGAGCCGGGAGTTCACGCTGCTGGCCGCAGGTCGGAGTCTGGGGGGCGTACGGTGGCTCCGCGCCCTGGCCGCCGCCGGGCACGAGCGCTGCGGCGGCCCCGGAGTCGGCGCCGTCGCCATGTGCCTGACCGGCGGATTCGCCTGGCCATGGCCACGGACGAACGCCTCGTCGCCCCCCCCGTGCTGTCCCAGCCGTCGCTACCGCCGGCCTGCACCGCGAGCCGCGCGGGTGCCATCGACATCAGCCCCGGGGAGCGCGCGGCCCACGCGGCAGGCGCTCGACACCGTCCTCGACCTGTTCCGCACCCGGCTGCTCGGGCAGCGGCCCGCCGCGACCACGTTGACTCAAGCGCCGTCGCGTCGCGGACCAGTCCGCCCGGCCGGGTCCGTCCGGGTGCACGTCATGGCCGGGCCGTCCTGCTCCGGCGCCGTGCTCTATGTCGTGGGCGCGTTGCGCAGGTCGGCGGCGTGCCGAGTGGCAATCTGGGGCATATTGCCATAATTGCCATGTCCGCAGACTTTTCTGCCAGGAGCAACCGACGGCCGGGGGTCCGCTGCGGCAGCCGCTCAGGCCTGCTGCCGGCGCCCGGAGTTCACGTTGCGATGGAGATGGAGTGCTCATGGCCACCAGGAAGAACCTCACCGCCAACCGGGAATCCCTCGCCCACAAGGTCCGCTACGCCGCGAGCCGCCCGAGCCGCATCGCTCCGTACCTGAAGCGGGCCGCCCGGGACCGGTGGCTGGCCTTCAAGCACCCCGACCACGTGAGCTACTACCGGGCCGTGATGGCCTCGGACACGCGCCGCAACCCCGAGGCCGCCGTCGGCAGCCAGACCCACGAACGCTGGCTCGCGCTGGGCCGGATGCAGTTCGACTACCTCCTCGGCCACGGCCTGACGCCCGCCGCGCGCATGCTGGACATCGGCTGTGGCAACCTCCGCGCCGGCTGGCGTTTCATCGACTACCTCGAAGCCGGCCACTACTACGGCATCGACATCTCGCCCGACATCCTCATCGCCGCGAAACGCACCCTGACCGACCGGGGGCTACAGGCCAAGGTCCCGCACCTGACCATCACCAAGGACCTGAAGCTGGACTTCCTCCCCGACGGCTACTTCGACGTCGTCCACGCCCACAGCGTGTTCTCCCACTCGCCGATCGACGTCATCGACGAGTGTTTCGCCCACGTGGGCCGGGTCCTGGCACCCGGGGGCTATTTCGACTTCACCTTCGACCGCACCACCGGCCCAGAACACCACGTGCTGCGCGAGGACTTCTACTACCGCACGGACACCCTCATCGACCTCGCCGCCGGGCACGGGCTGACGGCACGCTTCATGGAGGACTGGGAGGAACTCGGCCACGGCCAGTCCAAGATTCGCGTCAGCGCCGGTGTGCGGAACGCCTGCGGCGCCACCGGCGCATTGGCAGGGCCTTAGGAAACGAGCAGCGCGACGCAGGGCAGCGCCGCCTCCTCGCCCACCACCCCGGCGGCGACCACTTCTACGGAAGCCGCCGCCTCAACTCCGTGAGGTACGCGCGGGCTTCGGGGAGGTTGGGGTGGCCAGGGCCCCCGATGCGCTCCAGAGCGGCGATGAGGCGTTCGGTCGCCCTGGCGGCGTCGGCGACGCGGTCAGCCTGGTCGTAGCCGGAGATGAGGGTGACCAGGGAGTTCAGGGTGTCGAGATCGTCCCGGCCTCGGGAGTGCTCGCGGGCGGACAGGGCCCGCTCCAGGTACGGGACGGCCCGGTCCGGATGGCCCGCGTCCAGGTGCGCGATGGCCAGGTTGTGATAGCGGTAGGAGATCTCGTCGCTGTCCGGGCCGTGGATGAGCTCGAAGCCGTGGACGACGCGCTCGTAGCAGGCGATGGCCGCTTCGAGGTCCCCGGCGTCGTGGTGGAGGTGGGCGAGGTTGTCCATCCAGATGTAGGTCTGGAGGTGGTGGGGACCGTAGAACCGCTCCCGGTCGCCGATGATCTCCTGGCACAGGGCCATGGCCTCCGGCAGCCGACCCGTCTTGTGATAGGTCGTGAACAGCTTGTTCTTGCGCGCTTCGAGCAGCGTGCCCCCCGGCGGCAGCAGTCTCCTGCTGACGGCCACGACCTCCTCCAGCAGTTCTGTGCCCAGGTCGGTCCGCCCGTCCGCCGCGTAGGCGTCCGCGAGTTTCTCGCGGGTCGTCAGGGTCGACTCGTCGTCCCGGCCGAGGCTCCGCTCACGGCCCTCCAGGGCCCGTTCGAGAGGGGGGACGGCCTCGGCGGCGCGCCCCGCGGATAAATGGGCGGATCCGATCCCCTCGCAGGTGATCAAGGTGTCGCGGTCGTCCGCGCCCAGGATCCGCGTCTGGTGGGCGAGGTTCACCTGCAGCAGGGCGATGGCCCGGTCCTGCATGTACGTCTCTCCCGGCGGAGCGGCGGCGGACCAGGCCAGGAGGAGGAAGGCGAGGTTGTTGCGCAGCCGGAGGACGTCCTCGTGCGCCGGGCCCAGCCGCCCTTCCGCCTCGGCGAGCTCCGTGAACCGCGCCATGGTGGCGTCCGCCGTCAGCCACGTCGGGAGGTCGTCGGGCTCGTCCAGGCGGAGGTCGAGGGGTTCCGCGCCGCCCTCGGGCGGCCGGCCCGGTGCCTCCGGGACGTCCCGGGCCGCAGGGCCCTTGGCGCGCTTCTTGCGGAACATCGCGGTCCCTCTCCTCGGTGCGGGTGTGTCATCACAAGGACCGGAGGTCCCGTACGAGCTCCAGCAGTTCGCGGACCGTCGCGGAGGGCGCCCCGCCTCCGTCGAGGTACGCGTTCAGGGCCGCCAGGTCCGCCGGCGTCAGCGCGGCGAGCGGCCGCCCGACGAAGGAGGCCGGGAGGCCGAGGTCGTGGACGGCCGCGCCGTGGACCACGTAGCGCCCGTCGGATGAGGCGGTCACGGTCCGGTCGGCGCCGCCGGACGACCCGGCGATCGGACGCGGCTCGGGTACCGGGTCGAGTCCCACGAAATCGTGGAAGTACGTCGTCCCGCCGCCCTGCGCCCGGCCGCCGACGACCCGCCACCCCGGGATCGCGAACAGGCTCTCCAGACGGGGTCCGGGAGCGGCCCAGGCGGTCACCACCGGCGGATCGGCCTCCTGCTGGAAGAGGTAGACGCCCCCGGTCGAGGCGGCGGTGACGACCTCGCCCGGCGAGAGGAAGACGGCGGACTCCACCGTTCCGTGCTCCCTCGGCACCCGCCACCACCCGCCGTCGAGCGGCCGCAGATCCGCGTCGGTGAGGACCGCGCGGTCCCCGCCCGCCAGCAGGAGCCGTTGTCCGGAGGGATCGACCGCGCATGTCGTGCACTGGTCCAGGCCCAGGTCACGCAGGTCGATCCGCTCCAGCGGCCGGCCCACCCCGCCGACCAGGGCCACCGGTTCGCTCCAGAGCAGTACGACGTATCCGCGCGCGGTGGCGAAGGTGCGCGCCGCGATGAGATCCGGGCCGCTCGCCAGGACCTCCTCCCGGCCGGGGCGGTACAGGACGAGTTCGGGCGCGAAGTACAGGACCGTGCGCAGCGCGAGGACCGCGTCGGGTCCCAGGCAGCTCACCGCGTCGGTGCCGACCCTGACGTGCTTGACCGACCACGAGCGGGACCGGGAGGAGAGGTCGAGCACGTCGATCCGGGTGGAGTGCTTGTCGCGTGGGCGCTCCCCCTTCGATGTGTACACCTCCCAGGTCATGGCCGGCCGGCCGGGGGCGAAGGAGACCCGGCCCGCCGTCGCCGGCTCGTCGGCGTGGGGAAGCCGCCACACCGTCCGCGCGGCGGCGGACCGGGCGGCGCGGGCGGCGGCCCGCGGCCGGTGCCGTCGCGAGACCAGCCGGGCCGCCACCCGCCCGCCGGGACCCTCGTCGGCCGGGGCCCAATGACGGGGCGGGTGCCGGTGGGCGAGCCGGATCGCGTCGGTGACGGGGACCCGGCGCATCAGTTCCCACAGCCCGGCCGGGTCGGCGGCCCGTACGAGCTCCTCGGCCGCCGCGTCGATCTCCGCTTCCGTGCCCCAGGGCAGGCGGTCGGCGCCGCGCCGCTCCCGCAGATAGAGCAACGCCCGGCCGATGGCCCCCCGTTCGGCCGCGACCTCATCGGGGTCGTCCGGCGCCACGGCGAGCCGCTCCTGGTGCAGGGCGAGGCTCTCCTCCACGACCGCGACGGCCTCGGTGTGCCGCTGCAGCGCGATGAGCTTGGCCGCCGCGTCGTCGAGCCGGTCGGCGAGGACGCGCCGGAACGGGATCCGGACCTCGGCCAGCTGCCGGTACAGATGGATGGCCTCCAGGAGGGCGTCGACGGATGCGGCGTGCTGTCCCGCCTCCCACAGGTGCCGGCTCTGCATGTCCAGACCCGCCGCCAGGTCGTCGCCGTAGCGCGCCGGGTTGAGCTCGGCCATCTGCCGGGTGTTCGCGACCACCGTCCGCGCGCCTTCGGCCGCCTCCCGCGGGCGGCCGGACAGCGTCAGCAGCAGGCCGCGCACCGTCTCCAGCAGGTTCACGTCCGAGGACATGGACCACCACAGGAAGGGGTCGGTGTCCAGCAGCTCCCCGAAGAGGTCTTCGGCCTCCGCCACGGCCGCGTGTGCCTCCTGCCGGGCCCCGGTCTGCCAGAGCGCGAAGGCCACCCGGCTGTACGCCTGGGCCAGCGAGCCCAGGCGTACAGCCGGGGAGAGGTCGTCGCCGCCCCCGCCACCCTCCCGCAGCAGCTCGATCGCCTCCAGGAGCAGCGCCGTCCGGCGCTCGGCGGCGATCTCCCCCGGGAAGAGGCCACCGAGGTTGAGGAGCGCGTCGGCGTAGGCGGAGCGGTGGGCCGGATCCCGCTCGGCGGCCTCCCGGGTCAGTCGTACGGCCTCCTCCATGTGGGGGAGCGCCTCGGCGCGGCGCTCCGCCTTGAGGTGGGCGACGGCCAGTTTCATGGAGAGCCGGGCGCGCTCGGGCCCGTCCACGGCGCTGTGGAGGCGCCGTGTGGTGAGCCGTACGACCAGTTCCCCGGCGCCGGCCTCCACGCGTACGTCGCCCGGGGGCAGCAGGGGCTCGATGGCTTCCAGTACGTCAATGTCCACGGAGTCGAGGGTGGCGATAGAGGTCAGCACGCCGCCGCCGGCCCGTACGGCGAGCCCGGGGTCGCGGCGCAGCAGCGGGAAGAGGACCGAGGGCCCGACGTGCGGCCAGCGTTCGGCGGCGGCGAGGAGGAAGGTGAGGGCGCGCGGCGTCCAGGCGGGGGCGGCCGCTCCGTCGCGCTCGAGGACGCGGGTGGTCGCGGTGACCGACCACAGGTCGGTCGGATAGCCGGTGACGGGGCTGCCGGGGAGCGTGAGGGCCAGGTAGTCCTCGGCGAGCCGGTCGGGGAGCAGCGGCTCCAGTACGTGGGCGCCGGCCGGGTCGGTGGGCGGGTAGTGGACCGAGTGGGCGGCCAGCACGCGGGCGGTCGGCGCGGGCAGGAGGAGCCGGTCCAGGAGCGGGCCGGCGCTGTCGCGGCGCATCGGCCCGGTGAGGACGGCGGCGAAGACGGTCCGCGCGAGGGCGAGCGCGTCGCGGTCGTGATCCGCGGCGCCGGTGCCGCCCATGGAATCCGCGCCATCCGCGCCACCCGCGCCGCCGGGGGAATCCTCGATCGTCCGGCGCCAGTTGTCGTGTTCCCGGTCGAGCAGGTACGCGGTCATGCCGGCGAGTCCGGAGGGCGGTTCCCGGCCGCCGGCCCGGGCGTCGACGGCGACGAGGGCGGCCATGTGGACGGCGAGGGTGAGGCCGAAGTCGGGGCGGGCGAGGTCCTCGTACGGCGGGCGCAGGCAGTCGAGCGCGGCCGGGTCCGGATAGTGGGCGGCGAAGCTGCGCCGTGCGGCCTCGAACATCCGGCTGCGTTCGCCCTGTTGCGGGGAGAGCGGCTCCAGGGGCTGGTCGGAGAGGTCGGCCGCACGCCGCTGCCGGGTCAGCTGCGCCCGCAGCGCGGGCCAGGGCCGCACCGAGCGGGCGATGAGCAGGGTCCGTGCGGGGAGTCCGCCGAGGAGCAGCCCGTTGTGGAACAGCCAGCGGAGATGGGCGGCCGGCCAGCGGTCGGCGTAGTCGACGAGCAGCAGTACGCCGGTGCGGTGCTCGGTGCGCAGGTCCTGGCTGCCCTCGGCGGGCGGGTAGGTGTCCGTTCCGTGCACGGCGTCCACCACGAGCCAGCCGGCCTCGGCGCATTCGGCGGCGAACCGGGCGGCGAGGCGGGACTTGCCCGCTCCGCCGGGTCCGTGCAGCCAGCGTACGGCCGACCGGGCGGGCTGGTCGCGCCACTCCCGCAGCCGGGCCAGCTCCGTCTCGCGGCCGGTGAATTCCACGATCTCGCTGCGCGCGTCGAGCATCCGGCTGGGCTGGGCACGCAGCCAGGCCGAGTCCCGCCGGACGCGGCCGGCGGCGCCGTGCGTGTCCCGGGCGTACAGCAGGTAGACGGGTGTGCCGTCCCCGAAGACGTGGATGTCGGCGCCGATCGCGCCATACGCGAAGCCGGCGACGGCGCGGACCTCCTGGTGGACCTCTTCGGGGAGGCCGTCCATCGTCAGGAGTCCCCGTCCGTCCTGTCGGTGCTCTCCGCCCTGTCCGTGCTCTCCGCCCTGTTGGGCCCCTCCCGGTCGTCGGGCGGGGGCACCTGCCCGTCGGCGGCCGGGTGGTAGTGGAGGTTGCCGCCCTGCACCGCGAAGAGGGTGCCGTGGTCGCGGGCGGTGTTCGACTGCGTCCACACCTGCCGCTCGGCCGGCAGACCGCTCCGCACGCGCGCGACCAGCTCGCGCAACTCCGCCTCGGAGTCCGGGTGTTCCTCCAGCAACAGGAGCAGCCTGCGGCGCCACACGGGCTGTAGTTCCTCCCGGATCTCGTCCGCGCCGCCTCCCGGTTCGGCGCGGACGACGAGGGCGGCGTCGTCGTCGAGCTGTGCCCCGATCGCGTCGCCGCGCGCCTCGCCACCCCGTCCGAAGAGCCGGACGGCCCCGCTACGGGCCCCCTGCCACATATCGGTGGCCATGGCTCCGATCAGCGCGGTGGCACCCGCCCCGGCGAGCACCGTCAAAGACTCGGCCAGCATCCGTCCTCCTGAGTTCGACTCCAGGGGGCATCCCAGCCCCACAGCCGCCAGAACTCCCCACGCCCTGCCCCAGGTTAACCTCACGCGCCGCGGCGGGAGCCGGCCGTGCGGGCCGGGAGCGGCGCCGCCGACCGGTACCCCGCCGACGCGCGGGACGTCAGCCGCGGAAGGCCGCCGTACGTTCCGGGGAGGCTTCGTCGAGGGCCTTGGCGACACCGTCGACGCCCTCCCGCAGTCCGTAGACGGGAGTGCCGGGCTGCTGTCGCCAGGAGTCGTCGAGGCCACCCGCGTCGACGGTGTCGAAGCCGAGTTCCTCGATGAGGGCGCGGACGGTCTTCTTCGCCGCGGCGTCGTCGCCCGCGACGGGCAGTGCCATCCGGTCCGGCGCGCCCGCCGGGCGGTGGCGGTCCAGGATGTCCTGGGCGTAGGTGCCGTTGAAGGCCTTGATCACGGGGTGTCCGAGCTGCCGCTCGGTCCAGCGGCTCTCGGTCAGGCCCTCGTCCTCGACGCCGGCGATCCGGCCGTCGCGCTGTTGCGGATAGTAGTTGCCGGTGTCGATGACCGCGAAGCCCTCGGCGGCCTCGTCGAAGAGCCCGGCGGGCAGGTCCGGCACGTTCTTGAAGGGGATGGTGACCACGACGATCTCGGCGCCGCGCGCCGCCTCGGAGACGGTGACGGGGGTGGCGCCGGTCTCCTCGGCGAGGGCGGCCAGGGTCCGGGGGCCGCGTGAGTTCGCCACGGAGACGTCGTGCCCGAGGGCCGTGAGCCGACGGGTCAGGTTGCCGCCGATGTTGCCCGCGCCGATGATGCCGATCTTCATGAGCTCTCCAGTGCTGACGGGATCAGGTCTCGCGCTGGTGCCAACCCACGTGATCGGCCGGGCATTCCGTCCGCGGAGCCGCATCCCCCGGACGGGCGACGCGATCCGGCCACCGTACGAGAGCTGAGCACAACCGGACAGCTCAGGAGATCCCGTACCACTGGCTGCCCCAGCCGGTGTTGATGGTGCTCGTGGACTGCTCGGCGAGCTTCACGGTGGCCGGCAGCGAGGTCTGGCCGGTCAGGATGGTGCTGTAGCGCAGTGCGGGCGGCGTCAGACCGGCATTGACGGAGATGCCGGCGCCGGTGGACTTCAGGGTGAGGGCATTGGTGGCCCAATTCCCGTTGAGCAGGAGAGCGATGAAGTAGGTCCCGGGTGCGGCGGTGAAGGGCTTGCCGAGGGCCAGCGGCTTGGCGATCGGGTCGGTCATCAGCTGGGGGGAGATGTCCGGCGTCGCCGCGACCAGGGCGCCGTTGGCGTCGTACACGCCGAGGTAGCAGTTGGCGAGCTGCGCGTTCGGGTCGAGGCCGGCCAGGCCCAGCCAGATGTTCGACCAGGTGATCTGCTCGCGCAGGACGATCCGTACCAGGGTGATCCGCCCGCCGACCCCGGCGGCCGACTGGGCGGTGACGTGCCCCGCGTCATTGGGGTCGCCGGTCCACGCCAACAGGTTCTGATCCTGCGGCCGGGGCCCCTCGAACCCGGACCCGCTGCTCTGCGCGGGCGCCGACGTTGCCGACGTTCCCGACGTTCCGGAATTCACCGGCCCGGGCCGGCTCTCTCTCGGTGCGGTGCAGCCGGCCAGGACGAGCAGCGCCGCGAGCGCGGCGACGAGGCCGGTCGTGGCGTTGGTGGTGCGGGTGCGCATGGTCCCCCCATGAGGTGCGGCGGATGTGCCGACGGTCATGATCACACGGGTCGCCGGTTCCTGCGCCGAACCTGCGGGTTTCCTTAAGGGCAGGTGAAGAACGCCTCCAGAGTGCTCTTTCAGCTGGTCACCGCCCTAGGCTCGGCCGCACCCCGTCCTCCCCTTCCCTCTGTGAGGTGCTGTCGCTCACCGCGGCGGCCGCGGCGGTGGCCGTCGGGGTCGCCGTGGCCGACTCCAGCGGTGGTGCCACACCCCGCCCGGCACCCCGTTCGGCGTCCGCGTCGCCCGCACCGCCCACGCCGTGGAGCTGACCGTGGAGGACGCCGGGCCGGGCATTCCGGAACCGGACCGAGCCCTCTCCCGCGGGAGCAGCACCGGCTCCTCGGGGCTCGGTCTCGACATCGCCCGCAGGGCCGCGGCCGTCACCGGCGGCTCGACGCACATCACCCGCGGCCCGCGGGGAGGCGCGCACATCACCGTGACCTCCGCCCTCGCCCCACCCCTCCGCTCCGAGCGAGGGCCCCGCACCTCCCGACCGCGGGCGGGATGGCCGCGTGGAAGGTGAAGCCGGTCCGGGCGGGGTCCGGTGCCCGGGAGCCTTCCTCTAGAGTGCTTCCGTCGCCTGCGCCCCCTGTGGCCCCGGCCCGGCGGCGCGTGCCGACCTGCCCGAGGGCCCGACGAGGAGCGACCGTGACCGACCTGGCGTCCATATCCCCGCAGCAGGAGATCGCCCGGGATCTCCAGGTGAGCGCGTCCTTTGACGCACGCCAGGAGATCGAGCGCCGGGTGGCCTTCCTCAGCGGCCAGCTGCTCTCCACGGGGCTGCGCTCGTTGGTGCTGGGCATCAGCGGCGGGGTGGACTCCACGACCGCGGGCCGGCTGTGCCAGCTCGCGGTCGAGCGGGTCCGTGCGGCCGGGCAGGACGCCACGTTCTTCGCGATGCGGCTGCCGTACGGCGCCCAGGCCGACGAGAAGGACGCGCAGATGGCGCTGGAGTTCATCCGGCCCGACCGGATCCTGACCGTCGATGTGAAGTCCTCCAGCGACGCCGCGCTGGAGGCTGTACTGGCCGGCGGCACGGCCTTCCGCGACGCGCACCACCAGGACTTCGTGCACGGCAACATCAAGGCCCGGCAGCGCATGATCGCCCAGTACGCGGTGGCGGGCGCGCACGAAGGCCTGGTCGTGGGCACCGACCACGCCGCCGAGGCGGTCTCCGGCTTCTTCACCAAGTTCGGCGACGGCGCGGCCGATGTGGTTCCGCTCACCGGCCTCACCAAGCGCCGCGTACGGGCCCTGTCCGAGGCCCTGGGCGCTCCGTCCGAGCTGATCTGGAAGACCCCGACCGCCGACCTGGAGACGCTGAAGCCGGGCAGGCCCGACGAGGAGGCGCTCGGCGTCACCTACGACGACATCGACGACCTCCTCGAAGGCAAGCCGGTCGGTGAGTCCGCCGCCGAGGTCATCGTCCGCCGCTACCGGCTCACCGAGCACAAGCGACAGCTGCCGATCGCTCCTTGAGCCGGCCCCTCGCCCCTCGCCCGGCGCGGGTCCGGCCGACGCGGGCCCTCAGCGCGCGGTGCCCCTCGTACCCACCCCGGTCAGCGTGGCAGGGGTCGGGCCATCGGGGCGGACGGTGATGCCGTACGAGGCTTTGGCAGGGGTCGAGTGGAACTCCAGCGTGTGGGCGGGCAGCAGGTGTTCGAGGAGCACGGTCGACTCGCGGAGGGCGAACTGCTGGCCCAGGCAGGCGCGGGGGCCGATGCCGAAGGGCAGGTAGGCGCCCGGCCGGGTGGGACGGCCGCCCGGGACGGTGAAGCGACGGGGCTCGAAGTGCTCGGGGTCCGGCCACAGTTCGGGGTCGCGGTGCGTGAGGTACGGGCAGACCAGCAGGTCCGTCCCCGCTTCGACGGCGTAGCCGCCCAGGCTGTCGTCCTCGGCGGCGTGCCGGGGCAGGATCCAGGCGGACGGGTAGAGCCGGAGCGTCTCGCTGACGAGGGCCTGGAGGGCTTCCCGGCGCCCGGGTGAACCCGCGCCGCCGGCCGCGAGCGCCTCCTCGCGCGCCGCCGGGTGGCGGTCGAGGAGCAGGTACAGCCAGGTCAGCGTGGTGGCGGTGGTCTCGTGGCCGGCCACCAGCAGGGTGACCAGCTCGTCGCGCAGCAGCTGGTCGGTGTACTCGGGGCGCTCGGCGGAGGCGTCGACCAGCACCTGCAGCAGTCCCGGCCCGTCAGGGCCGGGCGCTCCGGCCCGGGCGGCGGCCACGGCGTGCCGCGCGACCGCGTCGATCCTGGTGAGGTCCGCGGCGACGGCTTCCCGGGCGTCGACGACGTCGGCGGGCAGGGTCGGCAGCGCGGCCACCACCGTGGCGACCGCGGTCAGTTCGTGCGCGGTGGCGGCGTCGAGGGGATGTCCGGTGAGCGAGCGCCAGATGGTGTCCAGGGCGAAGCGGCGCATCTCCTCGCCGACGTCGAGGGTCCGCCCGGTGCGAGCGTGGTCGGCCCACCGCTCGGCCGTGGTGCGGGCCGCCCCGGCGATGCGCTCCTCGTAGCGGCGCATCCCCGTTCCGGTGAACTGGGACTGCAACACCCGTCGTTGCCGCTTCCAGGCTTCGCCGGTCGCGGCGAGGACGCCGTCGCCGACGAGCAGGCGGGCGCGGTGGGAGCGCTTGACGTACCGGTCCGGGTGCCGCGCGAGCACGTGCTGGACGGCCTCGGGCCCGGTGACCAGGACGGTGGGCCGCGGCCCGAGGCGGAACGCGGCGACACCGCCGAGGCGCCCGCGCACCTGGGCGAGCAGGTCGACCAGCTCACCTCCGTCCGTGCGCCACCGCTCCACGCGGGCGGCGTCCAGTTCGGGGACCGGCCGGCCCGTTCGGGACCGCTGCGGGGCGAGCGGCGTGCTGCTGGCGTCGGTGGCCACGAGTCTTCTCCTGTCCGGCCGTCGGGCCCGGTGCCTGACGGTGCGTCGTCGACATCACGGACTGTACGCGGACAGGCGTGCAGGGTGACAGCCCGCCCTCACACGAGGGGCGAGCGGGTGGGGGTGCCGATGCGGGCGGTGAGGAGGGCGATGTCGTCGTCGGCGGACGCCGGGACGAGGTGGGCGACCAGCGAGTCGCACAGGTGGTCGAGCGGCTGCTCGGGTTCGGTGAGCAGGCTGGTGAGTTCGTTGAGACGTTCGTCGATGTCGCGGCTGCGGGCTTCGATCAGGCCGTCGGTGTAGAGGACGAGGAGGCTGCCGGCGGGCAGGGTGATGTCGGTGGTGGTGAAGGTGATGCCGCCGACGCCCAGGGGGACGCCGGGCGGGGTCTTGATCAGGTAGACGGTGCCGTCGGGCTCGACCACGGCGGGCGGCGGGTGTCCGGCGCGGGTGACGGTGCAGTGGCCGGTGGTCGGGTCGCAGACCACGTAGAGGAAGGTGGCGAGCATCGGGTCGGAAAGGTCGGCGAGGGTGGCCTCCAGCTGGTGGATCAGGTCGGTCGGGGACATGTCGAGGCGGGCGAGGGCGCGGACCGTCGCGGAGAGGCGTCCCATGACCGCGGCGGCCGTGATGCCGTGGCCCATGACGTCTCCGATGAGGAGCGCGGCTCTGCCACCGGTGAGGGGCAGGACGTCGTACCAGTCGCCGCCGACTTCGTTGACGTCGCTGGCCGGCAGGTAGCGGTGGGCGATCTCGATGCCGGGGGGTGCGGTGACGTGCTGGGGGAGCATGCTGCGCTGGAGGACGACCGCGGTCTCGTGTTCGTGGTGGTAGAGGCGTGCGTTGTCGATGCCGATCGCGGCCCGGGCGGCGAGTTCGCCGGCGAGGGTGACGTCGTCGGATCCGAAGGGGCCGGCGGGCCCGGTGCGGTAGAAGGTGGCGACGCCGAGGACCAGGTCCCGGGCCACGAGCGGGATCATCATGAACGAGTGCACGCCCTTCTCGAGGAGTCGGGCGGGCTTGGCGGAGTAACGGGCGGCGGGGGCGACGGCCTCGTCGTCGAGGTGGGCGACCAGGAAGGGCTGCCGGGCCGCGAGTGCCTGGGTGTACGGGGCGGCCGCGGGGAAGGTGAGCGTTCTCCCGAGCGGGGCCAGGATCTGGGTGACGGCGGAGCCGGTCAGCGGCGCCTTGCCCAGACGTCGCAGGGCAACGCCCCCGGCCAGTCCCATCCCCGGCTCGTCCCCGTGCGCGAGGGAGTCCAGCACGTCGACGGTGACGGCGTGGGCGAGGTGGGGGACGGCGAGGTCGGCCAGCTCCTGCGCCGTGCGCTCCAGGTCGAGGCTGGCCCCGATGCGGGAGCTGGCCTCGCTGAGCAGGGCGAGTCGGCGGCGGCCCGCCTCGGCCTCGGTGTGGTCGCGCTGCTGTCTGGTGATGTCGAGGAGGGAGGCGATCACGCCGATCGGCCGGCCGGCGGGGTCCTCCACGCGTACGTACGAGCACGACCACACGCGGTCGTGCTCCGGGTCGGCCGGTGTCCGGCCGGTGCGGCGCCGGTCGAGGACCGGTTCACCGGTGTCCAGGACCTGGCGCATCGCCTCCTCCATCTCGCCCGCGTTCACCTCGGGCAGCACCTCGGCCAGGCGGCGGCCCACGTGGGCGGACTCCGCCAGGCCGTTCATCGCCTCGAGCGCCGGGTTGACCTGCAGGAACCGCAGCTGCGTATCGAGGATGGCGATACCGACCGGCGAGCGGGCGAACAGCCCGTCCCACACCGCGGAGGATCCCCGGATGCGGCGGGCCGCGTGAGCGTCCGCGGCGAACACCAGCACCGCCGAGGCGCCGTGGCGCCGATCGGGCACGGGGCAGGCCCAGATCTCCAGCTCCAGTGGATGACCGCCACGGTGCCAGGCGGTGACCGTGCCCATCACCCCGCGCCCGGTGGCAGCCGTTTCCCACAAGGACCGGCCCAGGCTGCGGTCGGCCCCCGGATGGAGCAGATCGGCGATGTGGCGTCCGAGTACCTGGGGCGGTGCGTAGCCGAGCAGATCCTGCGCGCCGTGGTTCCAGCGCACGATCATCCCGTCGCTGCTGGTGGCCACCAGCGCCACCGGCAGGGCGCCCAGCCACCCTCCGGCGTCCTGGGCGGCGCTGCTGATCAGATCCTCTAGCGGCATCTCCTCATGCATCCTGCACCCGCTCCTCCTGGGCGGCCCCGGCCCGCGCGCGGCGGCGCCCCCGGACGGCGGCACGCGCTGCCGCCGCCCACGCACGGGGAGGCCGCCGCGGTCAGCGCGCCAGGCCGCTCACCCGGTGCGGCCCGCGGCCTGCGGCTGCGCCGCGTCCACACCTCTCATCGTCGCCCTGAAGGCCCTGCGCCGCTCCCCGGCCGCTCGGGCCCGCCCCGCTCACCACGCACCGGCGTCGTCGCGGGCGGCGTTCCGGCGCAGCGCAGGCGGTCGGCGGTCACGGGGGCGCCGTCGGCGACGTTGCGGTCATAAGTGACGGTCTTGACCAGGACGGGTTGCGTGCCGATCGCGACGTCGAAGACCGCGTCGTGGTTCGGGTCGGGCTCCAGGCGGGAGCCCGGCAGAGCGGCCGCGAGGGTCGCCGCGTTCTCCTCCTGGCCGGCGGCGTACCGGATCACAGGGGGGCCGGCGGGCCGTTGCGGCGGTGCGGACAGCGAGGTGTCGGTCACGGCGAACCCGCTGCGGCGCAGGGCCGCGGCGACCCCGGCGTCGTCCACGCGGACCGCGATGGCGGCGGGGTTGGTCGGGGCCGCGGTTTCCGCAACGGGCTGGATCCGGGTGTCGCCCGTGATCGGGCGGTCCGCGCCCAGCGCGTCCCACAACGCGGCGGAGCGGGCCTCGTCCCACACCAGGGTGGAACCCACTCCGGGTACGCGGTGGTCGAAGAGCCGGATCGGGACGGTCGCGAACTCGGTCCGGTCGGCCGGCAGGCGGCCGAGTGCCCAGCCGATGCGGACCAGATCGTCCAGCCCCGTCCGTTCGTCGGTACGCACGGACTTCAGCAGGGTGCGCACCGTGCGCGCCGTGCTGACGGGGCCGGACAGGGCGCCCTCGGAGGCGAGACGGGCCAGGAGGTCGTTCAGCACCCGTTGCTGGCGCCGGACCCGGCCGAGGTCGCCGGGCCGGAGGTTGACGTGCCGGGCCCGGACGTAGCGCAGGGTCTCGTTCCCGTTGGTGCGGTGGTGACCGGCGCCGATGTCGAGCCCGGAGTTCTCGTCCTTGAGCGGCTTGTCCGTGCACACGGTCGCGCCGCCGAGGTTGTCGATCGCTTGCTCGAAGCCCGTGAAACCGGTCTCCAGGTAGTGGTCGATGTGGAGACCGGTGGCCTTCTCGACGGTGGCCACGGTGAGCGCGCGACCGCCGATCGCGTACGCACCATTGATCTTGCCGCTGCGGGCGGGGCCGGTGCCGGGGGCGTACTCGACGTAGGAGTCGCGCGGGATGGAGACGACACTGGCGCGCCGCCGGTCCTCGGACAGGTGGACGAGCATCATCACGTCCGTGCAGTTGCACCCTTTGCCGCCCGCGTGGAGCCGTACCTTCTCGGCGGCGGAGAGGCCGGCGCGGCTGTCGATGCCGACGATCAGGATGTTCGTACCCCGGCTGCCGCCGCCGGCCGGCTCACTCTCCGCCGAGACGGCCTGCGCGCCGAGGAAGGACCCACAGGAAAGAACGGTCACCAACGTGAGAGCAACAGTGAGACGACGCAACGCATATCCCCAAACTAGGACGAACCGGCTCAGAGCGAGACTGTACGGGCCTCCGCGCGCGGGGCGGGGCTGTACGCGCCGTCTTTCCTCCCTGCGGGGGGCCGCCCCGGCGGGCCCTTCAATGTGGACAGCGTCCACTTAGCTCGCTAGGCTGCTTCAAGATCGACCGGCAGGTGCGGACCGTCGCGCCTTGGAGAGGGGAAACAACGATGGGCGAGTACGTTCAACTCGGCGCCGTGAAGACCTGGTACGGCGAGCAGGGCGCGGGCGCACCGCTCGTGCTCATGCACGGCGGCCTGGTGGACGCCCGGTTCTTCGAGCCGAACCTCGGGCCGCTGGCCGAGCACTTCCACGTCTACACCCCGGAGCGCCGTGGGCACGGGCACACACCGGACGTGGAGGGGCCGATCACCTACCAGCTGATGGCCGACGACACGATCGCCTTCCTGGAGACCGTGGTCGGCGAACCGGCCGACCTGGTAGGCCACAGCGACGGGGCGGTCACCGCGATGCTGGTCGCGATGCAGCGGCCGGAGCTGGTGAAGCGGCTGGTGCTGATCAGCGGAGGTTTCAACACGTCCGGTTCGGCCGAGCCGGCGGGGACGGAGTGGGACGTGGACGCGATCGCCCAGTTCCTCGGTCCGGCCTACGGCGAGGTGTCACCGGACGGTGAGGAGCACTTCAGGGTCGTAGCCACGAAGATCGGCGAGATGGCGGCGAAGGAACCCGACCTTCAGGCGTCGCAGCTGGGCGCGGTCACCGCCCGCACCCTGGTGATGTTCGCCGACGACGACCTGGTGACACTGGCGCACATGGTCGAGATGTTCGAGGCCCTGCCCGACGCGGAACTGGCCATCGTCCCCGGCACCTCCCACTTCCTCACCCAGGAGAAGCCCGAGCTGGTCAACCACCTGGTCCTGGACTTCCTCACCCGGGAACCGGTGCCCACCATCGCCGCGATCCGCCGCGCCACCGCCTCCTGACCTCAGGGACAAGGCGCGTACCGCCGGCTTCTGAAGCGCGTCCACGGCAGCGCGTCCACGGCGAACAACGAAGGCAAGGAGGGATACCCGCTCCTTGCCACTCTCAACTTATAGCGCACCGGGGGGCTTGCGGCAAGGCCCCGGTCCTCCCGCAGAATTCCTGATCCAAGGCCAGAACCTGCGGAAACGGGAGACCAACGAAGTGCGTGCGTCTTTGCCGGTTGACGAGTCGTGTGATGTGACGTCAGCGCGACCTCGGATCGGAGCCGATGACATGAACCCCCTCGCCACCAGCGTGTTCGACCTGCCCGACCACCTCGCCCCCAAGGCCGACCCGATGCTGACCGCCGCCGACGAGCAGCACTTCGCGGCCATCGAGAAGAGCCTCGAGCAGGCGATCGCCGAACTGTCCGACCGCCTCGAGGCCGTGCGCAAGGCGCCCGGCGGCATCGGCCGGGAGGCGATGGAGCGGGACGTGGAGATCCACCGGCTGACCAGCCGGCTGCGCGCCCTGCGTCGCTTCGGTCTGGACCTGTGCCTCGGACACGTCGTCAGCGCGGACGACCCCGAGCCCCTCTACATCGGACGGCTCGGCCTGACCGACAGCGCGGGCCGCCGGCTGCTGATCGACTGGCGCACTCCCGCGGCCGAGCCGTTCTTCGCGGCGACCCACGCCAACCCGATGGGTCTGGCAAGCCGCCGCAGGTACCGCTGGACCCGCGGCCGGATCAGCGACTACTGGGACGAGGTGTTCACCGCCGACGGGCTCGAAGGGCACGCCGCGCTCGACGACCACTCCGCCTTCATCGCCAGCCTCGGCGGCAACCGCTCCTCCCGGATGCGAGACGTGCTCGCCACCATCCAGGCCGACCAGGACGCCATCATCCGGGCGGGATCCCGCGGCGCTCTCGTCGTCGACGGCGGTCCGGGTACGGGCAAGACCGTCGTCGCTCTGCACCGCTCCGCCTACCTCCTCTACTCCGACCCCCGCCTCGGTCAGCGGCGGGGCGGCGTACTGTTCGTCGGTCCGCACCAGCCCTACCTGGCCTACGTCGCCGACGTCCTCCCCAGCCTCGGAGAGGAAGGCGTGCAGACCTGCACCCTGCGCGACCTCGTCCCCGAGGGAGCCGGAGCGGCGATCGAGGCCGAGCCGGACGTGGCCGCCCTGAAGTCGTCCGCGTACATGGTGAAGGCGATCGAGACGGCCGTCAGGTTCTACGAAGAGCCGCCCGAGCGGGGGATGACGGTCACGACCCCCTGGGAGGACATCTGGCTGAGCGCCGACGACTGGGCCGAGGCGTTCGCAGCACCGGGACCAGGCACCCCGCACAACGAAGCGCGCGAGCAGATCTGGGAGGAACTGGTCACGATCCTCATGGACAAGCACGACGGCGAGGTCTCGCCCGACCTCTTCCGGAGGTCCCTGCTGCACGACGAGGAGCTGGTGACCACCCTCAACCGCGCGTGGCCGCTGCTCGAAGCGACCGACCTCGTCGGAGACCTCTGGTCGGTACCCGCCTACCTGCGGATGTGCGCCCCCTGGCTCGCGCCCGATGAGGTCCGGAAGCTTCAGCGCAAGGACGCCCAGGCCTGGACGGTCTGCGACCTGCCGCTCCTGGACGCGGCCCGGCAGCGGCTCGGCGACCCGGAGGCGGCCCGGCGAAAGCGCCGGAACGAGGTCATCCTCGCCGCCCAGCGCGAGCGCATGGCGCAGGTCGTCGACAACCTGATCGAGGCCGCAGCCGACTCCGGCGCCGACGGTGACGAGGGCGAAGGCCTGGTGACGATGCTGCGCGGCCGCGACGCCCAGGTCAGCCTGGTCAACGAGTCAGAACTGCCCACCGCTGCCCCGGACCTGCTCGCCGGCCCGTTCGCGCACATCGTCGTGGACGAGGCGCAGGAACTGACCGACGCGCAGTGGCAGATGCTGCTGCTCCGCTGCCCGTCCCGCAGCTTCACCATCGTCGGGGACCGCGCCCAGGCCAGGCACGGGTTCACCGAGTCGTGGCGGGAACGGCTCGAGCGGATCGGTCTCGACCGGATCGACGTGGCCTCCCTGAGCATCAACTACCGCACGCCGGAAGAGGTCATGGCGCAGGCCGAGCCCGTCATCCGAGCCGCGCTCCCGGACGCCAATGTGCCGACCTCCATCCGCAGCAGCGGCATCCCCGTCGTCCACGGATCCGTCGCCGATCTGGACGCGATCCTCGACACCTGGCTCGCGGAGCACGCCGAGGGGATCGCCTGCGTCATCGGCGCCGGCGAGATCGAGGGCGGCACGTTCCGGCCGGGGTCCCGTGTCCGGTCGCTGACCCCGGAGCTCGCGAAGGGGCTCGAATTCGACCTGGTCGTCCTCATCGACCCGGAGGCGTACGGCAAGGGCATCGAAGGAGCGGTCGACCGCTATGTCGCGATGACCCGGGCGACCCGGCAACTCGTCATCCTCACGAGCTCCGCCTGATCCCGTCGCTCACCTGTCGCGCCGCCTTCCGCGACGCAACCCGCGTACCGCCGAGTCGTTTCCAGGGTCCACGTGCATGACCGAGGTGATCAGGCCCGCCCGCCGGCAAGCCGGGCGTGCCGGGTCACCGATGGTCGGCCTCAGCTCATCAGGAGGAGAGCCCTACGTGTTCCACTCGGCGCTGCACCGGACTGGTCGCCATCTCACCGTTCTCGCAGGGAGCGTGGCCGCCGTCCTCGCCCTCATGGTCGCTCCGGCAGCTCCGGCAGCTCCGGCCGCTGCCGGAGCTGCCGGAGCGACCAGAGCTGCCGGAGCGACCGGCCCCGTCCTCGACCAGGACTTCGCCGACCCCGACATCGTCAAGGTGGGCGACACCTACCACGCCTACGCCACCAACGGCCACGGCAAGAACATCCAGCACGCCACGTCCAAGGACCTGACGCGCTGGTCCATGGCCGACACCGACGCGCTGCCCAGGGTCGGCGCGTGGGCGCAGCCCCAGCGCTCGCTGGTCTGGGCGCCCGAAGTGTTCGACAACGGCCACGGTTTCACCATGCACTACACCGCCCGGGACCGGGCGAGTGGCAAGCAGTGCATCGGCGTCGCACTGGCGCCCTCGCCGCAGGGCCCGTTCGTACCGGCCGGAGACGGTCCACTGGTCTGCCCGGCCGCTCTGGGCGGCGCCATCGACGCCTCCAGCTATGCCGAGGACGACCACCGCTATCTCCTGTGGAAGAACGACGGCAATTGCTGCGGGAGCGACACCTGGCTCCACCTCCAGCCCCTCTCCCCGGACGGCACCCGCGTCACGGGGGACCCCATCCGGCTGATCAGGCAGGACCGCGGCTGGGAGGGGAACGTCATCGAGGCACCCACCCTCATCCGGCGCGACGGCCACTTCGTGCTGTTCTACTCGGCCGGCCATTACGGCGACGACCAGTACAAAGTCGGCTACGCGGTGGCCACCGGCCTCACCGGTCCGTACACCAAGGCGGCCGCGCCGCTGCTGACGACGGAGTCCTTCGACGGCGCCGTCCGCGGCCCGGGAGGCCAGGACGTGGTGCGCGACCCGAACGGCCGGGACCGCATCCTCTTCCACGGCTGGCGCGCCGATCCCGCCCGGCGCGCCCTGTACGCGGCCGACCTGGGCTTCGCCAACGGCTACCCCGTGGTCCGCGGCAGCAAGGTGCTCTACCAGGCGGAGCGCGCACAGGTGAACCACGCGCTCGTACGTGAGGCCGCCGGAGCCCTCGACGGCAGGGCGGTCGGCGGCATCGACCACGCGGACAGCTTCGTGGAGTTCACCGTCTTCGCCGCGTCCCCCGGCACGCACACCCTGGCAGTCCGCTTCGCCAACGGATCCCAGGACGCAGCCGGGGCTCCGGCGGCGTCCTCACACCGCCTGGCCGTCAACGGGAAGTCCGCCGGCGCCGTGCTCTACCCCCACACCGGCTGGGACCAGTGGCGGACGTCGCAGGTGAGCGTCACCCTGCGGGAGGGCTGGAACGCGTTGCGACTGTCCAAGGGCGAGCGCTACGCGGAGCTGGACAGCGTGGAGGTGGGCTGACTCCGCAGGGCATCCGTCTCCGCGGGGCCCGGACAGGGCCCAGGACCCCCTACGGGCTCAGCCCCACTTCTGGTGGGGGGAGCCGTCACAGGGCCGGGAGCGCAGACCGGCGTTGCTGTCGTCGAGACACTCGCCGGTGCTCCGGCTCCTGACTTCGACCGAGTCGTCGGGCTGCGTGGTGACCGACCACTTCTGTGCCTCGGACCGGGTGCAGGCAAGGGCGCGCAGCCCGTCCCCGCTGTCCAGGCACGCGCCGGTGGCGTGGTTCCTCAGCTCGCTCGTGCCGTCGGGAGACGGGTGGACGGTCCACCGCTGGTAAGGCATCCCGTTGGGTGCGAACGACCGGAGCCCTTGGTCGAGGCTGTGGTCCAGGCAGGAACCCGTCGCCCGGTTGACGAAGATGCGGACCTTGTCCTGCGGCCCGGTCCCGGCACCGGCACCGGCATCGGCACCGGCCCCGGGCTCGCTGCGCGAAGCACCCTTGCCCGTCGCCTCGACGCCCGGCGAACTTCGAGCGGGCCCCTCGGCCGGCCGCAGCGCGAGCACCACCCCGGCGCCGAGCAGCAGGCCCGCGAGGGTTCCGGCCGCTGCCCAGGTCCAGCGGCCGCGCACCCGGGTGCGGGTGGTACGACGCCAGTGGCCCCAGCGGTCCCACCGGGACTCCGGCTCGGGCTCCGGCTCCGCCTGACCGCTGCGACCGTCGCCCGCGGGCGGTTTCGGCTGGCACCGGTCCGCCGCCTCCCAGAGGAGCCGAAAATCAGCGGGGTCGCCCCCCAGCGCCCGGCACAGGTCCCGCACCGTCGCCCACGGCGGGACCGTGCTGCCCCGTAAGTACCGGGACAGCGACGAGTCACTGATCATCACCTCGGACTCCAGCGACCGCAGTGTGCGGCCGGACCGCTTCTGCAACGCCCGCAGCGCGTGGCCGAGCTGCTGCACCTCGGTGAGGCCCTTTCCCTCGCCGCCCGTCATCTCGCCCCTCTCGGCCCGAGCCCCCGGGTGTCGTCCCGCGAGGGCCACGCCTCGTCCCGGGACGAGTCTGTCCCAGCAGGTCAGAACGATAGGGATCCCGACATCGCTGAAGCAAACGGGACAGCCTTGCGGGCGGCTGACACACCGCCACACACTCTGACCACCGGCACTGCGGCGGCGACAGCACGGGCCCTGACGCCCCGCCACCGCCAGGGCACATCCCCTGCGGCACGCAGCCGAGCCGGACCCTCCCGTAACGAAGAGCTGGAGAACCCATGTCCACACACATGACCCGCCGCTGGGGTATGGCGGCGTTGACCACCCTCGTCTGCCTGAGCTCCGCCGCGCTGACCGCCCCCTCGGCGCCCGCGGCGCCGGCCCCGGCGGCGGCGGTCGTCACGCCCGCCGCCGGTCAGCACACCGGCTCCGCGACCAAGGCCCCGCCCCGGGTGACCCGTGCCCAGGTACTGGAGCGGGCCAAGACCTGGCTGACCGCGAACAACGGCCGCCCCGTCCCGTACAGCCAGACCAAGCGGTGGGCCGGCGGCTACCGGCAGGACTGCTCCGGCTACAAGTCCTACGAGCAGGCCGGCGGAGTCGGCACGCGCTGGAAGCAGCACTCCTACGGAGTGAACGGACGCGACGGCTACCACGCCTACCGTCCCGTCAACATCACCGGCTGACCCACCCGGCACCCGCGGGTTCCGCGGCACCGGTCACGGGCCCGCGCTCGCATCGACTCGCATCGACTCGCATCAATCAAGGAGCGACATGAACACTTCCCTCACCGCGGTCGGCACACGAGCCGCCCTCGTGGCGATCCTGCTCGCCGCCACGTTCACCTCTGCGACCACGACGGCCACGGCCACGGCCACGTCGTCCGACGCCGCGGCCCCCGCGGCCGCGCCGGCCAGCGTCCAGACCCTCCGCAACGGGGCGACGAAGGCCTGCCTCGACGACAGCGCCGAGTTCGGACCCCGTACGTACCCGTGCGAGGCGGGGAACGACCACCAGAAGTGGAACGTCCACCAGTGGGCCGACGGCACCCGCGAACTGAAGAACGTGAAGACGGGATACTGCCTCACCGGCGCCCCCAACGGCCTCGTCTCCAGCCAGATCTGCGACAAGGCGAAGGACGAGAGCTGGTTCGTCCACCGCTACCCCGACGGCTCCGTCGAGTTCAAGAACCAGGCCACCGGCCTCTGCCTGGACGACAGCTTCGAGTTCCACCTCCGCACCTTCGCCTGCGGCAGCCACAGCCAGAAGAGCTCGTACCAGACCTGGTCGTAGCCCCGCCCGCCGGTCCCTGAAGGCCGGCACTCCCGGGCCCTGGGGGGGGGGGGGGGGGGGGGGGGGGGGGGGGGGGGGCGCCCCGTTGTGGCGGGCGGTTAAGTGCGGGCCGGGGGAGGGGGAGGGCGGTTTTTGATGGGGTGGGCGAGGTTTCAGCCC